>JBHPCA010000016.1:0-27996 GCA_042576225.1 Candidatus Babelota bacterium
TCGTCAGGCTCCAGTCTACGCCAAGGCTTCGACCGGCACGGCAGGGAGAACGGGGGGATAGTCATTTTTTGGGTTATTCTTGCGTGATTTGTTAATTTTCGGATAAGTTCTTAATCAAAAATTTCTATGTCTATTTTAGGGGTGTAAGGCTGTGGAGGACAAGATGGGTGGTATAGCCAAGTTTTCACCCAAATTTCAAAAGATTATGGAAATATTGATAAAAACATATATAAACGCAGTTATAGGGGGTGCTTTATGGCGCCCCCTAACATACAAACAAATGAAGATTTTTTACAGAAGGTTTATCAATCTTTCTGCTGTTTTTTGTAAAATGTTTATCTGTTTGATCTTATACTCAAAAAATATCCAATGTTTCGGATTTAATTTATGATCCATGATTGGATTATTGTCTTTGGTAAAACCCCAAGCCATATAAGCATTGCGTGCTGTGTCATTGGTAACCCTAGTACACAGAAAAAAGTGTTTAATGTCAGGTTTAATTTTAAAAATTGAACTCATAAGCAGCTTTCCAAGGCCGCGATTCTGACATGCTGGGTCTACGGCAATGCTCATGACTCCCTTAACATAATTTGATCGAACTTTGAATGTAATATATCCATGCAAAGCATTTGTCCGTTGGTCCTTAATTGTAACGAAATAATAAATATCTTTTGCAAACATCGCAATTAAATCAGCACTCAATGTTGATGCGTCAAAAATCTGGTGTGATTTAAGGAGTGCTTCCATTGTTTTTTCTGCGGATCGCCAATCAACGTTTTCAAGCCCATTTTTAAACAGAGGTTCAAATGGTTTGAAATAATCCTCTGTACTTACAACCTGCGGATATGCTCGTAAAAATTTCATTTCCACCGGAATGAACGCTTTACGTGTAAGTTCCCAAACATCCTTCATTGCGGTTGCAAATTTTGGTTCGATGAGCGATGTTTTTTGCCATTCAATGACAACAGGTACTCCAAATTTATCGTTAGTGGTAAATTTACCAGCGATTTTTGGAGGAAATGGTTTTTGATTATTCATTGTTTTAGTTCTTTCACTATAAAGTTCAATATTTTGAATTATACAATTATTTACTGTCATGCTTATGTAAAGATACAAAAGCAATATTATGTAATACGCATAAATATACACTGTAAATCCTTAAAGTGTGCATAGAACATCATCGTGTTCCATCACATAATATATATGGTAATAAGATTAGAAACGAGAAAACACAGCGAAGACGAACAAGCGTCTACCGGCTGGTCTATTTAAATGATTAGGTAAGAAAAAACTTTCATAAATCACCTGCTGAAATTAAAGCGAGGGGCAAAAAATATAACTCATCAGATATAATAACATAAAGGTATTTTTAATGCAAATTCAATTTTCAGAGGATTTGAGTTGGAATTTGCTTTATTTTTAAAACTTGTCTAAAATTAAATATTATTGCGATTTTCTGATGATATCGAGAGCTTAATAGAGCATAATAGAGTAATTTTCCCGATTATTTTTGCAAGTTATATACAAGCTATAAAATTGGGGCCAAAGAGATTTAAATAGGTTTCAGGGGATTTATAAATGTGCATGAATACTAACACTAAGAGTGACGCTAAAAGTGGTGCTAATAGTCCGGATAAAATAGAGCACGCAGGGTGCATAGAGTGCCAAGATTTTGGATGCCCCATGCATGGAGATAAACATACGGGGGGTTTTGTTTCCGAGTTAATATGTCACTTGCCGTATGCAATTTTTTCTGTTGCGTTTTGTTTGATAATTTTATGTTTCTTGAGTTATTTTACGTTTAATTACCATGTCGAGCCGGCAGTGTTAAAAAACAGCTCTAGTATATTGTTTCATGGGTTTCATTTTATACATATTTTGTTTTCGGTTACGGGGTCGTTAATTACGTTTTATAGATTTTCAAAAGGGATAATTAAAGGGATGCTTGTTGGTGCGTTTTCAGCATTGATTTTTTGTCCGTTATCTGACGCCCTGATGCCCTATTTGGCAGGAAGAATTTTGGGTGTAAAAATGGTATTTCATTTTTGTATATTGCATGAATATCAAAATATTTTACCGTTTGTGGTTGCAGGAATTATTAATGGCCTTGCGCTTGGTATGCTTGACAGATCTAAGCTATCGGCTTACTCCTTTGGGTCACACTTTTTACACATTTTAGTGAGTGCGTTTGCTTCTATGTTCTACTTGGTATCTTTTGGAATGATTCATTGGCATTCACAAATAGGTATGATATTTATATTTTTAGTTATAGCTGTTGTTATACCGTGTATATTGTCGGATATTATAACCCCGATGACATTTGCAAGGGTAGATAAAAGAAATGAGAGAAATAAAATTAAAAAACGTCAAGAAGACGTTTAATGGCGAGGTCATTCTCGAGGATCTAAATTTAACTATTCCCAAAGGCGAATTTTTTGCTTTACTTGGCCCTAGTGGCAGTGGAAAGACTACACTCTTGAGGCTTATAGCGGGATTTGAAACGGTTGATTCAGGGTCGATTTTTTTGGGAAACGAAGATATCACTCATGTGCCGATACACAAACGAAGGGTGAATACAGTGTTTCAAAATTATGCGCTGTTTCCCCATTTTAATGTGTTTGATAACGTTGCCTATAGCCTGAAAATTAAAAACGTAAAAAAAGATATTATTGAGCAAAAAGTTATCAACGTTTTGAAAAAGGTGCACCTTGAGAAGCATATCTATAAATCCATAGATCAGCTTTCTGGGGGCCAGCAGCAGCGAGTTGCATTAGCAAGAGCTATCATAAATGAGCCGGATGTGTTGTTGCTTGATGAGCCGTTAGCAGCGCTTGATTTAAAACTCAGAGAAAAAATGCTTGTTGAGCTGATAGATTTACAAGAAGTTTTGCAGACAACGTTTGTCTATGTTACCCATGATCAGTTTGAAGCGCTTACGGTAGCTGATAGAATGGCGATCATGAATAGTGATGGTGAAATTGATCAGGTGGGAACACCAAAAGAGATTTATGAGTTTCCTCGCTCATCTTTTGTTGCCAAGTTTGTAGGTTCGACCAATATTTTTAAAGGTGTGCTGCACATAGAGGAAAACGAGGAAAACAAGGGTTTCATTGAGCTAGGTGATCTTGGTAAATTCGAGGTTGCTTTGCCAAAGAACAGAAAGTGGGTGTGTAGTGGGTGTACTGTTTTGATGAGTATTCGCCCAGAAAAGATTGAAATAAGCAAGAAAAAATTAGAAGGCTTTTCAAACTGCTTAGAAGGTGTAGTAGATTCTATCGTGTATCATGGAAGGTCGACACAGTATCATGTTGAACTTGCAAATGATAGAATCGTACATGTATTTGAACAGAATGAGGAGCATTTTCCTCAGGAAGTGATTGATTACGACGACAAAGTTTACATATACTGGCAAAAAGAAAATGTTGTGCTGCTTGAAAAATAATTCTGAGATAGGTCTGCAAGATATTCAAATATTGGCAAGGGAAAGAAAAATATAGTGGGGAAGAAATAATAAATGAGAAGAAATAGTTTTGAATCAGAAGGTGCAAGAGAGCATGCATTTGCGGTATCGCTACCAGCGGTTTTGTGGCAAGTGCTGTTTTTGTATGTACCGATTATTTTTATGATCTATATAAGTTTTGTAAAATCGTTTGATTTATCTATTTTTAAAAATTTGACCCTAGATAATTACAAAGCTTTATTGAGTTATTCTTATTTTAAAGTGATTTTTAGGTCTGTACTTTTAGCGTTTTTAAATGCATTTTTTGGTTTGTTGATTGCGTATCCTATTGCATATTTTTTGGCTTTACGTGTAAAAAAACTTAAAAATATACTAATTTTTTTATTAGTATTGCCGTTTTGGACAAATTTTTTAGTCCAAGCGTATGCTTGGTTTTTTATTCTTGATCATCATGGGTTACTAAATACATTTTTAATGAAAATGGGTTTGATCTCAGCGCCTTTACATATTCTTAATACTCATTGGGCAATTTACATTGTTATGTTGTTCTGTTATTTGCCGTTTATGGTTTTGCCAATTTACAGTAGCATGGCAAAGATAGATAAATATGTGCTTGAGGCTTCTTCTGACTTAGGCGCAACAAGTTGGCAAACTTGGTGGAATATAACATTGCCATTGTCTTTATCAGGAATAAAAACAGGATTCTTTTTAGTTTTGATACCATCATTTGGTGAATTTGTGATTCCTAATTTGCTTGGTGGGGGTAAAGTTATGTATGTTGGTTCTTTGATTTATTATTTCTTTTTGGAGACTAAAAATGTCTTTTTAGGCTCTGCTTTCACCTGTTTTAGTGGTTTTGTTCTTATTGTTACTGCGTTTATTATATACTTAATTTTCAGACGACTAAGTCGTACCGACTAAGTCGGTCCAACTTAGTTGGAATGAGATTAAGAGGTTAAGGGGTAAAATGGTATCAAGTTTTAGGCTTGCAAGTCGCAAAATATCAAGTTATATGTTGCCAGTGTTTGTTGCTATTGCATACTGTATTTTATATGCGCCAATCATTGTGCTGGTAATTTTTTCATTCAATAAAAACCCATTGTCTTATAAGTGGCATGGTTTTTCTTTTGTCTGGTATAAAGAACTATTTGCCTCTGTTGAAATACTTGATGCGTTGAAAAATTCTCTTATCGTAGCTTTTTCCTCTGTTTTCTTAAGTGTTACAATGGCATTGTTTTATGTGTTTTATGGTAAAAGCAGCTTCTTAAATAGATTAGTTATTTTGTTTTATGGAAGTTTAATTGCACCGGAGATTGTTTTAGCTGTTGGTTTGCTTAGTATTTTTACTTTTTTTTCCATGCCCTTAGGTCTTACCACTTTAATTGTAGGGCACACGCTTGTGGGTCTGGCGTTTGTTGTGCCGATTATAAAAAATGGACTTGCGCAAATGGATTATAGATTAATTGAGGCGTCTATGGATTTGGGCGCAACTGAAAAGCAAACATTTTATAAAATTGTTATCCCTGTGTTATATCCAGCAATAATATCTTCTGCATTATTGGTGTTTATTGTTTCACTGGATGATTTTCTGATATCCTTTTTTTGTGCAGGAGCATCTACGTTGACGTTGCCCATGTACATTTTTGCCGTCATAAAATCTGGAGCGACGCCAATTGTTAATGCTTTGTCAGCGATTTTGCTGGTGGTAAGTACTTTGTTGATATTGATTTTAACGGCTTTTAAGCTGAGAACGAGGTTGTTCTAGTATGGCGAGTTTGAATATTTCGAAAATAAGTATAAGATTTTTGATTATATTTTTTTGGATATCTGTAATAGCTCTTTTTTTGTTTTCTCCTCGAATTACAAAACTTTTTGTGCCAAGAAAAAGTTTGTCTATTTTTATTTTTCCAAAACTGTTTGATGTGCAATATCTTGCTAGGTTTGAGAAGGAGACAGGAATCAAGTTGCGCGTGAGTTATTACGAGAATAATGATGAGCTTTTAATTAAGATGAGGAAAACAAAAGGGCAGGGGTTCGATATTATAATCCCTTCTGATTATGCAGTTGATATTCTTAGAAAAGAAGGCTTACTTAAAAAACTTGATAAATCTCGACTTGATTTTCTTGGTCGTATAAACAAAAATTTTATGGGAAAATATTTTGATCCAAGTAATAATTATTCAATTCCATACTCTTGGGAGACGTACAAAATAGGCTATAACAAAAACATGTTTAAAAAACCCCCACTCGATAGTTGGAAATTAGTCTTTAGTCAAAACTATCACCCAAAATGTGTAATAATGAACAATAACCCCAGAGAAGCAGTATTGCTTGCTGCTTTTTATCTGTTTGGTTCGATAGACAATTTAGATGATGAAAAATTAGAAAAAATTAAAAATTTACTTATTAAGCAAAAAAAATGGGTTGAGGTGTACACTGATATTAGGTCTGACTATATGTTAGAGACTGAAGCCTGTCCCGTGGCAGTTGGCTCTTCTGGAGAGATATGGAAGGCAACCAGGTTTAATAAGGATTTAGGGTTTTTGGTTCCCAAAGAGGGGACGTTTATGCTTATAGACAGCGTCGCCGTGTCTGCGAAAAGCAAAAATGATGATTTTATTTATAAGTTTCTTAATTTTCTTTACTCTAAAGGGGTTATGAATTATCATGTACAGAAGTATTCTTTATTACCTGTTATGAAGGATACGCAGTTGTACGGTTATCTGAGAAAGTCGCTTGAAAAGATAGAAAAAGCGTTAAAAGAAGCAAAAAAGATTGATTTTTTTAGAAATGTTTTATCTGAAAAGCAGTTAAATAAAATTTGGATAGACCTAAAAGTTAAATAAAAATTTATTTTAAGAAACTGGGTAATTGTGTAGTGGCATCAGGAGCAAAAATATATATACTTAAAAAATTTGTTATCAGGTTTTTTGTTTTTACTCTTTCTATCTTATTAACATATCTCTTACTCTTTTCTCCTCGTATAATTAATTTCTACAAAAGCAAAAAAAGCTTAAATATTTTTACATTTCCGCAATTAATCGATGCAGAGTATGTAGCCGAATTTGAAAAAAACACCGGAATAAAATTAAATATTAGCTACTATGAAAATAATAACGAGCTTTTGATCAAGATGAGAAAGACCAAAGGACGGGGCTACGACATTGTGATTCCTTCTGATTACACGGTTGATATTTTAATTAAAGAAGGGCTACTTAAAAAAATAGATAAATCTAAACTTACGTTTTTAAACAACATAAGCGAAAAATTTTTAGGCTGCTATTTTGACAAGCAGAACCAATACTCAGTTCCCTATTTGTGGGAAGTGTATAACATTGGGATAAACAAAAAGTTCGCAGGGAATCATCCCGCAGGGACTTATAATTTCGAGCCGAGCCTAAAACTTATTTTTGATAAAAATATTACACCAGGGTCTATCATCATGAATAATAATGCCAGAGAGGCGATCTTGCTTGCTGCATTGTATCTGTTTGGCTCTATAGATAACTTAGACGATGAAAAAATAAAACAAATTAAAGATCTTTTGCTTGCACAAAAGGAGTGGGTCGAGGCCTATACAGATTTAAGGGCAGACTATCTATTGCTCTGCCAAGACTCACCTATTGCCATTGGTACCAGTGGGGAAATTTGGCATGCCACAAGGTTTGACGAAGATTTAGATTTTTTAGTCCCAAAAGAAGGAACTTTTATTGTCATAGACAGTATCGCGATACCTGCCAAAAGCAAAAAAGATGAACTTATCTATAAGTTTTTAAATTATTTGTATAAACCAGAAGTGGTGAGCCACCATGTTGAGAAATATTCTCTATTTCCGACGATCAAAGATGTGCAAATGGGCGAGTATTTTGTAACCTCTATAGAAAAAATTTGGAAAGAAGCAAAACAAATAGTATTCTTTGAAAATGTTTTGTCTGAGAAGCAGCTTAATGAGATCTGGATAGAGCTTAAATCAAGTTGAGAGGTGTTCAGAAAAAGCTGTAGGAATTTTTTAAGAAGGTTTAAAACTATGAATTTTATTGGTAAAAAGTTTATTTTGATGTCAATTTTTTTGTTAACAGTTCCGTTTCTTTCTATGGATGCGATGGACAAGAAACAGAAAAAAAGTAAAAAAAACATTTCTAAAATAGAGTTTTTTGCTATTGCGAAAATATTATTTATTTTTACTGTATTAGCAATGAAAAAGACAGGGCTTGTAAATTCATTTCCTATACGTAGATATCCTGTATACACTCAAAAATGTGAGAATTGGGGGCTAAAGTGCGAGAATCTTTTTGCGCGCTCAATTCTTCAAGATTATGCAAATTCCGGGATTTGTGATGAACGTTGTTCACGTGAAATACGTTCTTATTACAAACGAAATAAAGAAAAAGATGTAAACCCTGTAGAAAATGTTTGTGATGCTAAGCGTTACTTTAAATCCAAATTATATAGAAATGAAACGACTAACAATTTTACAAACTATAACAAGTATTCTAATCTTTGTAAGTTTGGCAGGTATATAGAGCGTAAGAAAACAAAAGGATTTTGTAAAAGGTATCTGGACAGGAAATATAAAAGTAATAAAAGAAAAAATTTTAAGAAAATTATGTAAGACTTAAGATAAGATTTGGGGTGTAGCAAAAAACTATGAAAAAATAAAAATAATAGTACTATAGAGACGTTTGTAATTGGTTGCATCTGGGGTTTTTGAAGAAGGTTTTTAGCGTTAAACGGTTTTTGGGAGAAAATATGAAGAAGATATTTGCGTTGTTGCTTGTAGGGTTGACATTTTTTGGTTCTATTCAGGCAGCCAAAATTATTAATATAGAAAATATAAAGAAAATAGTTCTTGGACTTGAAAATCAAGAAGCAAGATACGTATTGACAAAGAAAGATAAGCTGTTTAATTCTGCGAGATTTTATTTTGATATTTTGCAAAAGAATATGACCACAAGGCACACATATGTTCTTGGGGATTTAACGCTTGCTTTGGGCTTGGGAGTACAAGAGGTTAGAGCAATACTGAATAAAGTGAGTGAAGTATTGCAAAAGAAGCAAGGTGATTGGTTAGTTGCTGATATAAAAAGCAAAAGAGAAAGTCTGGGAAATATCAATATAAAAAAGATTAACAAAATAAAAAAGGTTAACAAAATAAAAAAGGTTAACAAAGTTATACAACAGTTCCATCCTGTAAAAGCCCGTGATCTTAAGCTTTCGATATTCAAATGGGGAGTTAAAGTTGCTAAATGGGGATCTTTGTTTCTTAGTATTTATCTATTGTATAAAAATTGGGATCTTGTTGTTCAAGGAGATAGTCTTACACGCAAAAACAGTAACTGTGAAAAAAAACTGACAAATCAGAACATAATCCAAAATATAAGTTTTGTTGGTTTAAAAGAAGAGCTGCAAAATAGGAGTAAGCAACTTAAAAGCTGCAAAAATAAAGATAAAAAAGATATCCAAAAATATAGTTACTGGGAAAATGAGTGTAAAGAGCTTTTTGAGAAAGTTGAGAAAGTAAAAAAAGAGAAAAGCTTTTGTAAGTTAGTAGTTACAGATGATTACAGTTCTGATAATTCTGATCTCATTTCTTATTGTGCAAAAAATAGAGAAAATGAGATAGATTTTGTAGAGCGCGTATGCAAGAGCAAGGATGCCCTCAAAAGACGGTTAGGTAAAGAGTATTGGAATACATATGAGAATATAGAGTTGCATAAGTCATACAAAGATAGTTGTGTTCTTGGTAGATATATAGAGCGCAACACAAAAAGAGGGTTTTGTAGTGCGTATTTAGCTGGTAAACGTAAAAACAAGAAGAAGAAAAATTTTAAAAAAATTATATAAGGCCTAAAAGGGCAAGTTGGGTGAATCATGTGTAAAATAGTTTCTAAATCTAAGATTTCTGTTTTAGTATATATTTTGTTTTTTGTTGGTTTTGTCGGTGGAATATCTGGTCAGGAAAGTGGTGGGGCTGATTTGATTCCTATGAAAGTTCTTTTTAGTAAACCTGAGAAAACTAACATTCAGATATCTCCTGATGGGAAGAAAATTGCATATCTTGCGCAGTGTGATGGGGTTTATAACATCTGGGTAAAAACTATTGGGAAAGATTCGAAAGATATTATGATGACTGATGAGTTAGATCATGATATAAAAAATTATTTTTGGCATAAAAACAGTGAGCACATCTTATACTTTTATGACAAAGATGGTAATGGAAGCTGCAATCTTTATATGAGAGATTTGGCGACAAAAGAAGAGATAAATCTAACGCCTTTTGAGGGTTTTATTGTTGGGCAAGTGTTAGCATATAGCAAAGAGAGTCCTGATGAAGTTTTGATCACAACAAAGAAAGTGGGTGCCAAATATATTGATTTTGATGTGTGCAAGGTGAATATAGAAACGGGTGAGTTATCTCTTTTGGGTGTCAATAATGGGAATGTTATAAGTTGGTTTCCTGATGAAAATAATAATTTACGTGCGATAAAAAAACTTAACGAAGATGGTGAGTATGAACTTTTTATAGAAAGTAAAAAAAATGATTCTGGTGATGATCTCCAATTGATAGGCGTATTGGAACGGGAAGATTCGCCTATTGGTTTTTTGAAAGATAATAAAATTTTTTATGTAATTGATTCTTGTGATTCTGATACAAAAAAGCTTGTTGCCATTAACATAGTTTCTGGTGAAAGAAGTATTGTATTTGAGGATCCAAACTATGATATAAGTTATGCTATTTTTAATCCCAATACTGGTGTGCCAGAAGCAGCTATTATTTTTAAATATCGTAAAGAATGGGTGTTTTTTGATTCTGATTTCCAAAACGATATGAAATTAATTCGTAATCTTGATTATGGTGATATAAGTTTGTGTAGCAGAAGTGGCGATGATACAAAATGGGTTATTGGATTTGTAAAAGATAATGGACCGACTTCTTACTGGGTATTTGATAGACAAACAAAAGAAGGCCATTTTCTTTTCTTTGAGAATGCACAATTGAGTCAGTATGAATTTGTTTCTGTTGAACCGGTACGTTTTGCATCAAGAGATGGATTGGATATTCAAGGCTATATTACGTTTCCTAAAGGGGTGGAGAGAGAAAACTTGCCGTTAGTGTTGCTGGTGCATGGTGGGCCATGGGGCAGAAATACTTGGGGGTTTGACCCGGAAGTTCAATGGCTTGTAAATCGTGGTTATGCAGTATTGCAGGTTAATTTTAGAGGATCAACAGGGTATGGGAAATCTTTTTTGCATGCAGGTGATAAGCAATGGGGTAAAAAAATGCAGGATGATCTATTGGACGCGGTGCAGTGGGCCGTAGAGCATAAGATTGCTGATCCCAATAGAATTTGTATATACGGGTTTTCCTACGGTGGTTATGCGGCGATAATGGGCGCTGCGTTAACTCCTGAGAAGTTTTGTTGCGCGGTAGACATTTGTGGCCCAAAAAACTTACCTGACTTGGTGCATGAATTTGCAAGTAGATTTCATCATATTACGCGTATTTTTTATGATAGGGTTGGAGATCCTCAGACAGACCAAGAGTTGCTCAAGTCAGCATCACCAGTTATGTATGGTGATCGCATTAATGCTCCAATATTTATTGTGAGTGGGGCACATGATTTTAGGGTAAAAAAAGAAGATACGGCAAAAATTATTGAAGCAATTGAGAAAAATAATATTGAGCATGAAAATCTCTTTTTTGAAGATGAGGGCCATTGGATTACAAAAGAATGTAATAAGTGGAAATTGTATGCTTCTCTTGAAAAATTTTTAGCCAAGCATTTGGGTGGCTAAATAGGATAAAAAATTATTATCCTGGAAAAGGGCTTAAGCAGTCTTTTGCGAAATTAAACGCTAAGGTTGAAAGTGTCATACCGGTTAAAAGTCTGAATGCAACAATTCCTGCAATACCAAGGCATATGCCGATAGTTCCTGTGCATACCGTTACTGTACCTATACAGGCGCAGCACTTTTCTATTTTTCTCTTTAATTTTGGGGTGTTGATTTCTTTTAATTTTTTCAGGAGTGCTATTTTTTTAATGTTTTTGTTTTTAATTTTTGAATTAATATTTTTATTTGGGTTTATATCTTCTCTGGTTTTGGTACGCATGGTTTGAATATTAGAGGACAAGAGTAACACAAGTAATGCGATAAGATGCTTTGTTTCCATTAGGCTCCTTTCTTTTGAATGAGGAGAATAAATTTTGTCAATAATTTGTCAATAATATGTAATAAGTATATACCAAAAGTTTGCAATATTTGTAAAAGAATTATTGTTTTTGTGTGTCTTTGTATTGAGAGTTTAAGATTTTTAAAGCATTAGTAACAAAAAAGTATTGACATGTTGCTTTCTAGGTTTTTAATCTTTTTTTACATGCCAATTTTGTTTATACATTTTTGTTTTTGGTAATGAAATTTTTGTAGAACAAAATAAATGTTGACATTATTTTAAAAAGAGGCTAAGTATAACTCCAGAAGGAAGTTTTGTGAGGAGAAGTAGTAAATGGAAGCAAAATGAGTAGTGAAAGTAAGTTGTTTTTAGAACTGTTATATGTTCGGTTTGTGCTTTCTAGAAGGTCTTTCGAGGCTGTAGCTTCTTTATTGTTTTCCTATATTATTTTCCTTATTTTTTGTTTTTTATGGATTACTTAAGTTGGGCTTTTTGATCTAAAGGTGAAAAAGAGTGACAAGTATAATGAAGAAAAGTTTTTTTATTGGTTACGTTAAATTTTTAATACAATTATAGGGAAAGGAGAAACATGAACAAAAAGCTTTTAAGCTTAACTTTTATCACATGCGCTTTAGGATCAACGATTTTTGCGGTGCATGAGATACGGACACCTCTTTGTTTAACCAGCAAGTTAAATGTAATAAATGGGAGTTTTCATTATCCAATAAGGCCTGTTGATGAAGAAAAAACTAATATAGATATTTGGGCGGGAGCATACTATAGAAGTGCTTGCAAAGGGTATTGTCCTAAAAAATGTGATTGGTGTTGTTCCATAGATAATGATAATTGTTTAACGTGTGTTAATGATACTTGCTGTAATTCTTGCACCTCTGGGGTCTCAGCTTGTTCATCATGTGGTTGTAATAATAATGAGATATGTGCAGGTAGTACAAATTATTTGGGTTGCACAAGCTGCCCTAATAAAAAAGTTCCGTTAGCTAAATTGTTTTTTGGAAAATCAGCGTTTACCGGCTCAGAAGCTTTTGGTTCAGGCGTAGATTTCACAGACCATGAAACTCTAACAACAGTTGTGATGCGACCTAAAATAGAGTATACAGAAAAAGGTGTTTTGATTGGCATGCATTTGGAGCGTAAAGTTAAATGCACAAAATGGCGCATAGGAGCAAATGCAAATCTTCCTATAAAAATTATCAAAGTAACAAGAAATTATGACTGTGATAATTGCTGCGATGATACTAGTGGTGATAATCCTGCAATTCCAGATTTTACTGACAAAGTGTTTTATAAGGATGAGATTCTTACGGATACCTTGTCTGGTTTTGGTAAGTCTGCTATGGGCGAAACGTATGCGTACAGATTAGATTTCTTAAGTTCTCTCAAGATGCCTGATGGAACAACCGATCTCGTAACTTATGGTGACGGGTCTATAACAGTAGCTGGTGTAGAGTTGGTGAATGAAGAAAATAAGGTATATATCCCAGCGATGGGTTACAGACGTGATTCTGAGAAAATTGATCCTACAGACCCAAGTCTTTTGGCGGTAATATCTAACCAGATTGGCACTGCTTTACCATATCCAGATGTTGTTCCCGCAGATGGTGATTTTACTGATGGACAAAAGCGTAGATTTGGTGATTCGCAAGATTATACCGTTTTAGGGGATGACACCCAAGAGCAAGAAAAGATATTTATTATTCCAACATATTATTTTAATGCAGATGCTAATAATAATTTATATGAAGACGCTCGTTATACTGCAACTACCATAGGAACTCTTAATATCAAAAACGTTGTAGACTCAATCATAAGAGGCGATTGTTGTGGTACTGCTGGTGATAGTTATGAAAGCCCAGAGGCATTCTTTAATTCAGTTGGCGTGTATCTTTGTAATTCAGATTGTATCACAGGTTTAGGTGATTTTGATACAGAATTTTATGTAGGGTATGACTTTACAGAAAGATCATATCTAGATTGCGTTGCTGGAATTAAGTTCCCAACCGGTAAGAAAAACAGATGTCCATCACGAGTATATTATATGCCAACAGGTAATAATGGTCACTTTGAAGCTAAAATTGGCTTAGAAGGTGGATGGAGATCTTGCAGATGGTTTGGCATTAGAGCAGATGCATCTTATACCCATGTGCTTGAGGCAATTGAGAAAAAACCGGCTGCGTTTAAGTGTGCGACTATCAGAGGTATTGGTCCTTGCATAGATGCAAAAGTAAAATGGGGTTACTTCTTGGGTCACTTAGACTTGACAGTATTCCACCCAGAAAATCAAAACATGGGTTTTGCATTAGGATATGAGATTTACTACAAGAGACATGATAAAGTGAGATTCTGTACTTGTGCCGGTGGCGATAGGATGGAAGATTTCTTGGGTAATATAGTTGTACTAGACAGTGGAATATTAGAAAGAAATACGCATATATTGGCTCATAAACTTCGTGGACAAGTATACCATCGTTGGAATTACTTTGAGCTTTATTTAGGAGCTACAAAAGTAGTTGGTGGTTGGAATGGTATGGCAGAAAATGAAGTCCATATTGGTTGCGGTATCAACTTTTAAGAAGTTGTGATTAAGTGTAGGATTTAAGAGCTGCAATAGCTTAAGAAAGCCTCCTGAAATATGGAGGCTTTTTCTTTTGGGGTTTTTTGGTTTATACTGAAAACAGGTATTTTTTTAATGTTATGCAAACTCGAAAATTGAAATAAGCAACAAAAATAGGCGTCTCTGCATAGAAGGAAAAGTTCTTCTCCCGTTTTCCCTGAGCTTGACGAAGGGTATACATTAAGAGTTTATTCTTTCTAAGATAAGCTTGTTTTTAGCTATATATGAACTATTTAAAAATTTTGAATTAAGTGTCTATTGAGGTTTAATATATTACTAAAGTTTTTTGTAACTTTGTTTAGAAAAAATAAACTTTTAATATAGACCCTTCGTCAAGCTCAGGGAAAACGGGGGGGATATATTTACGATATAAAATAAGCGTTTGTTTTTGTAAAGCTTTAGCATTGTCGAATTTGTGTTTTTTGGGAAATTAAAGATTAAAATTATGAACAAAAAAATTGATGAGAAAAAGTTTTATGTAACAACCCCGATTTATTATGTGACTGCTAAACCGCATCTAGGCTCACTTTATTCAACTGTTTTAGCCGATGTTGTCTCTCGTTGGAATAAGTTACAGGGGAAAAAGACGTTTTTTTTAACCGGCACTGATGAGCATGGCCAAAAAGTTGCTGCCGCAGCAGAAAAAGCTGGAAAACAGCCGAAAGAATTTGTAGACGGCTTTATTGATGCGTATAAAAATACGTTTAAAGATTACGAAACAGAGTATGACCACTTTATTCGTACAACAGATCCGTATCATGAGAAAGCTGTGCAAGGTTGGTTGAAAATGATGCTTGATAAGGGAGAAATATATAAAGATTTTTATAAAGGTTGGTATTGCCCTCAGTGCGAACTATTTGTAAAAGAGCGTGAAGAAGATGAGCCTAAGGGTCCTAAGTGCCCAGATTGTGAACGTGAGACAGTAGTAGTTTCTGAAGAGTGTTATTTTTTTAAACTTTCGAAATATCAAGATAAGTTATTAAAATTTTATAAAGAGAATCCAGATTTTGTTGTGCCAAAAGAGCGCTTAAAAGAGGTGATAAATTTTGTAAAATCTGGGTTGAAAGATTTGAGTATCTCACGAACAAAAATTTCTTGGGGAATACCTTTTCCAGGTGACGAAAAACATGTCACATATGTATGGGCCGATGCTTTGAATAATTATATTACGGCAATTGGGTATGGCCAATCGACTAAAAAAGAAGATTTTGATTTTTGGTGGCCTGCAGACTTGCATATAATGGCAAAAGATATTTTACGGTTCCATGCAATTTATTGGCCAGCATTTTTGATGGCCTCAGGTTTACCATTGCCAAAAAGAATGTTGGTGCATGGGTGGATAACGGTTGACAAAAAAAAGATGTCAAAATCTTTTGGTAACGTTGTTGATCCCAATGTATTAAAAGATTTGTATGGCGTGGAGCCGGTGAGATATTATCTGGTAAGACAGATGGCAATAAATCAAGATGGTGATTTTTCTATAGAAGATCTTGAGCAAAGAATAGCTTCTGATTTGGCAAATGATCTTGGAAATTTGTTAAACAGAATGGTAACTCTTGCTTATAAGAACGATGCAAAAGTTCTTAAGGCGCCTGAAATTTGGCCAGAGAGCGTTTTAGAGTTAAGAGATTTGTCTCTCAATATGATCTCAGATTTTCAAAGCTATATGAGCGATTATCAATTCCATATGGCTCTTGCGTGTTTATGGAAATTTATAAACAAAGTGAACGCTTTCTTCCATGCACAAGAGCCATGGAAGCTTGCTAAAAAAGATAGAGATGCGTTTTTGACAGTTTTGTCTGCAACAGCTCATAGCCTGCGTGTGATTGCTGTTTTGCTCTGGCCAATAATGCCAAAAAAGATGGAAGCTTTGTTAGGTAGTTTGGGAATGTCGTTTAAACTAGACAAAAATTGGCTTGAAGATATTTCTTTGGGAAATTGGAACAAGACATTTACGCTAAACAAAATAGATACACTTTTTAAAAAGCCAGCTTTGGATGAAAAGCAAGAGGGTAAGATGGTAGAAGAGAAAACCCTTCGACAGGCTCAGGATGATCGGGAACAAGATTATATCAAAATAGATGATTTTGCAAAAGTGCATTTAGTTGTTGGACAGATACTTGAAGCAGAAGATGTGCAAGATTCTAATAAGCTTATAAAATTACAAGTTGATTGTGGTAGCTATGGCAAGCGACAGGTGTTTGCCGGGGTTAAGAAATTTTATAGCCCTGAAGATTTGATTGGAAAACAGGGAGTCTTTGTTGTCAACTTAAAGCCACGTAAAATGATGGGCATGGAGTCACAGGGCATGATGCTTTTTGCCGAAGGTGACGATAAGAAATTACAGATGGTTACTATCAGTGCCCCCGTGCCGAATGGAACAAGATTGCGATAGTTTTTTCCCTGGGGAAACTCGGGGATTTATTTTGTGCGTACTATTAAGTCGCAAAGTTTTTTGTTTTTGGTTTTGCGAAACAAATTATTTTTTAGATTTTTTATATTCTTTTTTCTGTTTACACAATCTTGGTATGCCAAGAAAAGTGTAAGTGGGGATTGATATTTTTTTATGGTATCAGATTTTGTACAGACTATAAGTTTTTTCCAGTCAGACGATAATCCAACTGAAGAGGCTTTATCTTTTGTTTGTATGTTAAAAATAACATTTTTGTTGTTGTTGCAATATACCTTGAAGTTGCCATCTAGGGAGCCTGATACAAGAAATTTGCCACAGGGAGTAAAGCGCAGGTATTGGTCATGGTCGTTGTGCAAGTAAGATTCAAGTTTTTTTGATTTGGGATTTTTTGTTTTGAGATTGTAAATATATATTTTAGCAATAATTTCAAGGTTGTTTTTGTGAAAGGGTTGATAGTATTGTGTAGAAGCTGCGAAATGTGTCCCATCTTTTGATATTGTTATGTTATTTATTAAATTATCAAATTGGTATTCGAATAACATTTTTTTTGTTTTTGTATTATAAATTTTTACAAAAGATCCCTTTACTACAGTAGCTATATATTTCCCATTTTCTGTGATGTATAGTGCTCCAGGCAGGCCTTCAAAATAGTTTAACTGTTTTTTAAGCAATAAATTTTTATGTTTTGTGTCGTATGCTTTGAGGATCATATTTGTCGACGCAGATACAGTAAATCTTCCATTATTTGAAATATATATGGGGTATATAAATTTCTCATGGGCATATGTTATTAAATGTTTTTTATTTTCGATATCATACACTGCTACTTTATTGTAATCATATACGATGATTATATGTTTTCCAGGCAGGGTTAACTTTATTTGGTTTATTTCGTCATTTATTTTTTGTACAGTTTGCTTGAACAAAAGTTTTCCTGTTTTTGCTGCAAAAACTTTGAATGTTTTTTCTTGAACAAACGCAACAACTTTGCCGTTATTACTTCTTTTTGCTTGGCGGTATTGTTGGCAGGGCCATATTGCATTATATTGCTCTAATAACTTTGGCTCCAATAATTTTGGCTTTTTGTTTGGGTTCATCCCTGTGGTAGATTTCCAACAAAGCGCTATAAAACATAGCATAGATCTGTAAAACAAGATTGTTATTATGTTATTTTTTTTCATCCTTGTTTCCCCCTTAGATCACTGTAAGTCACTGTAAGTCTCTGTAAATCCCTATAAATTCCTCTAAATTCCAATAAAAGTTTGCATAAAAGTATTATTGAAAATCAATTCTATACACCAAAATCATTGAAAAGAGCTTTTCTACCGTTATAGGATCAAAAAAGTAAAAAATATTTATAAAAATATTTGTAAAGGGGAATTATGAAGAACCCAGAATCAAAAACGCTAAAAAAGCGTACGTTAAAAGTGCTTAAAGGGAAGCTTGTAACGCTTAAGCCACTGAAAAAAATATATTTTAAAGATTATCTCAAAATGTTCTCACCAAAAGTGAGAGAACTTTTGCATGCTTATTCAGGTGAATCTGAGTTGGAATACTTAGAAGATAGACTAGAAAAACAAAAGATGGGCAAGACGTTTTTTTATTGTATTTTTTTGTGTGGTGAACGTAAAACTGGGGATGACCCAGAGCATTCATCAGGTAAGACACTTGTTGGTGCTATTGAGATTCGCAATCCTCAAGAAACAGATAGCCAGTTGTACAGTTGGGTTAACGAGAACTATTGGGGTACTGGGGTGTATCAAGAGGCGCTTGCGCTTGTATCAAAAGAATATTTTTCAAAAACCAGCGAAATTTGTTATCGTGCCAATGTCGATATTGACAATCCACGAAGTTATTATGCATTGAAAAAGCATGGCTTTATTGACTCGGGTATCAAAAAAGGCTCGCATGGCAAGCAATACAAGCTTATTTTGCGCAAAAAGTGATTACTCTTTTTTGTGTTTGTATCCGCATTTTTTGTCATGGCAGGTGAGGGTGACAACACCTTTGGCACTTACTTTCTTGACTAAAAAAGGTAGTTTGCATTTGGGACACGGTGTTTCTTCAATATCCCCAAATACGGCGAACTTACACTTTGGGTAGTTGCTGCAGCCCCAGAGGGTGCCGCCACGCCATTTTCTCTCAACAACATCGCCTGTTTTGTCCAGTGGACATTTGAAGCCAGCAATATTTTTCTTTATGTATTTACATTCAGGGTAGCCAGAACATGCAATAAATTTACCAAATCTGCCATACACTTCTTTCAAGTTCTTGCTACACTTAGGGCATTTTTCGTCAAGCACTTGTGGTTCTTCTAGTTCAACGCATTGTATTTTGCCATCTTCTGTTCGTTCAAAGTTACACGTGAATTTACAATCAGGGTATCCCATGCAGCCTAAAAATTCTCCAGTTTTTCCAAATCGTATGGCAAGGTGATGTTGCTTGCACTCAGGGCAAAGAACTTCAGTTTGCAGCGCTTTTTTCTTTTTGCCTTCTTCGCCTAAAAACTTCTCAAGGTCTTTTTTAAATTTTTCATAAAACTCTCTCAAGAGCTCGTCACGAGTCATCTTGCCATTGGCGATGAGGTCGAGATCTTCTTCCATTAAAGCCGTGAACTTAATATTCATGATCTCAGGAAGATTTTTAGTAAGCATATTAGATACAGTAAATCCAAGCTCTGTCGGTGTAAATTTCTTTTTCTTGTCCAGGGTGACGTATTTTCTCGATTCTATAGTATTTAAAATTGCAGCATATGTACTTGGTCGGCCAATGCCTTCTTTTTCCATCTCTTTAACCAAAGAGCCTTCAGTATATTTTGGAGGTGGCTGTGTAAAGTGCTGCTTTGGTGTTGTTTTGGTAAGATCTACTGGATCTTTTTCTTTTAGATTGTTTGGGAGTATTATCTTTTTATCTTCTTTTCCTTGTGCGTCTTTATAGACTTTCAAAAAACCGTCAAATATAAGTGTAGAACCGATTGCTTTAAAAGTAAATTTTTTACCCTGCAATACCACCTGTCTTTGCGCATATTGCGCAGAACTCATCTGGCATGCAACAAAGCGCTTCCAAATAAGTTCATATAACCTGGCAGCGTCTCTTGCCAAATGGTTTTTTACTATAGAAGGTGTTATAGCAACATTAATTGGCCTGATTGCTTCGTGAGCGTCTTGAGTTTTCTTTTTCGCTTTAGTGTAAACTTTAGCTTTTGCTGGTAAATAATCTTTATCAAAATATTTTGATACGTATGATCGTACCTGTTTTAATGCAGTATCTGATATACGTTTGGAGTCTGTACGCATATAAGTGATTAGAGCAACGGGTGTGCTTTTGTCCTCAAGTGTCATACCTTCATATAATTTTTGTGCCAAGGTCATGGTTTTTTTGACTGTAAAGCCCAGCTGGTTAAATGCAGCTTGTTGCAACGTACTGGTCATAAACGGTGGTAAAGGGTTTTGTGTTCGTTTTTTATCTTTAATCTCTGTTATAGCAAAGTCGGTTTTTTTAATCTCTTTGACAATTTTGTCTGCTTGCTCTTTGTTTTTTAAATCTATTTTTTTCTTGCTAATATGGGTGAGTGGTGCAATAATTTTACCAGATTTGTGTGCAAACTCTCCTGTTATACTCCAAGACTCTTCAGGTTTAAAGTTTCTTATTGCCTCTTCCCTTTCACAGATTATTCTAAGTGCAACAGATTGCACACGACCAGCAGAAAGGCCCTTGGCTATTTTTTTCCATAATATTGGAGAAACTTCATACCCTACCCACCGATCAAGCACCCTACGTGCCTGTTGAGCAGATACTTTTTTTATGTCTACTTCAAATGGGTTTTCTATAGCTTCTAAAATAGCCGGTTTTGTGATCTCGTTAAACGTGATACGTTTAATTTTATCTTTGTCTTTGACGACTTTTTCTATCTCTTGGCCTATATGCCACGCTATAATTTCCCCCTCACGATCAGGATCAGGAGCCAAAAATATTTGATCAGATGTCGAGGCAGCTTTGCAAATATCTGCGATTACTTTATTTTTATTGTCCATGACAACATATTTAATTTCTACACTGCCATTCATGGTTACGCCGATTTCTTTCTTGGGCAAATCTTTTATATGCCCAACGGTGGACATTATCTTAAAGTCCTTTCCCAAGAACTTGGATATTGTTTTTATTTTAGCTGGTGACTCTACAATTATTAATTTCTTTTTCATATTCTTTTTCATAATTTTTCTTCGTTTTTATCTTAATTTATCCTTTTATTTTGCATGTCATTTTTTGTTTTGTAAAATGTTTTTTCCCTATACACCCTATCTTCAATTATTATATTATATTAAAAATTTGCTATAAGTCAATAAATAATTTAAAATTGTGCGTTTTCCCCCTATAAAGCAAATGTTTTGCCCAATTACAAAAATCTGTGATACACTCATATATATGGGTATTTCAATACGATGTTTTAAGGGAGAGTCTATGTATCTACTACAATCTTGGCAAGAATCAGTAGAGTTTTTAAAGATAAAAAACTTAAAAATGCTATTATTGGTGACGCTAAAAAGCATATATAGCAACTATAAGTTTTTTTCGTCTATGCTACTTTTATTTGTTTTATTTGAAAAAAGCTTATGGAGGTTGATTTTTGGCGTAGACATTCATATTTTCGATCTTATACAAAAAATTTTATTGGCGAGTTTTGTTTTTTTGTTTGCATTGATTGCCAGGCCTTCTATAAAAAGAAAAACAGTGAGTTACTTTTGGGATTATAAATGGCATTTTGTCTATTGGCTGATCACAATAATTTTGTTTTTTGGGGTAATATTCAGAACGTTTCGACCATTTCAGATCTTATTTCTGAATCCTGTAAATGAATCTATTTTTTTTATAGCAGGGGTATTTTTTACTTTATTTTGGTTAGATTCTCGATTGCGTGTAAAAAATTTGGTTTTTTCTTTGTGGCGTGCTCTCAAGATGTTTATTTTTAACTTTCCGTTTTGTTTTGTTTGTTCAATTCCCTACGTTATTTTATTATTTGCAGGTAGGTTTGTTTATCCTGGTTTGCTACCTAAAATTTTAGAACTTCTACTTTTTATTTTTTATATCTGTTTTTTTACCAATTTTTACACAAAGCGTTTGCATGACCAGTTTGCGTTATATTTTCCATAAGATTAATAGTGTTTAATAGAGTTTAATGGTGTAGGGGAGCGTGATGATTTTAAAGTTAGTAAGAACGTTAGCTACTTATTTATTGGTTGGGTTGTTGGTTATTATTTTTGCAATACCATGTTTGATTTTCATATTGTTACCGGCCCGGTGGCGATATGACAATAAGCTTTTTTTCTGGATGTCCCATATTTTTTACAAATTAACTTTATGGTTTACGTTTTTGCCTATAGAGTTTATCGGCAAAGAAAATATACCCAAAGAGCCTTCTATAATTGCTCCAAATCATCAGTCTGCGCTAGATGTACCATTAGTAGGGGTGTTACTTAATGGGCGTCCGCATTTGTGGATGGCCTGGTCAGCACTAACAAGATATTGGATAGGGCCAGTAATTAGTAGAATGGCTGTTTTACTTGACGTTTCGAGCCCAATGAAGGCGTCTCGATCTCTTGTGAGGGGGATCAAGATGTTTAAAGACAAAAATCGTTATGCAATAATATTTCCAGAGGGAAGCAGGTCAAAAGGCAATCAGGTTAGTGACTTTTTTGCTGGATTTGTTATGCTAGCCAAGAAGGCTGGGCGTCCGGTTGTGCCAGTTTTGATATTGAATGCATATAAGGCGTATCCTCCAGGAGCTTTTTTTATTAACTGGTGCAAGATCAAGGTTATCGTAGGAAAACCGTTTTTGTACAAAGAAAGTGATGAGGGTGATGATGCGTTTAAAAAGAGAGTGCGAGATTGGTTTGTCCAAACGGTTGAGAAATACGAAACCTAGTAAAGATGAAAATATCTTGAGTATTTGAGTATATGTGGGGTTAGCAAGCAGGATGTCAAGATGCAAGATGTCAGAGTGTAGGGAGTTGAGTTTTGGAATATTTTCTAAGATTTTATAATGCTTCGTGGTTGTATTTTTTAATACCAGCGGTTATAGTTTTTGCCTTTTTGCGTATAAAGTGGGCAAAAGGGGTATTTTATCAATATTCTTTGGGTAGTTTGATCAAAAAAAATGGATTTGCAAGTAGGCATCCGTATAAGAAAATATTTTTTTTATTGCGATTTTTGTCTTTAATGGCACTTGCTTTTTTAATTGCTAAACCCCAATTGGTTGATCCCCGGTCAAATGTGTTGATCGAGGGCATAGATATGGTTATTGTGCTTGATATGTCCGGAAGTATGGAGCTACAAGATTTTGGACAAGAATCCCGGTTTGACGTTGCAAAAAGGGAGGCGATACGATTTATAGAAAAGAGAGAACATGACCCTATAGGAGTTGTTGTTTTTGGAAATGATTCGGTGTCTCGGTGTCCAATTACGCTGGATAAAACTATTTTAAAAGCTATCGTAAAAGATTTAAAGATTGGTTTGGTAGATCCACAAGGAACAATGCTTTCAGCAGGTTTGCTTACCGGTTTAAATAGGCTCAAAGATTCTAAGTCTAAAAACAAGATTGTCATTTTACTTACTGATGGTGAGCCTACTGAAAATGATGTCTCGGCAGATTTGGCTATAGAGGTTGCAAAAAAACTTGGCATTAAGGTTTACACTGTTGGCATTGGATCAGAAGAACAGAAATATTTCAAACACCCACTGTATGGTGTTGTGCCTATGCCAAAGGTAAATGCTCAACTGCTTGAAAAGATAGCAAAAGAGACGGGAGGGAAGTTTTTTATGGCAAAAAATAAACAAGATATGCGCAATATTTATAAAATAATAGATAAGCTTGAGAAAACTGAGTATGAGACGAATATATACAGTAAATATTTTGATATTTTTATGCCATTTTTATGGGCTGTGTTTATTGTGTTGTTGTTAGAGCTATTTTTTGCGTTATTTATTTGGTTTGGTATTTAATTTGGTGTGATTATGAAGTTATTTGGAATAACATTTGCAGCTGCTAAAAATTTAATTTTTTTGCCGGTATTAATTTTTGCAATAATTTGTCTTGTTTGGCGTTATGTAAAAACGAAAAAAGTTGTGCGAGAACTTGCTGGTTCATCTAGGGTGAGTACATTATTTAAACATTTTTCAAGAACAAGAAACATTATAAAAATTATTTTACTAAGTATTGGGTTTACCTCGTTATTTTTAGGGTTATTGCGGCCTCAATGGGATAAAAAAGAGGAGGTTGTGGCGCAAAAAGGACGAGATTTATTTATAGCGATTGATATCTCGCGAAGCATGCTGGCTCAAGATTATAAACCCAATAGATTGGCGTTTGCAAAAGAAAAAATCAAAAAGCTTGTAAGTAATCTTAAATCAGAGCGGGTAAGCCTGGTTATTTTTTCTGGTTCTACCGTAGTACAATGCCCATTAACTGCAGATATGAGTGCATTTTTTATGTTTTTAGATCAGCTTGATGTTGAGACTATATCCTCAGGAACTACTGCGCTTGATCAGCCAATAAAGCAGGTTTTGCAAATGTTACGTGACAAAAAAAATAAAAAAACCAAGCTGCTTGTTTTGTTTACTGACGGTGAGGATTTCTCAAGTAATTTAGCCGGTATACGAGAAAAAGCGGCCAAAGAAGGGCTAAAAATTTTCACTATGGGCGTTGGTACTCCTGAAGGTGCGCCAATACCGCTTATCACCAAAGAGGGAAAGCGACAAGGGCACATAAAAGACAAAAGTGGCAACGCGGTTATATCACGTTTAAACGAAGGTATACTAAGTTCGTTGGCTATTGAGACCGGGGGTGAGTATATACGGCTTACAGAATCTGATAATGATTTGCGAAGATTAATTTCATTGGTTGAAAAATTTGAAAAAGAAAAATTTGAAGATAAAAAATTACCGGCGTTGCAGGAACGGTATAATTATTTTTTGTTAGTTAGCTTAGTGTGTTTTTCCATAGAATGGATATTATAATGAGTATGCGTTTTATAGTTGCTTATATTTTAGCTGTTTGTGTGTTAAGTGTTTTTGTTCACACAAATATTGTGCACGCAAAATTTTTAGATTTTGGTTATGACGCAGCTGTCTACACTGCGCAAAAGGGTAACTGGGACGATGCAAAAAATAAGTTCAAGAAGCTTGTTGTAGGCAGGGTCCACGACCCTGACCTTTTGTATGATTCTGGTGTTGCTTCTTTCAAAACGAAAGATTTTAGCCAAGCAGGTGCTTATTTTAAAACAGTTGCGCAAAACAAAAAAGCTTCTAAAAAATTAAAAGAGCAAGCATTTTTTAACCTTGGGAACACTAATGTTGAGCTTGATAAGCTCAAAGAAGCGATAACAAATTACGAAGATGCTTTGAAAATAAATCTGGATAACAAAGAGGCGAAGCGAAATCTTGAGATAGTAAAGAAGATGTTGGAGCAGAAACAGCAACAAAAAGACCAGCAAAAGCAGCAAGATCAAAAGCAGGGTCAGAAACAACAGCAGCAACCAAAACCCTCTTCCGCTAAAGCTTCGGAGGGCAAGCAGGACAAGAAGCAGGATCAAGATAAAAAGAAAGACGAAAAAAAAGATAAGCAAGGCGAGCAAAAGAAGCAAGACAAAAAAGAAAAAGAGCAAAAATCAGGTGAGCATGAGCAGCAAGAGCAGGCAAGAGATCAGGGCAAACGTAAAGATAGACTTGATCCCCTTCGACAGGCTCAGGATGATCGGGATCAACGAGAAGATCGAGCGTCAAGTGAGAATGAGCAGCAAAAGCAGGCAAGAGACCAGGGCAAACGTAAAGATAGACTTGATCAAGATGAGCAGAATGAAGAACGGCAAAAGCCAGGGCGTGATCAAAAGAGACCCGGCGATTCCCAAGATAAGCAAAGGGATAAAGGAGAAACTCCTAAAGATGATCTTGAAAAAAAGAGAGACGATCAACAGCAGAAAGACAGGAAGAAACATGATAAAAAGCCCGACCAAAAAAGGGACGAAAAACAAACTACTAAACATGATAAAGATGATAAAACAAAACAACAAAAAGATCAATCTTCTAAAGAAGATAAAAAAGGTGAAGGGCAAGAGAAGCCCCTTCGTCAAGCTCAGGACAGGCCCTTAGCATCAAGGCCTGCCAAGCTGGGGAAAAGAAAAGATATAGACAAGCGTACTATGCAAATTTTACAGGCAGTTGAGAAATATGATAAAGAGAAGAGCAAAGAACTTATGAAGGCTACAGTTGGAAAAACGATGTCGGGGAAATATGGTCAGAATCGTTGGTAAATTTTTATTTAGATCGTTACTGGTGACTTTTTTAGCGCTTAATTTTTTTAATACTTATTGTGCTAGTGTGCAGCTGGCTGCTCTCAGTACAGATGGCTTTAAGTTAGAAAAAGTAGCAGTAGGACAGCCGTTTGTTTTAGAAGTCGCAATAGAAGGTGTGAAAACCTCTCAGGAGCCAAAAATAAAAGGGGTAGAGCGTTTTAATGTTGGTCACAGAAGTTTTCAGATGAGGTCTGTGAATGGGAAGTCTACGATGAAGTATTCGTTCCATACATCGATAGATAAAAAGGGGGTCTATAGTATTGGACCTGCACAGATAAAAGATGGGGCCAAAACGCACAAGTCAAACACGTTAAGATTAGAAGTTGGGGATCAGCAAGTTTTTAAAGATAAAGATGCTAAAAGAAAACCAGCTAAGCAAACTGATAAAAAAACTTTTTTAAAGTTACTTGCAGATAAAGAACGTGTTGTCCCTGGAGAAAAAATAAACTGTGCGTTACGTTTTTATTTTATAGAAGATGAAGAGGTTAAAGTAGAAGGAATTGGCTATCCTGATGTGAAAGATTTTAAAATGGTACAAGGGGGTAGGCCGATCAAAGAGACCAAGAAAATCGATGGTGTTACTTATAATTATGCCGAATGGCGATTTAGTTTATTTGCAAAAAAAGCTGGGAGACTCAAATTTCCTGCTTGTAGAATTGTTTACAAGCTTGTTGTTGAAGATGATAGGTGGGGAGGTTTCGCATCTTTTTTTGGCCTTTCTTATGAGAGAAGGCAGCTATTTTCTAATGCATTGAGTTTTGATGTGCAGTCATTACCAGAATATGACGGTAAAGTTGACGCAATTGGTAATTTTATTAGTTTTGATGCGTCGGCCGATCGTGTGGTGGCAAGAGAAGGTGACGGAATAGTTTATACGCTAGAGCTTGAGGGCAGCGGCGATTTGGATGATATTGATATTACTCAGCTGAATAATATGCCAAAAGAGCTGAAGTATTATGACTCAAAGAGATACGTGTTAGATAATAGTGCAAAGCGTGGCATGAAGAAAAAGCATTTTGAATTTATTGTGCAAGGTATGCAAAAAGGAGAAGTTGCAGTTCCTTCTCAAACATTTACGTTTTTTAACACAAAAACAAGAAGCTATAAGATACTAAAAACAGATGCGATTGATTTGAAAATTTTGCCTCCGGCAGCCAAGACTTATACACCTTCTAAAAAAATAGATAAAATTGGTGATGCCAAAGATGAGCAGGAGATATACGGTATACGTCAGCATGGGCTTTGGTATAGGCAGGATCGTAAGATCCCTTTTTGGATTTTTATACTGTTGATTTTATTCCCTTTGGTTCTATTCGGTTTTATTGTGGCAAAAAAAATAAGCTATAAACTGAAAGAAAAATATTCGCCACAAGTGATAAAGAAGTTAGCGTTTGCAAAAGCGATCAAACGGGTAAATCTTGCGCAGAAGAAGCATGATTTTACAGGACTGTACTCAATTTTCATTATGTTTTTTGCTGAAAGATTCGAGCTTAATGAGGCGGTGACAACACAAGATGATATTATACGTATTTTGCAAGAGCATAATTTTTTGCAAGAAGATATACGCAAGTGGGAAGATTTTGTTGGGCAGATATCAATGTTTGTTTTTTATGAGAAAGAGATAAATTCAAAGCGTGATATGCTTGATAAAAAATTATTTGATCAGGCTATTATGTGGCTTAAGAAATTTAAAAATATTTGAGAAGTGTTTATGAAAGTTGCGAGAATTACGAAATTAAGTTTATTTTTACTAAGTATATTATATTTTATGCAAGTAGGTTGCTCTGTAGATAATTTACGTGTGAATAATCCACAAACGAATTCACAGGTGAATTCACGGGAATCTTTTTTGCAGGCAAATAATTTGCAGGCAAATAATTTGTATGGCAAAGAAAAATATAAAGAGGCTTTGGATTTGTATAAATCTATAGGCAAAAAGGGTCCAGTGACGTTTTATAATATGGGAAATTG
>JBHPCA010000017.1:0-27810 GCA_042576225.1 Candidatus Babelota bacterium
CATTTTTAGGAAAGTATTTTTAATTGCAGTCATAAAAGCAGGGATTGCTTTTTTTACGCCTCCGCCAAACGCCATTGATTGCATTGGGGTTGATAAAAGTATAGACATTGACAGAATAAAGCCTATTGCTTTTCTGTTTTTAGGGATTTTCATGTAGACTCCTTACCTTAAGGATATTAAAAAAATTAAACAACACTATCTCAATAGTGCATTAAAGAGTGTATTTTGTCAAAAGGAAGAATAAAAAAAACTAATAATTTCTATTTGCCGAAAATTTGTGAGTTAGTAAATGGAAAAACTACAGCTTACATAAAAAAGGGATGCTTGCAATTTGCAGGCATCCCTTTTTGAAAGTCTTCAGTTTTGTTTGTTTTTATTTTTTGAAAGAAAGTTTGTTATATGCTTTTTTGCCCCAGTTGCATATATCAGAGTAGTCTTTCTTTATCTGTTTCTTGATTTTTATTTGAGCAGTTTTCAATGATTTTTTTGAATTATCTATAATCTTTTTACCAAATGTTGTGCTTTTTGCTATGTAGTATAATAGACCACCTGTTGCAGTTAAATAAAATAGGCTGCCCATTACTTTTTTTCTTTTTAAGAATAAGTAAGGAGAAACTATAACTGATGCTGCAGCTAGAGAGACATACATAGCTTTTTCTAGAATATTTGAGTTGTTCCATTTTTGTTTTACAGATTCAACATTTCTGTCTGTCCAGTTATAGACTTTTTTGCCATATTTTCTTATTTTAGGGTTTTTAATTCCTGTTGCTTTTATTTTTGCATTTTCATAGATATTTGTGAAAAAGTTGCTTACGTTGTTGCCTATTTTGCTAAAAAAGCCCAATTTGCAACTTTGGGGTTTTTCTTTTGATGTTTCTTTAGGTGTTTCTTTTGATGTTTCTTTAGGTTTTTCTTTAGGTGTTTTACTCTTGGATGTTATTTTGCTTTTGGATTTACTGGATGTTATTTTGCCGTCTTTAAGATTTGCGACCAAAGAGGGCACATTAGCAAGTAAGATTGCTGATGCTAAAAATATAGATAATATGTTCTTCTTTTTCATGGTATTTCCTCCACGTATTTAGGGTTAAAAAATTAATCTATTAAAATATCTGCTAATAAAAGAGCTCCATTTTGGGGCTTTTAGTCTATTTAAAGTCTATAATATGGGTGTTTTATTGTCAATAGCCCTATAAAAAGGGCTATTTTGGCGCAAAAGGGCTTATTTGGGGGGGGAAATAAGGTGGCTTGTCTAGGGAGGGGTTTTCTGATACATTGTTCCCATGTGGTGTTAATTTATAACTTTTTTATAGGAATGAAGATATGGTCAAGAAGGTCATGCAGACGGCTACTTGTTTACTTTTTGGTTTTTTGGTGGTTTTTCTTTCTGGATGCGGTTGTGGGAGCGGATGTTCATGTTGCTCTTGCAAAAAGGGTGTCTTTGTAGAGGACAAAAAAACAGGTGAAGTTGCAAAAGAGAAGTCGAAATGTTGTTGTTGCAAATGTCGTTCAGAGGCGGCAAAAGAGGATGAAAAGATGGCAGAATCTAAAATAGAAAAATCAGAATCAGGCTTGCAGTGGGAAGTTTTGAAAGAGGGAGAAGGTGACAGTCCAAAAGCAGGGCAAATCGTTCTTGTTCACTATACTGGCTGGTTAAGTGAAGATGGAAAGCCGGGTAAAGAGTTTGATAGCTCTTTAAAGAGAGGGGAAAAGTTAGAATTTCCAATCGGCGTGGGACGAGTGATACGTGGTTGGGATGAAGGTGTTATGGAAATGAAAAAGGGTGAAAAACGCCGTTTGTATATCCCAGCTGAATTGGGTTATGGTGCAAGAGGGGCAGGAGGGGTTATTCCACCCAATGCAGATCTTATATTCGATGTAGAGCTTTTTGATTTTTATAGTAAGAAGTGATTATAATTTAAGCTTAAAATTTAATTTGACTATATTTTTTCTGTTGTCTTTAATAGAAAAAGTATAGTCTTTTTTTATTTGTGTATTAAAGGGAAGGTAGTGGAGAGAATTATATTTGATTTTGATTTAGCGAGTGCTTGTATAAGCGCAAGCCAGTCAGAAAAAATAGGGCAAAAGCTTTTACCTGAGATAAAAAAAATAAAAGAGAGCTTGTCTTTAGGCTATGAAAGTGATTATGCGAGCATACACCTTTTGCATGATACAAGTCTTTTGGGTCGCGTTAAAACAGTAATTAACGAAAAAAAGAAATTAGATATATCGGCGCTTGTTGTCATAGGAATTGGGGGCTCTAATTTAGGGACTTTGGCGATACATAAAGCATTGCATGGAGAGTTTTATAACGAAGAAAGTAATGCATCAAGTGCATCAAAAGTTTATTTTGTGGATACTATAGATGCAGATTATCTTGGGGATATAATCAATTTAGTTACAAATCTTTTTGAATGCGGTGAAAATGTTTTAATAAATGTTATTACAAAATCAGGAACCACAACAGAGACGATTGCAAACTTTGAGATTTTTCTAAGTTTATTACAAGAATATGAACCAGAAAATTGGAACGATTATATTGTCGTAACTACTGATAAAGGTTCTCCGTTGCAAGAGTATGCAAGCAAAGAACAAATTACATGCTTGCAAGTTCCCCATAAAGTTGGTGGTCGATATTCTGTGTTTTCGCAAGTAGGCTTATTTCCATTGGGGTTTTTGGGAGTTGATATAGCACATTTGCTTAATGGAGCAAAAGATATGTTGCAAGATTGCATTCAAGAAAGGATTGATGTAAATCCGGCGGCCTTAAGCGCATCTATAATTTATTATCACTACAAAAAGGGTGCAAATATTCATGATACATTTGTGTTTTCAAAGTGTTTAAAAAATTTTGGTCAGTGGTATAGGCAGTTAGTTGGTGAAAGTGTTGGTAAAAAGTTTAATAAAGAGGGTGATGCGATAGAAGTTGGAATCACGCCGACAGTTTCTGTCGGAACTGTAGATTTACATTCTGTTGCACAGCTTTATTTGGCAGGCCCTCGAGATAAATTTACGACTTTTGTTACCGCAAAACCCAAAGAAGATATTTGCATGCCGGATATGAAAGAATTTGATGTGTTTGTTGAAAATATTCAGGGTAGGCCGTTATCCTTCATTATGGATTCTATTGTAGGCGGGACAAAGAAGGTTTACAAAAATGATAAACGTCCATTTGTGTCTGTGTATTTACCTATTATTGATGAGTATACTTTAGGTCAAATTTTACAATGGAAAATGCTAGAAATTGTTTATTTGGGGTATTTGCTTAATGTAAATCCATTTGATCAGCCCCAGGTTGAGTTATACAAAAAAGAAACCAGAAATATTTTGGGCAAGAAGGCTATATAGTTTTTTGTAAAATAATGTTTTTAATATGTGAGTAGTGACGTGAGTAGTAATGTGAGCAGTGATAAAAATAGTGGTGCAAATAGTAGTGTAAATAATTGTACAATTGTTATTTTGGGTGCAACGGGAGATCTCGCCAAAAGAAAGTTAATACCGGCGATTTATTCGATTATCTCTCATGAAAAGCTGGAAAAATTTGCATTAGTTGGTGCTGCAATAGATGAAGCCGATATGGGTGAAATATTACAAGAGTCAAAAGCTTTCATAGAGAATTGTGATGAGTGTGTGTGGGAGAAGCTCAAACAAAACGCATATTACCAAAAACTTGATTTTAACAAGCAGGAAGATTTTGATGCGCTTAATCTGTTTGTAAGCAAGCTTGAGGAAGACAATAGTTTGCTGTCCAATAGGTTGGTTTATTTGGCGAGTATGCCAGAATTTTTTTGTGTTATAACAAAAAATTGTGCCGAGTCAGGACTTGTTAAAAAAATCAAAGAAGATGAAAATAATAATTTTTGGCAAAGAATTATTTACGAGAAGCCGTTCGGAAGAGACTTGGAGTCTGCAAGAGAAATTAATGCGTGTATAGAAAAATATTTTTACGAGGAACAAATTTACCGAGTTGATCATTACCTGACAAAAGAGATTATTGGCAATATTGCACTTGTAAGATTTACTAATTGCGTGTTTGAGCCGCTATGGAGCAACAAATATATTGACCAGGTAGACATTATTCTAGATGAAAAGCTTTGCATCGAAGGGCGCGGTAAGTATTATGATAAATATGGCGCTGTAAGGGATGTTGTCCAGAACCACATGCTTGAATTACTTGCACTAGTTGCCATGGAAGCACCAAAGATGTTAACTGGTGATTTTATACGTGATGAGCGTGTAAAAGTTTTGCAAAAGATAGAAGTGGTTGACGGGATTTTTGGACAATATATTGGGTACAAACAGGAAGAGCATATAAACCCAAACTCAAAGACAGAGACTGCTTGTTCATTGGTTTTGCGAGTAAACAATCCAAGGTGGCAGGGTGTTCCATTTTATTTAAAAACCGGCAAGTGCTTGAAGGCGAAAAAAACGGAGATAAAAATAAAATTTAAAAAAATAGACTGTTTATTGCTTAAAGGTTGCCCCATAAAATCTAACTGTTTAACAATTGGGATTTACCCAAAAGGAACGTTCTATCTAAGCTTGAATGCAAAGAAGCCTGGCATGATAAATGAAATCATGCCGGTTGAAATGGAGTTTTGCCATAGTTGCTTGTTTAAAGAGATATCCCCAGAATCTTACGAAGTAATTATACAAGAGACCATACAGGGTGAAAGGTCAATATCAGTTCGATTTGATGAAATAGAAGATTTATGGAAAATTACAGATAAAATATATGCGATGCTTGCACCCTTATATGAGTACAAAAAGGGCTCATGTGGCCCAAAAGAAACTAGGGCATTTGAAGCGAAACATGGTTTGGGTGAGTGAAAGTTATTTCTTAATTTTGATATTTACAGGCTGCAGTTCCCAGTCTTTAAAATTTTTGTTTAGCTTTAAAATTGCGTAGGTATCATAGTCGTATTTGTAATCGCTTAAACCTTTTGGCGAAGCATTTAATGTCCATACAGAATGCTTTGGAATTTTCAATTTTGTTTTGGGCGAACCGTCCCATTGATATTTTGACCACAAGTTGAAAATTCCATGGTTTTCGAGCATCTTATCCATCATAGTGTCGCTGTGTTGGTGGCCTCTAAAAACTGTTATGACCTCATATTTATCAGTTTCACTACATTCTTTAAGGAATTTTTGCGTGAAATTTTTGCCAAATTCTACAATACCTTCGCCTCTCTTGCTATCCCTTGTTTTTGCTTTTTCATTTACTATAAAATCGCTCCAAAGAAACCCAATATCGTAAACTTCAGGATTTTTAAGATTTGGTTGTATTTTTGTTGTTTTAATTATGTCTTGAAGATCTTTACTGAGCCATTCAGTCTCTAATTTTTTTATAGTTTTGTATGTTTTATATGTTTTTGTGGGTGTAGCAAATAGCTTGCGAGGATTAAATCTTGGTTCAAGTCCCCCGTGGCAAAGTAGTATGTAGTTTGGGGTGTATAGTTCTCGTAAGTAAACAGCTGAGGGCAAAATATTGTAGACTTTTTTTAGTAGTGGTCGCCATTTATTTTTTCCATATCCAAGCTTATTCATAAGTTCTTTACCAAAGCCGTGATCTACGTTCATTTCTATGTCTTCATGATTTCCTCTTATCACAATTACATTAGAATGGTTTTCTATTTTGAGTCGCATTATGGTGTATAAAACTTCTGTTCCGTATTTTCCTCGGTCTGTGTAATCGCCGAGAAATACTAAATAGAAGTTCTTTTTATTTTTTTTGATTTTAAAGGGGTTAGATTTGTCTAAATATCCCTTTTTTACGAGATCTTTTACATACTTAAAAATCGCATTTTTATCACCATGAAAATCACCGTGTATTGCCAGCTGGGTTCCTGGATTTACAATATATTTGATTACGTGTATACCGCGAGATTTTTTGTAAGATTTAATAAATTCATTTGCTACTCTTTCAAATTCTTTTTTGCTTAATTTAAATTTTCTTTTTGATAGTGCTGCAAAAGTTGGGGGTTTTATCGGGCCCCTCATTTTTTTCTTTGTGATTTTTTTGCCGCTTGGGCCATGCTTTTGATCAAGTAGTGGGCTTTTGAAGGGCGTTTTTTTATTTTTGATAATTTGTTCTTGCAGTTTCTTCGTTTCTATTCGTATTATTTCAAGACGTTTTTTGATTTCTTTTTCTTTTTTTTCTATTTCTTTAATCTTGGTGATGATTTCTTTTTTTTCTTTTTCATATTTTGATGGGGGTTCTTTTTTTTTGTGTTTTAACTTCACGGCAGATAGTGGTGTGATTGGTAGTAGTATGGCAATTATTGGCACAAGTAATATTTTTTTGTTCACAATAAATTCTCCTTATTTCGATTGTTTTTAATTTCTATTTTTATGCTATAAAATTTGTAAGTATTGGTTCAAGAGTTTTTTGTTAGAGAAAAAGGGTTGAAGGTGAAATTAGGTATTATCGGGTTAGGCCGTATGGGCAACGCAATTGCCTATCGCGCTATAAATGGTGGATTTAAGGTAGCGGGTTTTGATATTGACAAAGAGGCTTTGGCAAAAGCTGAAGAAATAGGCGTTGAAACAGTTGATGATATTGCAGATTTGGCAGAGCGCGCAGATGTCATTTGGTTAATGGTGCCAGTTGGTGATTTGGTAGATGCAATTATAGAAAAGCTGATGCCACACTTGAGTAGTGGGGATATAATTGTCGACGGTGGGAATAGCAATTACAAAGATTCCATAAAGCGTGCAGAAAAATTAAAAGCGCATGGGATATACTTTTTAGATTGTGGTACCTCAGGAGGTTTGCATGGGCGTGAAGTTGGCTTTTCTTTAATGGTAGGCGGAGAAAAAAAAGCATACTCTAAAATAATACCACTGCTTGAGGCTATTGCTGCAAAAGATGGGTTTGGGTATATGGGTCGATCGGGAGCAGGGCATTATGTAAAAATGATACATAATGGTATAGAATACGGTTTGCTGCAAGCATATGCAGAAGGCTTCCAGCTCCTCAAAGAAGGTAAGTATGAAAATCTAGACTTAGAAAAAATATCCAAAGTCTGGATGCATGGCTCAGTAATTAGATCTTTTATTTTGGAGCTTGTGCATGAAATTTATCAAGAAAAAATAGATTTCTCAAAAATTGTTGGAGAAATTCAAGAGGGTGGTACCGGTAAATGGACTGTAAAAGAAGCCAAAGAACAAAATGTTTCGGTTCCTGTAATAGAAAAATCTCTTGAGATACGAGCGTGGTCTCGAGAATCTGCCCAACAGGCTGGTGGTAATTATGCCACAAAATTGGTTGCTCTTTTGCGTAACAAATTTGGTGGGCATAAAGTAAAAAAAATAAAACAAAAAAATTAAGATAAAAAAGAATCGCCCGGGAAAAATCTCAGGCGATTCTTTTTGGCAGAGCACAATCTTTTTTGCTATCTAGTTTCTAAATGCAGCTTGTGTCTTCCATCGCATCCATTTGTTTTCCAGGTTGGTGTAATCTGCAGCATTTCCTCTCTGGAACAAAATTATAAAGTGTTTCATTGTTGATTCATCATTTAACAGTGAACCATCTGAAGATACAACCGCGAAACCGAATGATCTTCCTCTAAAAATTCTTGCACTTTCTCCTGGTGCGAGTGTTGATGTTGAACCGTCATCAGAGTAGAATGTTAGTGGAATATCTGTGGAGTTATAAACTTCCCAATATCTGTGACCTAGCTCATCAGTTGCTCGGTCTGATAATGTTATTCCCTCGTCAACATATATTGGTGGCCATGCGCCAACCCACCAGTCAGGTCTGTATGTCCATCTACGCCACCATGGTGCACCATACCAACGACCTCTCCATCTCCAGCCTCGGCCCCAGCCACGTCGCCATCCTCGGCCTCTCCAGCCCCAGCGGCCCCAACGGCCTCTTCGGCCCCAGTGACGATGGCCCCAGCGGCCTCTTCGGCCTCTTCTTGCTGCGACACGGCCTCTAAAGCCACCTCTTCTTACTGCAAAAGCTGCACCTCTACGGCCTCTAAAGCCACCTCTTCTTACTGCAAAAGCTGCACCTCTACGGCCTCTGACGCCAACAGCTCTAAATCCTCCTCCTCTTCGCATACCGATACTACGACCACGGCCGCCTCCGCCTCTTCGGCCGCCACCACCACGGCCTCTTCTGGCCATAACAAGTGGTGCAGCGAGTGTGAGTGCTGCAAGTGCCGCTATTACTATTTTTTTAATTCTTCTCATTTGCTTCTCCTTATTTTGGTTTTAGAAATATTTACCTACGGCGGCCTCTCCCACGGCCTCCGCTTCTTCTGGAGCCTCCGCCTCTTCTGAAGCCTCGGCCTCTTCTGAAGCCTCTGCCTCTTCTGAAGCCTCTGCCTCGCCAGCCTCTACCGTAGAATCCGCCTCGGCGGTATCTTCTACCGTACATGTAGTATCCACAAGGATACCCGTAATACCCACAGTCGTAAGGGTATTCGTAATATCCACCATATCCTGGGCCGCCGCCGACACCTATTGAGACTCCGCCTCTGCGGCCCCCAAAGCCAACGCCAAACCCGACATAGGATTTAAGTTGGCTTGATGTTGAAATCAGTATGATTGCCAGCATGAATATCCCGAGTACGTTTTTCTTGTTTCTCATAGAATTCCTCCTCTTTGTGTTATTTGGTTAAACAACTATTTTCCTTGCTTTTTTCTCATAGTCGCCTCCTGTATATTTAAAAAGAGTTAATACTCGCTGCTCTTCAATAAAATATTAACAAATTGCAAATAGAAAAAGCAATAAAATGGTGAAAAAAAAGTGTTTTTTAGTGATTTGGGGCTTATATGGGGCTTTTGAGAGCCTTAGAGGGTTTAAAAAGCCTAGATCTTAGGCTTTTTTCTTGTTTTGGGAAAAAAATAGGCCAGCCTCGCCAGAAGATGGCCATATTTGCGATTTTCCGTGGAAATTAAGGGTTTTTGGTTATTTGCTTAAAACTTCGATGATTTTATTGCCAAATGCTTGGGCTGCACTTGGATCTGTGGCGGTGATTATACTGCTGCCATTACCCATGTCAACGACACATTTTTCTTTTATGTATATTGCTTTGTGTTTTTTTAAAATGCCAGGTAGTTCATCGTCTCCGTTCCAGCCGGTTACTTTTTTGTCTTTCAAAACGCCTGCTTTGGCCAAAATTCTTGTTGATATGCAAATAGCGCCAAATGGTTTTTTGTTTTCAGATGTGTGTCTTATGATGTTATAAGTAGTTTCATTATCTAAATTTTCAAGTGCGCCTGGGCCGCCTACGATAAATACTCCCGCATAGTTATGAGGCTTTACTTGATCTAGTGTTATATCGACTTTCGCTTTAGAGCCATCCTTGGCTATTGCCGTGCCAGGTTTATTACTTGCAGTAACAACTTTTATGCCATTTTCTCCTAAGATTCTTTTTGGCACAGAGTATTCGATTGGTTGATATCCTTGGCTTGCGATGATTAGTAAGACAGGTAATGCATTCATGTTTTTTCTCCCATATTTTATTTATTTAAATTACACTTTGCAGAATAGATTTTTAGCGTGTTCTTGTCAATTTTGCTGTATTCTAGGCATATGGCAGGGTATTTGAGTTTGTTGTATGCGATTTTTTGTTTTAACGGTAGTATTGCTATATTTTTTTCTTTTGTGAGATTAATTGAGCTTTTTTGTCTTCCTATACGGCTTATCGTGATGTTTCTTTTTATAGCTTCATCTTTGAGTGCAAAAAAGCTTCTGAGCGTGCTATATTTCATTTTGCCATCAAATACTACCAGATCTATATGTTTTATTGTAATGAGTTTGCATAGCTGTGTTATTGCATCAAAGGTTATTTTCCCTGGTTGTAAAATAATGAGACGGTCTATGTGTGTTCTCCCAGATGTTTTAATAATCTCTGGCATAAGTGTGTATTGAACGAAAGAGGGGGCGGAGAGTCTTCTTCCCATAAAGCCGGGATCTATAAGCACACTTTTGCAATGGTTTTTATAATCGTCGTATATAAAAACGATATCACCCCCATTGCAGGGGATATTTTTAATAAAATTTTTAGGCGCGTTAATTATTTTTAGATATGCGCAAGATAGTGCGAATAGAAGAGCCAGCGCGAGTATGCTTTTTTTTATAGAGTCTATTTTTTTGTAAGAAAGTATAGCCAATGTTGTGGCAGGGACTAGTAAGAGAAATGCAAGGGGAGGCTTGGTAAAGCCGATCAAAAACTGGTTGTGTAGGTCTGGAGTTAGAAAGAGCCATATATGTGACAATTTTTCTAATCCATAGATAAAAAAACTGTTTGGTATAAACAAAAGCTCTAAGAAAAATATAATCGATGAAAGCATAAGAAAAACTGTAAAAACAGGTGTAAACAGCATATTGCCTATGGGCGATAAGATTGACAGGGGGAGCCCCCAGCTTGGTAGTATTACAAGTAGCGCTAAGGATATAACCAGCTGTATCTGTAAAAACCTGAGAAACCAGTTTTGAAACCAATGTTTTGTTTTGCGTAAAATTTTGTCTTTCATCTTCTCTAGGATAGCCTTAATAGCTTTTTTTGTCATTTTTATTGAATTTCTTTGCCAACTTGTATTATGCTTATACATGAGACCAAAGTAATTTGATGGAAAAGAGGAGGAGTAGTAATGAAGACGTTTAAAAGCTTTAAGCAGAGATGGCGCACTTTAATGGATTCTACCCAGAAAAAGATCTCTCGCGGGGCATACAATATTAGTAAGATGATATCGTGGGCCAAAAGAGACAATTGGAGGCGCAAAGATAGACATGATAAAAGGAGCCCCAAAGAATAGAAATCTTGTTTTTTCAAGCTATTTTCAATTAAGAATCTTTTTGGTAAAAGCTGCTTTTTGATCAAGTAGCTCTTGCCAAATCTCATTTTTTTAATCAAACTATATATTCTATTATTAGAGATAATGGGCCTATTGTACAAACGCTTATATTCTGTTAAATTATTGCTTGTATTCGTGTTTTTCACTATTTATTTAATTTTTTAACAGAGGAACCCATGTATAAAAAAGTGACTAAAAAAACGTTAGCAGCTGCTTTAGCATGTCTTATGATAACATCTACCGCTTGTCCAGTATCAATCTTTCATGGCCCAAATAGCTTTTGTTCAAAGTTAAGGAATGGCCTTAAGACGACTTTGGCAATAGGGAGTATGTGGGCAATTGCAGAGATAGTGAAAGATGTTTGCAAAAAGGCGACTAAGCTTTTTATTTCTAAAAAGAGACCGAGTATTATTTCTAAAATATTTAAAAAAACGACCACGAATAAGGTGAATTTTAATATTTTGGGAAAAATATCAAGAGGTCTGGCAAGTGTGCTAGCTTTGGGTTATTGCGTACACAAACTTATTTCCAGAAGTTTGCCTGTAGGACCCGGTCCTTCTCGCCCACGGCCTTGGCGTGATGATAATCGTTCTTATTCTAGGCCAAGAGAAGTGAACCCAAAAATAAAATTAGAGCCTAAAACTAAAAGTAAGAGCTTTAAAAAAATAAAAATTGAGGAAAAAAATGCTTAAAACAAGAAAGTTAGTAACAGCTTTTTTTGCGGCATCTTTGTTAGTGGCACCAATTAAAGCTTCATTTTTGGATAAACATATTTTGAATGGTAATTCAGGTTTTAGAAAGGCGCTTGTAGCTGTAGGTGCTTTGGGGCTGACTTCTTTGGGAACAAATGCTGCGTTGGGTTCTGCAAGATATATAAAAAGATATTTTTATTTTAAGCGGACGCGCGCTTTTCCTTCGTTTCTAAGAAGAGCAGCAGGAGATGCGTTAATATCAGCAGTTTTTTTCTTTTTTGGATATAACTGTTTTAAGGCGCTAAAAAAATAGAGAATATATGCAAGGAGTTTTGTTATGCGTAAAAAAGTATTGCCAGTATTATTTGCATGCATATTATTGGTAGCGCCAGTTAATGCAGGTTTTAATTCAGTTTTTTTAAATAAATATATTTTGGATCATAATTCTTATTTGCGAAAAAGTTTAAGAGTGGTAAGTCTTGTAGGAGCTGTTGGGCTATTGTCTTTTGGTGCAGAAAGAGGGCTGAAAGTAGGTAAGATTGTAACAAGATATGCAGATACTTGGAGTTTGAGAGGGTACAATAGATCTGTTTTGAAATTGGCAAAAAAATTGGTAAGGCCTGTTTTTTGGTCAGCAGCTTGTGTGTATGGTGCAATTAAAATATTTAAATCTTATAAAAGAGGAGTTTAGATATGGTAAAGCGTAAAATAGTTGCAGGAGTTTTGGGGTTGTTTTTATTCGTTTCGCCAATAAATGTAAACGCTTCTGCGTTATCCCAAAATTCTTATGCAAGAAAAGCTTTGAGAATTATTGGTGGAGTGGGGTTGATATCTCTTTTTGCGGAACGTATGATTTCTTACACAAAAAACGAGCAACAGTTGGATTTGGTTAATGCGACGATTTCTATTGTTGCGTGCTATCAAGGATTTAAGATGCTAGCAAGAGAGATTTAATCTCAAGAGATTTAATCTTACTCATATATTTTGAAAAAAGATAAAGCCTGGAATATTTCCGGGCTTTTTTTATGTGTTTAGGGTTTGGTAAGTTAAAACTGTTTTAAGTATTTCTTGTATTGTGATAAACATAAGAATTGAAGGTTTTGTAGTAATAAGTTTATTTAAAACACGCAAACTCGAAAATTGAAATATTCTAAAAAAAGCAACAAAAATAAGGGCTTCTATACAGGCAAAAAAGCTTACCCCCCGTCCTCCCTGAGCTTGACGAAGGGTTTATATTAAAAGCTTGTTTTTTCTAAGGTAAGTTTATTTTTAGCATAGCAAGCTATTTAAATATTTTGAATCAAGTTTTCATTAAGATTTAGCATATAATAAAATTAGCTGGTGAAAGTTTTTTGTAACTTTTTTTAGAAAAAATAAGCTTTTAATATAGACCCTTCGTCAAGCTCAGGGAGAGCGGGGGAGACATACTTGCCATATAATGATGAACGTTAATTTTTTTGTATTTTTAGAACTTTTGATTTGTCGAATTCGCGTTAAAACAGGTGTTTTATTGTGAATATGTTAAAAAAATTTCTTGAAAAAAAAGCGTACAATATGCGTGAGTCATCGTTGGTTATGACTTCTTTGGCCGGTTCTGGCCACCCAACAACATGTCTTTCTGCTGCAGACATTGTTTCAGTGTTATTTTTTTATGAGATGCGTTACGATCCAAATTCTCCTATTTTTCCAAATAATGACAGGTTTATTTTGTCTAAAGGGCATGCGGCGCCTTTGTTGTATGCAGCTTGGAAAGAGGTAGGGGTGCTAACTCAAGAAGATTTGTATAATTATAGAAAAATAGATTCTGTGCTGGAAGGGCATCCAACGATGAGGTTTGCCCATACTGAAGCCGCAACGGGGGCACTTGGTATAGGGCTTTCAATTGGGGTAGGCCAAGCGTTGACTGCCAAACTAGATGATCTTTCATTTAAAACATATGTGTTGCTTGGTGACAGTGAGGTTGCAGAAGGTGCTATTTGGGAAGCTGCTGAACTTGCGCATTATTATAAATTAAATAATTTAATTGCAATCTTGGATTGTAATAGACTGGGGCAGAGCACAGAAACAATTCACGGGCATCACGTAAAAAGATACCAAAAGAAATTTGAAGCGTTCGGCTGGAAGACAATGGTGATAGATGGTCATGATGTAACCCAGATTATGGAAAGTCTTGATAAGGCGCAAGAGTCGAAAGATTTACCCGTCATGATTATTGCAAAAACATTTAAAGGGCATGGTGTAAAAAGAGTAGAGAATAAATTAGGGTATCATGGAAAAGCCTTTTCTAAAGAAGAATTAAACGAAGTTTTAAAAGAACTTGAAGAAAAATACGCTAAAATAATTAAGTTTGATGAATCCGAGTATGAATGGCGCCCAAAATTGCCCGATAAACCATCTGTTGTGTATGAAGACAATATGTGCGCGTCTCTTTCTTTAGAGCCGCCTAAGTACGAAATTGGTAAAGAAATTGCGACAAGAAAGGTGTACGGTCAGGCTTTGGCAAAACTTGGGAACAAGTGCAAGTCGATAGTAAGTTTAGATGCAGAAGTAAAAAATTCTACGTTTGCAGAAATTTTTGAGGAAGCTCATCCGGATAGGTTTTTCCAATGTTTTATTGCAGAACAAAATATGATTGGCATGGCAACTGGTATGGATGCAAGAGGCAAAATACCATTCGCTTCGACTTTTAGTGCATTTATGACTCGTGCACATGATCAGATTAGGATGGCAGCCATAGGAGAAGCAAAATTAAGATTGGTTGGTTCTCATGCAGGTGTTTCCATTGGTCAAGATGGGCCATCGCAAATGGGGCTTGAGGATATTGCCATGATGCGATGCTTGCCAAAATCTGTTGTTTTGTATCCTTGTGATGCAGTGAGCGCGTATAAACTTGTGCAAGAAATGTCTCATTATACCCAAGGGATAAGTTATTTGCGCACGACACGAATGGCGACACCAGTGATTTATGAGCCAGTAGAAAAGTTTACTATAGGTGGTTGCAAAGTGCTCAGGCAAAATAGCTATGATAAAGCCTGCATCGTCGCTGCTGGGATAACATTGGTTGAGGCGCTCAAAGCGTATGATAAATTGCAAGAAGATGGCATAACCGTTTCTGTGATAGATCTCTACTCAATAAAGCCTTTGGATAGAGATATGCTTATTCAAGTGGCTCAGAAATCAGAGAACAAAATAATAACGGTTGAGGATCACTATATCCAAGGTGGATTAGGCGAGGCCGTTTGCGCTGCGTTAAGTGATTTATCTGGCAAAGATTGTATTCTGGTTGAGAAACTAGCAGTGACCAAGTTGCCAATGTCAGGTAAACCTGAGCAGCTACTTGCATGGGCCGGCATTGATGCGTCTTCTATTGTGAAAAAAGTTAAGAGTTTGCTCAGCGCCTAGCAAGAAACTCGTTAACGTTGGGGAACACATTTTACGGAAAAAGAAGACCAAAAACCCCTCTAGGGCCATAATATTTAAAGATTTATGCCAATATTTAAAACTAAAATCATAAGTTTCTTGCTATTTGTATATATTTTCCTGTAAGATAGTAGGGAAGAAAGGTGAACAGTATTGGCTAAAATTAAAATAAAGGAGAAATTATGAAGAAATTTAATATGATTCTTGTCGCATTTTTGGCTTTGATGGTTATCAATACTTCATTGTTATGGAGCCAAAAAACAATTTCTAATAAGATAGACAGGAGAAAACAGGCAAAAGAAGAACTCAAAAGAGCACGCGATAAATTTAAGAGCGAATTGCATAAAGCTATTGCAGATGAAAATTTCAATAAGATAAAAAAACTTGTAGAAGCCAAGAAGGGCAAAGAGAGGGATGCGTATGTAAACCTTAAAGATTATAGGGAGTCTGTTCCTTTGCTTTTAGCTTGTGTGATAGGCGATAAAAAAATTATTGAATATCTTATTGCAAATGGGGCAGATGTTAATATAAAAATGGAAGCAACAGGACCTGGTCCAAATACGCTTCTGGGTAATCTTGCTGCTATAAACGATAAGGAGCTCTTAGAGCTTCTACTAAAAAAAGGCGCAAGGGTAGGATTGGAACAAGCTTTGCAGGAAGCAATTTATAATAGCAACTTAGAAATATTTAAGCTTTTAGAAAAATATGGTGCTAAAGCAGAAAAAATCAGAAATAAAAGAGCTCTTCTGCAGAACTTAAAAATATTAAAATATGTAGTTGAAGAAAAGAAATTTAACATGGATCCAATTTTAAAAGAGGGTTTTCCGTATAATAAAGATATTCTCAAATATTTAATAGAGAAAAAGAAGCTTGATGTGAATGCGAAAAATAAGGCAGGTACACCTTTGATTTTTGTTGTGGCTTATTCAGGTCCGGAGTTTGTTGCATATCTTATCAGTAAGGGTGCGAATATAAAAGCTTTGGATAAATTAAAAAATACTCTTCTGCATGGCGGCGCTTTGAATAGATTAGATTTAGTCAAATTTTTTGTTGGAAAAGGGTTAGATGTTAATGCTGCTAACAAAGATAAAAGAACACCGCTTCATAACGCTGCATATCGCAAGTTAGATGTTGTTAAGTTTTTAGTTAACAAGGGAGCCAAGGTTAATGCAGAGGATAAAGATAAAAATATACCACTCCACAACGCAAGAAACGTAGATAAATTTAAGTTTCTCGTTGATAAGGGTGCAGATTTAAATAAATTTAACAAGGATAAGGTTACTCCTTTAGGCAGAACGTCTAATTTAGATGTAGTAAAGTATGTACTAGAAGAAAAGGGTAAAGATACAACATTAGAAAACATCATTAGCTCGTTAGGTGAATTTTGCAAGTATGCCAAACTAGATCTCATCAAGTATATACTCGAAAAGAAGGGCAAAAAGTTAACAGCAAAACATATAGATGAATTTATTAAAATGACAAAAAAAAGCATGCAATCTCGAATTGATGATTACAAAAAAGATATAGCAAAATCAAAAGAAAAGGAATGGAAAGAGTTTTACAAAAGAAGTATTAAAAATACAAAAGAAAGATATGGAAAAGTAATAAAAGTGTTAGAGGATTTTAAGGCTAGTAAGAAATAGTTGAAAAGTATTCTGGTCCAACGTAAGATCACTATATCCAAGGTGGATTAGGCGAGGCCGTTTGCGCTGCGTTAAGTGATTTATCTGGCAAAGATTGTATTCTGGTTGAGAAACTAGCAGTGACCAAGTTGCCAATGTCAGGAAAACCTGATCAGCTACTTGCATGGGCCGGCATTGATGCGTCTTCTATTGTGAAAAAAGTTAAGAGTTTGCTCAGTGTTTAGGGTGCTTAAAATTTTCTAGTAACAAAACAAAAAAATAGTCACTGAATTTTTCGTTCAGTGACTATTTTTAAAAATAAAGTCTAGACAAATTATTTTAAGTTATATGTTTTTATGTCTTTGCTTTTTTTGAGTGTACCAACAGAAATAACAATTTCTTTAATTCCAAATCGGTTGCTTGTTCCTGATACTTTTTTAAATATTTTTGAAAGCCCGCTTTTTTTATTTTTTTCCAGATTTTTTAGTTTATTTATAATGTTAGGATTTGGAGAAAAAATATTAACTATGCTTACGTGCGGTCTAAATCCTGGGTATTTAGGGTTTAAACCTATTTTCTTTAATTCTTTTATTATTGTTGTTCCTAATGTATAAAGACGATGTTTTTTGCCTGGCTTACCAAATGATAATTCTTGCACAACAAAAACGTTTTTAGCGGTTTTATTTTTTGGGTCATACAAAAACTTTACGCCGTTTTTTAAGTTTGCTCCGATTTTTGACTTGTAATTGTTTTTGCCAAATTTGTTTTTGTAGTATTTGATATGCTTATTTATAGCGTTTTTAACGGTTGTTGTAGCTTTTGACAATGAAACAGTTGTTTTGCCGTCATTGCTTCTTACGTATTGTTTTCCGTTTTTAGTTATAACCTCTCCGCCTAGAGCAAGTGTAAAGTGTGGTGTTTGAACTTCAAAAATATTAACAGGCGATTTTTTCCATATGTTTGAGAAAAAAGATTTGTATGTGCCTTTTACAAGAGGGTTTAGTTTAACTTTGTAGGTCTTTTTTTTGTTTTTGTCGTAAATGCTTGTTTTTTTATTCATCAATTGGCTGTAAGAAGTTTTAGCAATCTTCGGGCTTATTTTTACTAGCACAGTAAAATATTTTATAGCGTATGAGTTGCTTGTGAAAAGCAATAGAGCGCAAAGTGCTGATAAAGTTGGTTTAAAAATTCGTTTATTCATAGTGGTCTTCTCCATTAATTAAGAAATTAAATAAATATAATCCTTCTATTAATAATTGTACAGAAATATAAACTAAAGTCAAGAAATCTTTTATATTTGAATTTAAGCTCGGGCTGTTGTTTCCTAAAAAACCTCTCTGGAAGGGGCTTTTGGTGGTCCAGGGTCCTTTGAGCAGCTGCTTGCGAAGGCTCATCTGGGGTGAAAAACGCTAAGAGCTAGCCTTGGCGTCTTGTATTTAACTTTTTCCTATGAAACTTGATAGTATCGTTCTTGATCGATATTTTAAGCAATTTATCTGGTTTGTATGCCTTGGTGTCGTGTTTTTCCTGTTTTTCCCAATTATCGACTTCTTGCAGTATGTATGGCAATAACAGGGCAAATTTAGGAACAAGAAATTCGACATGCAAGATTCCACGGCCATTTATTTTTATTTTAACCTGATGAAGATTTTGTTGTGGCTTGAATGTGCGTTTTGAGAAGAACGGTTTTTTAGTTCGTTTTTTGATTGTTTTTTTAATATCATGAAGGCCTTGCGGGTCAATAACTTGAAGTATGTCCAGCCCAGAGTATAGAGAATATACTTTATCAAACGTTTTGCTTGTTATGAGTTTTGCTGTTTTCTTTTGTACCGGGCAGGCCAGAAGAATCAGCTCAGAAATGTGCAACATGTTTTCAGCTTTATCGTTTATTTTTCCTAAGTTAAGTGCAACGTTTCCTCCATGGCTGTGCGTAATAAGCCTTATTTTTGGGATAACACCATGTTTTGCCTTGTAAGCATCTGTAAATTGTAAAAGAGTGCTGTGCAACTCTTGTGCTGCTTCTTTTCTCTTTTTATGGCTTAATTGGCCGCACCAGCCAAAGAAAAAGAAGTTTTCGAGGGTGAATCTTGTTGTTTTTTGCCTACTCATGATATGTGCGATTTTTCTCATGTTATGTTTATCAAGATATTCACTAACGTTGTGCAGTCCCATTTTGCGATAAAAGAAGTTTGTAAACAGGTAATCTTGTAGATTATGGGCTCTGGTTCCGTGTATCCAAATGGTTGCGAAGTGTTCTTCCTTTTTTATGGCTTGCTTCGGGTTGTTTTCTCGACCTTTTTTTTTCGCATTTATGCTTGTATTTACTCGAGTTTTTGTTTCGTTTTTCTGAGTCTGCTTTTGTGGGGTCTTTTTGTGTATACAGCTGGATATGGTGAAAATAGCTGCTATGGCTGCGAGCCAGAGTCTATTTTTTGTGTTTTTAAAATTTTTAATATTCATAAAAAAGCCTGATTTAATGGGGTTATAGCTATTAATTTATTAGTAATAATACTAGAGGTTCCAGGGATATTTCGCAAGAGGTGCTCAAATAGGGGCCTTTATTGACAAATGGCTTATTTAAGGCTTTTTTTTGCGGTGTTAGTTGCTTTTGTTGAAAATTGGGTCTATAATTTTCTACAGAGTTATCAAAAAGCTTATTCTTGAAAGGGCATTATGTTTGTAGAAGTATTTGATTGGATGATTTCAAATCTGGTGTTTTTCTGGCTTGTCATAGCTATTTTATTTTTGGTTTTGGAGATGGGTTCTCCGGGGCTTTTCTTTTTCTTGTCTTTCTTCTTTGGTGCTTTAATAGCTGCCGGTTCTACATTTTTTACAGACTCAATTATAGCCCAAAGTTTTATTTTTCTTGCAGCGTCTTTTGTTTCTTTTTTGATTATGCATTTTTGGGTGAAAAAGAAGGTTTTGAAAGCGAAAGAGCATGAGCTTACCAACATTTATGCCTTGAAAGGCAAGCGTGCAAAGGTATTGAAAGATATTATGCCTCCAGAGGCTGGGAAAGTAAAAGTGTATGGAGAAATTTGGTCAGCCAGAACGTTTGGTAAAGAAGTTCTCAAACAGGGGGAATATGTAGATATAGCAGCCATTAAAGGGTCACATCTTATTGTGAAAAAAATTAACAGTTAATTTAAATAAATAAATTATAATAGAAAGGGCTTATACTATGGAACTATTTGGATTAGTAGGATTTTTTGCAGTATTATTTTTATTTTTCATCTATTTTTTACTCAAGTCTGTGTATATGGTAAGACAGGCTGAAGCGGTTATTATTGAGAGATTAGGTAAGTACTCAAGAACACTTACGCCAGGGTTGCACATTGTTATCCCATTTTTAGAGGGGACAAGACGAGTGGTCTGGACATATGTGCAAGAGGTTGATGGGAAAAGATATTACCGATATACCCGTACAGTATCGAGATTAGATCTGCGGGAGTCTGTGTACGATTTTCCAAAACAAAATGTTATTACAAAAGATAACGTTACTATGGAAATTAATGCGTTACTGTATTACCAGATTACAGATCCTAAAGCAGCAGTGTATGAAGTGAGTAACTTGCCTCAGGCTATAGAAAAACTTACGCAAACAACGTTGCGTAATATTGTTGGTTCTATGGATTTAGATGAAACGCTTGTTTCTCGTGATATGGTAAACGAAAGACTGCGTGAAATTTTGGACGAGGCTACTGACAAATGGGGTGTGAAGGTAAACCGTGTTGAGTTACAAGAAGTTAACCCTCCAGCAGATATTCGTCAGGCTATGGAAAAGCAAATGCGTGCTGAGCGTGATAGACGTGCCATAATTTTAGAGGCTGAAGGCTCAAAGCGATCTGCAATTTTGGAATCTGAAGGTGTAAAAGAGTCTAAAGTATTGCGGGCGCAAGGTGAGGCTGAAGCTAAAATAGAAAGAGCAAGAGGTGAGGCTGATGCGAGATTGAAACTTGCACAAGCAGAATCAGAAGCTATAAACATGATACAGACTTCTGTGCCAAAAGGTGATCCATTGCCATACATGATCGCGATGCAATATATTAAGGCGTTGCCAGAGATGATGAAAGATAAAGATGGTAAGATGATTGTTGTGCCTTATGAAGCGAGCTCGCTTGTTGGTTCACTGGCGTCTGTTAAGAAAATATTTAGCGATATAAAATAGTATAATTAAAAATAAAATTTTAACTAAAAGCGGGTGCTTATAAAGCGCCTGCTTTTTTTGTTGTGTAATATAAGAGCTTTTGTTTATTATTTTTATATGGGAGAATATATTTTGATAATTTTTTGTAAAAGGGGCTATTTATGGGGAGAAATTTTAAATACGTTGTTTTTATGGGTTTAGCTTTATCTTTTGCTTTGGGCGTGTTGTCAAAAGTTAGAAATGTTGATAAATATTTGTACAGGACTGCAAAGAAAGGTGGTTTAAAATATACAAAGAAACTTATAGAAAAGAAAAAAGCTAATGCAAACTTTACCACTAGTACCGGTAAAACGCCGTTTATGAGGGCGACTACTTATAGGCACAAGAGAATAGTGCGTTATTTGCTTGGGTTAAAGGATAAAAACAAAAAAAGAATTGTTGATTTCGACGCAGTTGATGAAAAAGGAGAGACGGCTTTGCACAAAGCTGCCAAAAAGAACAGGATTACTATCGCAAATATGCTTGTTTCGGCTGGGGCTGATATAAACAAGCAGGATAGAGATGGGCAAGCACCGTTGCATGTGGCTGCGGAACAGGGTTATTTTGAGATTGTTGAATTGCTAGTTAAAGGTGAGGCAAAGTTAGAATTAAAAAATAATAAGGGCAATACGCCATTGCATGAGGCCGTTCGAGAAAATCGTAAAAAGGTTGTAGAATTTTTAATCAAAAAAGGTGCAAACTTAAAAACAGAAAATAAAAAAGCAAGAGCGCCAATTGATGATGCAAAATATAAAGTGAAAGAGCTTATAGAAAAGAGCTATAGAAAGGCTGCATAATTAACTAGTTAAGTTTTTTGTTTTAAACGTAAAAAGCGACGCGTCATTTTACATGACGCGTCGCTTTTTAAGAACTAGTTTCTTAGGTATATGAAGGGGCTTGTTCGTATGTACCCCTTATACTTGCTCACCAATAGCTTTTCTATATCTATGTTAAGTGAGCAAAGAAACACTATTGAGAATAGTTTTAGTATGGTAATCATAACAATTAACCAGTATGTTGCTATTCCTTGTTTCTTATTCATATTTGACCCTTTTTTATTAAAGATCTTGAATAGAACGTAATTAACCTTAATTTACCCTTAAATTCTTCTACAGGGAAACCAGGAAAATCTGGAACAACAGTTATATGTTAATGAGTTATGATTTTTTATAAACTTTAAAAAAAGTTTATATGTGGGTGGAGCGTTGTTACTTATTTGTATCAACATGATTGACTCCTTACGTAATATGGTTAGAACTGCTTACGTGGTACAATGTATCATAAAAAAAAATTCTTACAACTTTTTTAATACAGAAAAAAATTATTTTATAAGAGAAAGAAAGGGGTTTACTATTTTTCACTAGTCAAATAAGGCTTTTTTGATAGTAAATGCTATACGAAAATACAAGATTTCAGTTATAATTTTGCAGAAACTATAATTTTAAAGTGAAATTTCTGTTTGTTGATAATGTTTAATTTCTTTTTATAATTTTTTCGCCAAGAGTTGTTTTTGTTGTAAACATAAAGTTTCGGTTTGGGTTAATATGGCTTTATGCTTAGTTTAAAGTAAATTTTGGTTTTTTAGGGTAACTTTTTTTTAAGGGTGTTGCTTATGGGCCATAAGTGTGGTACAAGTATTAGCATTTTTGTGCCATATTTTAGACTTGAGGGAGTTTGTATGTTTTGGCCTTTAAGTTCTGCGTTGGCATTAAAAACTTTTCTCTAACGCCGAATTTATTGTTAAAAGGGGGAAATGCCTGTTTCGAAGAAAATTGTTTTGTATTTTTAAAGAGCTGGATTACAATTGTTGGTGATTTAAATTTTTTAACTTTTTATATAGGAGATGTTGATGAATGCCGGTAAATTAACTATAGCTTCTTTTTTATTGCTTTTCACACAAGTTGTTAAAAGTGGTGATGTTATATTGGTCAATCTTTGTAAAAAAGAGTCTTTGACGCTTGCGCATATGAGGGGAAGTAAGCAGTTGAAAAAGTATTATTTAGAGTGTCAGGAGCCTAAGAAGTCTAAAAAGTTTAAAGATGAGAAGATTAAAAAAGATCAAGAGAAGAAGTGTTATGAAATAATTAGAGATGTAAAACTTAAAGAAAAAGAAGGCGTTTTGGTAAAGGGTAATAAATGGGGACGTTTACCAAAAAAGTGGCATTATGAAGTTTTGGGCTTGAAGAAAGATGTTGATTATATAATATTCTTTCAAAATGCTAAATCTGGAAAGTTGTTTGGCGGAGATCTTGATTTTGATGTTCTAGAGGTCAAGAGCAAAAAAGAAAAAATAATAGGGAAAATAAAACATATTTATGGTCATATAATCCCAGAGGTTAATGATTTTGCTAAGCTAAAGTATAAAGATTTAAAAAAAGATAAATTCGAAATAAAGAAAGATCTTGAAAAGCTAGAATCATTTGGAAATACCATAAAAAATTTGGGGGTTTTTGCAAAATATTACAAAGATTTAGCTAAGAAAATTAATAACTTATATGGCAAAATAGAGGGCTTTTTAGACCCAAAAAAGGAAATTATTAAGCACGAAAAAAAGAACCCTGAAATTGTTGCGCTTGTAACTGGAATTGCAACAGGAAAGATTAAGTTTGATTGGAAGGTTTATTTTGAACAATATAATTGTTCTACGTTAAAAAAGATAATAGATATTACTAGTGTAAAAATGAAAAAAGAGAAGAGTAAAAATGCAATAGCAAAAATGAGTCAGATTGTATCAAGATGTAATTGGGCAATTGCTAAAAAAAGAAAAGAGATTAAAAAGAAAAAGTAAAAACTTATATTGGTTGGGGCCCCAAATATGGGGCCTTTTTTTCGGGAGGAACGTATGTATAGAATTAAAACGTATATGCTTATGGTTTTTTTATGCGTTATTTCACAGGCACAGGCAATTAGGGGTAGCAGTATTATCTTTGTAAATTTGTGCAAAGATGAGTCATTAGTTATTGTTAAAGTAAAAGATAAGAAAGAGCTTAAAGATCAAAGATACCAGCTTTATTCTACCTCCGAAGCAAAGCAAAAAAAAGAGAAACTCCTTCGACAGGCTCAGGATGAACGGATGCAAAGAAAGTATAAAAAACATGGAAAAAAGCGTGTTGTATTAAAATATGGCGTTATGGGCTTAGATGTTGATTCCAAGAAGGGTGAGGATATTTGGGCCAAGGGAAAATCTTGGAATCGTTTTAAAGGTACCAAATTGCATTATAGGGATTTTGAGCTGAAAAAACTAACAAAAAACGGGGGGGGCAATTATATTGTATTTATAGAAAATTCTAAAAAAGCTTTATCTTACGGTGGAAGTTTTAAGTTCTACTCTGAAAAATTTTTTGGCAAAAAAGAAGATTTTATAAAAAAAATAACAAAGATTTATAACGAAATAATCCCTAGAGTTAAAGAAATTAATGATTTGAGTATAGAAAACATAGATACCTCTGATATATTGACCAAATATTGTGATGAAGTAGAAGATTATGCAAAAATGTTACAAAGTTTGGGAAAAGTAAAAGATTATTATTCTGATTTGGTTAAAGGTATTAGCTCGCTTAATAATAGGCTTTTGGGTTATTATTCGCATGAAAAGTTTGAGATTGAAAAAGTTATAGAAAAGATTAGTTCTTCTTCTGTCAAGAATAAGAAGAGCAAGAATAAGAAGATAGAAAAACATAATAAACATAATGGGAGCAATAAAAAGAAAAGGTTTGTAGTAAAAACCCAAGAGAATAAAAAAATAAAAAAAGTAAAGCCAAAAATCATAAGAATAAAAGAGATATATGAAAATGATACTGGGGCGCAAAAGCTCAGAAAAAGCCTTGAGAATATAGGCGCTCAGAAGGTAGATGATAAATTTGTGCATTTAGACCCAAAAGATGTTGAGCAGGTACTTGGTAAGAATGAAATACCAAAAGAGAAGAAGATTCCAAAAAATCTTGAACTCATAAAAAAGCTTAAAAAAAACCAAGAAAATCTTCGCCTTAGTTTTAAGTCATTGCTTGACAATTTTAAAGATGATAAAAACCAGATAGGGCAAGCAGTTGTAGATAAAATTATTGAAGATATAAAAACCCAAAATAACGAAAATGTTGAAGATGTTTATTGGGATGAGATAACAAGGGAAATAGAAAAACAAGATGATAGTCAAAAGAGCAAAAAAAAGAAAAAGTTTGTATGTAAAATCAAAAAGCAGGATATAGATTATATTATTAAAAATGGAGATCATACAGGTGTCAGTGCAATTATAACCTGTTATATTGTAAATAAAAACTTTTTGAATTTAGAAACTTTTGCAAAAAAATATGATATCACCGTTTTGCAAAAGTTTGTTACGGTTGCAAGAGAAAAGCTTAATAGCATTGCAAAGCCAAAGCTTAAAAAGAATAAGAAAAATAGTCAAAAGACTCGTTTGTTGGCAATGATGAGGAATTTTAATTTTGCGATAGCAAGAAAAAAGGCTCAGGAAAAGGCTAAGCGGGGTAAAAAAAAGTATAAATAAAATTAAGCGGGTTCTGTGAAATTCACAGAACCCGCTTGAAAAATCTAGCTGTCTTTGATCTGTCCAAGTGTTGTAAGTATCTCTTGTGTGAGATCTTCTTTGAACTTGTTGCTTGCCAAATAATCGAGAATGTTTTTATTGTTTAGCTTAGATTTATTTTTGTTGCTAGAAGCCTCAGCGACGATGTGGAATATATTTTGTGCCATATTGCCTACCTGGGCGCCGATATTATCTTTGTCATTTGGTTTGCTGACCATATGGACAAAATTACTGAAAATGTTTGATGCATAGCCAAGAATATTACACATTTGTTGGCGTTGTTGCTGTTGTACCTGTTGATGGGTAGGTTGATGGGTAAGATTTTGTGCATTTTGATTTGGTTTTTGGCGTGATTGTCGCCTTTTGTTTGGGGCGTTTTTGCCAATTGGATAAATAGAAAAATTAAGTACGGCAAGCGTTAGCAGCGATGCTTTATAGCAAGATGCTTTCATTGTTCCTCTCCTTTTTTAAAGAGTTTTAGAAATGGTTAAAAAAGTTTAATTATACTCCTTCTTTTTTAGATTCTGCTTTGAAAACAAGAACCTTATGTACCCGTTTTTGATCAGCTTTTTGTACCTGGAAGCAGTAGTTTTTGTATCTTAGGCGCTCGCCTTTTTTTGGTAAACGTTGCAACTGCTCAGTTAAAAAGCCGCCCAGAGTCAAAACTTCCTCAGCCTCAAATGTTATGTCCAGAAGTTCTTCAAGTTCATCAAGTGAAACACTAGCATCAATTAACCAATTTCCAGGCTTTAATTTTATAATTTTTTCTGGCGCCGTTTCATATTCATCGCTTATTTCACCAACAATCTCTTCAAGGATGTCCTCAAGTGTTACAAGACCCGTTATGCTTCCGTATTCGTTTATAACCATTGCCATATGTTGATGTTGCGCTTGTAGTTCTTTTAGAAGTTGGTTTACTTTAACACTTTCAGGAACAAAAGAGATTTGTCTTACAAGTTCTTTTAGTTTTTTTGCTTTTTTTGTAGAAGCTACTATGAATACGTCTTTTAAGTGTAATATTCCAATTATATTCTCTATTCTTTCTTCATACACAGGGTAGCGTGTAAATTGGTGTTTGGCAAAAAGGTTTAATGCGTCTTGTATTGAGCTACTTGCATCTATTGATATGATGTCAGTAGAGGGTACCATAACTTCTTTAACAGGCGTTTTGCCAAGATCGAATATATTTTGTAACATTTCTGTTTTTGAGGTTTCCATTAAGCCTTTTTCGTTGATGTGCTCAATTAAAAACTGAATCTCTTTTTCCGATGCTATCCATTCGCTTGTGCTTTCTATGGCTTTTTTACCTCCTAGTTTGTACACTAAATAATCAGAAAATCTTGTTGCTATTGGAACAAGAGGCTTAAATACTCTAAATGTTATATTTGTGAGCCCCAAAACAGAACGAAATATGCCTTCACCTCGGGATTTTGCGAGGTTTTTGGGGATTATTTCACCAAAAAGTAATATTGCTACGGTTGCAAACGCTATACCAAAAGAAAATCCTAAGCCACTTGAAAGATTAAGTCTTGTAAACACACGTTCCATTATGTGCGTGCTTAGTGCTGATGCGGTGACGTTGGCCAGGCAATTTGCAATAAGTATTGTTATTAAAACTGTCTGTGGGTGTTTCTCCAGAGTCTCAAAAAGAAGTTTGTATTTTTTAGTTTTTTGGGCGAGTTCTTTTAGTTTAAATAAACGTAGTGCGGTTACGCTTGTTTCTATAAAAGAAAAAAGAGCGCAAGCCATTAACGATATTATAAGTGATACAATAGAAAAATAAAAAGCGGTGCTTAAAAGTGGGGGTTCCATGTACTATCCTTTTTTTCTAATTCAAATCTTACCAGTATTGGATTTGGGCAGCTACGGCCTTCAAGCCGTAGCTTTGTGTTTAATTTAACTTTAATCAAGGAGTTCGTGATCATCATCATAAAGATGTATTTCCTCATTTTCTTTTTCTATAAATGATTTCAGCTTTTTACTTCTTGAAGGGTGTCGCAATTTTTTATAGCTTTAACTTCTATCTGCCTGATCCGTTCTCTTGTTACGGAGAAGTCTTTCCCTACTTCCTCAAGCGTGTGTTCTGAAGCAACATCTATACCAAAACGCATTTTCAAAACTTTTTCTTCTCTTGGGGTGAGTGATTTTAAAACCTCTCGTACTCGTTCTTTAAGATCGTTGCTCGAAACAGTATCTGAGGGAGAGAAATCATTTTCGTTTTCTATAAAGTCTTTTATGAAGGCATCTTCACTGTCGCCTACTGGTGTTTCAAGTGAAATCGGCTCTTTTGAAATTTTTATTATGTTTTTAATCTTTTTTTCATCTAGGTTAAGCTCTTTTGCCAGTTCAGCATGGGTTGGCTCTTTCCCATTCTCTTGCAAGAATGTACGCTTTATTTTGTTTATCTTGTTAAGCGTTTCTACCATATGTACCGGGACTCTTATAGTTCTTGATTGATCTGCTATAGCACGTGTTATTGCTTGCCTTATCCACCATGTTGCGTAGAAACGCTTAACAAGATAAACAAAATAAAGCGTA
>JBHPCA010000018.1:0-27742 GCA_042576225.1 Candidatus Babelota bacterium
TATGCTCGAATCAAACAGCTGCATGAGATGGATTGTTCGAAATTTAGCGCAGAAGATATGTATATTTTTGTTAAGTTAAGAAACAAGGAAACGAAAAAATTACTCGGTTTTACCACATTCTTGATAAAACCAGAATATCCACAAAACAGTGTTAAAGATATGAGCATAGGAGTCATACCGGAGGCACAAGGGCGTGGGCTTGGGAAGCTTTTAATAAGTTCGATTTTCAAGATTATTCCAACAGTGAAACGTATTTTTCTCTTTACTCGTGTCACAAACGATAATGCAATAGGAGCCTATAAAGCCTGGGGCTTTACTAAAGATCTGCATCCTATACAAGATCCAAACTTTATGTTTAAAAAGGAGCATTGGGAAAGTTTAGAATATAAAGTAGAAAATTCTGATAAGTTACAAAAAACAGTAGAGCAATTTAATTCAGTGGATTAGGGGTGAAGAAGATCCTGCTGGAATATCTTGATGTGTCGATTGAGGCAAATAGGGCGCCGATAAGTTTCGTATTAGTGCCTTTGAGGTATATTTTCCTGATATACGTGTTTTTAATTTTTGAAACAGGTGGCTGAGCGGGGCCCAATACATCAATGGCAAGGTTGTTTTTTTTGCATACTTGCGATAGTGTTATGACTAAAATTTGGGATTCTTTTTCTATGTGACTTTCATTGGTGTTTTTTAGCTCTATTTCCACAAGGCGCTTGTATGGCGGGTAGCCTAAAAGTTTACGATTTTCTATTTCATTGGCGTAAAATTTTAAATAATCGATTTCGTTGAGGTAATCAAATACTTTGTGTATGTCCATGGCCTGAACTATGACTTCACTTTTTTCATGGTTTCGCCCAGCACGTCCGGCGACTTGAATTAATTGTTGAAGTGTTGTTTCTGTTGCATTAAAAATGGGAAAGTGCAAGTTTAAATCAGCCCATAAGACGCCAACCAATGTAACCCGAGGAAAGTGAAAGCCTTTTGAGATTGTTTGGGTTCCTACCAAGATGTCTATACACCCGGCTTCAAAGTCACTCATCGTCTCTTGCCATAATTTCTTTTTGGTGGTCGTGTCTAAATCTGCTCTGCCAATACGGGCGTAGGGAAATATTTTTTCAAGAATGGTGACTACCTGTTGGGTGCCGATTCCCTTTTTTAAAAATTCTTTTTTCTTGCAATCAGGGCAAACTTTTGGTTGCTCAATCGCATACTGGCAATAATGGCAGTGTAATGTGTTATTTTTGTGTAATGTGAGGCTTACAGAGCAGTTAGGGCAGGTGGGTATAAAGCTGCAACTTTTGCATTGCACAAAGAAGCTATAACCTCGTCTATTTAGAAAGATAATAATCTGTTCTCTTTTTGCTAATCTATCACTAATTGAATCTTCAAGTTTTTGGCTTATCCAAAAGTTGCGCCGTACTTTTTTGTCCCCCAAAAATACAGTTTTGATCTGAGGGAAATTGCCAGAGAATCTTTTTTTCAGCTGGAAGAAATGCCAGTTCTTAGTTTTTACGTTATACAGCGAAGAAAGTGATGGGGTGGCCGAGCCCATAAGTATTGGAATTTTGTTCTCATGCGCACGCATTATAGCTGCGTCTTTAGAGTTTATTTTGGGGTGTTTTTTCTCTTGGTACCCAGACTCATGTTCTTCATCAATGATAATTAGCCCTAAATTAGCAATGGGGAGTAAAACTGGGATGTGTACCCCGATTATGAGCAGGGGGGCTTCAGGTTTTTTAACCAGATGTTCCCAGGCCAGTTTTTTATTTTTTACAGTAGTGGCTGAATGAAAAGTGTGAATCAAAATTTCATCTGGCAGCTGATTGCGCATTATTTTTTCAAATTGTATGGCAAGTGTTACCTCAGGAAGCAGTAAAATAACAGATTTGTTTTGCGCTATAGCAGTGATTATTAAATTTTTATACACTTCTGTTTTTCCAGAACCGGTAACTCCATGCAGTACCGTGGGGTAATATTCGCCCATTTTTACTTTTTGAGACAAAAAATCGACAACTTTTTGTTGTTCTTGAGTGAGCGTAACACGCTTTGTTTCTGGTAGGGCTTGGGTCTGGGCAGGCAACTCTTGTCTCGATGACTTGAGTGGTTTATCTAAAAACCCTCTCATTCGTTTTAAAAAGTGTAGGCTATTGATTTGGTAGTAGTGGCTTAACTTTTTGATAAACCCGTTATAATGGATATCTTTGGGAAATGGTTCAATAGATTTTGCAGCTTTTATGGTGAAATTTTCTTTCGTATCTAATGTGAGCAGCTGTTGCAAAACAAGCGCAGAAGATTCTTTATTTCTTATTGGAACACGGACAATTTTGCCAACTAGCGTATTGCTATCAGTGTTATGTTTCCATTCATCAGGAACTTTGTATGTGAGTGCTTTTTGAAATCCTTTAAGGAGCCTAACTTTTATGTACATGGGAACTAGTATACCTGGGATATGCTATATTTTCCATGGAAAACTTGCAAAGTTCTATGATGGCCAAAAGGTAAATTTACTTTTTAAGTAATAAAAGAATAGGTACAAATACGATTACCCCAAAAAATAAAGCCTGAGTTAAATGACTAAGAGCCTCACCCTTAGGGCTATAAGCTCCACCATTTATTAGTGTTCTTTTTACTTTTTTGTTGAATTTTCTTCTTTCAGATTTGTATTCTTTTTTTTCTAGTTTTTTGCATGTTTTTTTACTGTTATTTTTCACAGGTTTTTTTTTCATGCAGAAAGATGAGCCTGTAAAAGATACTAATAGTGTTATTGCCAAAAGTGTGATTTTTTTCTTAAAATTTGCCATTTTTTCCTCCATTAAATGGTTTAAGGTATTAGTTAAATTTAGCGTAATTTTACGTTGACAAGTTTATGTTAAATTATGAGCATTCTTTTGTATTAAAGTGCCAAAATTAAGGTTTTTTGTCAAGTAGTTTAGCTAATATTGGGAAGGGTTTATGGGGGGTGTTTTTAAGGGTTTTGGCTTTTTGGGCTAATTGGTGGTAGTTTAATTAAAAATTGCGTGTAAATATCTTTAAGAGAGAGATCCTATGGTGAAAAAGAGAAAATTTGACCCTGAAAAGACGATATTTTTGATAGATGGTTCTTCGTTTTTATATAGAGCCTATTATGGTGTGAGGCCGCTTCATACAAGTAAAGGGGAGCCGGTTCAGGCGGTATACAGCTTCTGCAGGATGATACGAAAGTTGATAAGTAAATTTGGTGCCAAATATATTGCTCTGGTATGGGATAGCAAGGGTAAAACGACGCGTCATGAGATGTATGAAGCGTATAAGGCGACCAGGCAAGCTGCACCGAGTGATATCTTTGATCAAAAAGAAAGAATTTTAGATATTGCAGACAAAGTTGGTTTGTTGCAGGTGGCCCAAAAAGGGATAGAAGCTGATGATATAATTTTTTCTATAGCCAAAGATTATCGCAAAAAGGGGTACAATATAGTTTTGGTCACTCTAGATAAAGATTTTGGGCAAATGCTTGATGCGCAGACGTTTATGTACGACTCTTTTAGAGATGTTTTGATAGATGTGCCTAAGTTTGAAGAGAAAATGGGCTTTGAGGTTGCAAAGTTGCCGTTTTATTTTGCTTTGTTGGGTGATGCTTCAGATAATATTCCTGGGGTCAGAGGCATCGGTAAAAAGGGTGCGCTTGAGCTTGTGAATCAGTTTGATTCGCTTGAGGACGTGTATGAAAATCTTGACAAGGTTCCAAGGCCGAGGGCAAGAAAGGCGTTAGAGGCAAGTAAAAAAGAGGCGTTTTTAAGTCGAAAGTTGTTTTTGCTGCAGTATGTGAAAACTGATCTAAAAAAACAGGATTTTATTTTTGATCCCAAGCATTGGGTGAATGCAAGAAAAATTTTTCAGGAGCTGGAATTTAAAAGCCTCTTGAAAGAGATTGATAAAGACAAACAGTTAAGTGCGGTTGTGGTAAAGCAAAAGATGGAGAAGTTACGTAAGTATGATTTTGTATGTGTGACGAGCGAGAAAGAATTAAAAGAGCTTTGCTATAAGCTTAAGAACTGTAAGGCTTTTGCGTGTGATACAGAAACTGATGGCTTGAGGCCATTGGATTCTAATTGTTTGGGAATTTCTGTTTGTATGAAAGCAGGTAAATCTTTTTATATTCCGTTTGGGCATAAGTGGGATACTGCTGAAATTAGTCATGAGCAGTTGACTAAAGAGCAAGTAATAAACTATTTGGGACCAATTTTTGAAGACAAAAAAATAGGCAAGTATTTGCATCATGCAAAGTTTGACATGCTTGTATTGTACAATATGGGAATAGAGCTTAAAGGGTTGGAGTTTGATACTTTAATCGCAGCGCGATTAGTTTCTGAAAGTTGGCAGCGAAATGGTCTTAAAAAATTATCTATAAAATACTTTGATGAACCGATGCTTACGTTTGATGAGGTGGTCAAGGCAAATAAGTATAAAGATTTTTCTTATGTGCCTCCAGAACTTGCAACACTTTATGCGGCAGCGGATGCACATCAGACACTTAAGCTTACCAAAGTTCTGAAGAAAGAGCTCAAGCAAAAAAAGATGCAAAAAGTGTTTGATGAAATAGAACTTCCATTGATAGAAATTTTATATGAGATGGAAAAAGTTGGCATATATGTTGATGCTAGTAAGTTGAAAAAATTAGGCAAAAAAATAGCAAAAGAGTTATTAACCATAGAGCAAAAAATAACCGGTGTTGTTGGAATAAAATATGCGGGGATAAACTTAAACTCACCAAAACAGGTTCAAGAACTACTGTTTGATCATCTAAAACTTCCTACACAAAAAAGGAGTGCAAAAGGGACGGGATACTCAACTGATCAGGAAGTGTTAAGTAAGTTGGCCAAAATACATCCTGTGCCGGGTTTGATTTTGAAGTATCGTGAGTTAAGTAAACTCAGAAACACCTATGTAGATGCTTTGCCGGAGTATATAAATCCAAAAACAGGAAGAATACACACAACATTTAACCAGACAGATGTTGCCACCGGAAGATTGTCCAGCTCAGATCCTAATTTGCAAAACATACCGGCAGACTCATCTTTGTATGGCATGCAAATTAGGCAAGCGTTTATGCCTAAAAAGGGAAATGTGTTTCTATCTGCTGACTACTCGCAGATAGAGTTGCGAGTTTTGGCACACCTTTCTGGCGATAAAAACTTGATTAATGCGTTTTTAGAAGATAGAGATATCCACGCAGAAACGGCCTCCAGATTGTTTGATACGACGTTTGACAAGGTTACCCATGAGCAAAGGCAGATTGGCAAGCGTATTAACTTTAGTATTTTATATGGAATGACCCCCTATGGGCTATCAAGAGATTTGGGGATCAGTCTCTCAGAAGCAAAAAAATATATAGATAAATATTTTGCCCAATACCCTAAAGTTTCTCAATGGATGGAGGATACGGTTGAGGAAACCAAGAAAAATGGCTATGTGACGACTTTTTGGTCAAGAAGACGATATATTCCAGGCATTTATGAGAAAAACAAGAATCTTTATGAGCTAGCAAGAAGGGTGGCTGTTAATACAAGAGCCCAAGGAACTGCCGCAGAGATCATGAAAAAGGGCATGATAGATTGGGTCCATGCCATAGCAAAAAAGAAGTTAAGTGCCGAGATTTTATTGCAAATACATGATGAATTGCTTATAACTGTACCAAAAAAACAGCTTAAAGAAGTAGAAGAACTTACCCAAAAAGTCCTAGAGAGCGTTGTAGACTGGAAGGTTTCGCTTAAGGTGACGACCCGATCTGGCGCTTCTTGGAAAGATGTAACTAAGTGAGGCCAGTTTAGTTTATCCTGAGTAAGCGATTTATCGTCGTTTCGAAGGGCATCTAAACATATTTCTAACTTTAATTTAAGATCAAATGAGCAATATTTTCAAAATTTCTTGACTATTTTGTAATATGTGCCATAATTATATTGAGTTATAGGCAATAAATTTGCCAGGCCAAGTCTCAACTTGGATTAGATTTGAATATAAGTGTTGTGGTTGGAGATGGAGGTTTTTCTATCTTTTCATTGTAAGGGCTTCTTGCTTTTACAATTTATTGTGGGAAATGGGGTTTTTCTCCTCTCCTCCACCGAAATATAAGCGAAATATCAAGAATATGTAACAAAATTTGACTTTTTTGCTTATATGTAAGATAATATCTGTGAAAGGTTATATAAATTTTCGGGGAAACATTTCTTTGTAACCGATTTTCAATTTATTAATGATTTAAAAGGGTAAACATGGCAACGAGTAAATCTGGTGGTTCGACGTCGAATGGTCGTGAGAGTCAAAGTAAAAGACTGGGCGTTAAATTGTTTGAAGGACAAAAGGTTTTTGGTGGAGAAATAATTGTGCGCCAAAGAGGGACGAAATATCATCCTGGAAAAGGCGTATCAAGAGGCGGAGATGATACATTATTCGTGACAAAGGTTGGAGTTCTTAAGTTTCATTATGGGCCAAAAGGGCGTAAGTATATCTCAGTTCTTCCGATTTCCTAGGTAAGATCTAAATATTAAAAATCAGTTGATTTATTAATGAAAAATTGTTAATTAGTTATTTATAATAAGAGTAATATGTTAAGTATCTATAAAAATTTGAAAATTTTTAAATATAATCGTACTGGGGAGTGTTATGTTTAATTTTCTAAAATATCGTTATTTTTGTTTAACTCTTTCGGTTGTTGTGATTTTTTCTATTGTAGGGTTGTTTGTATACAAGTTGCAAACGAAGGGTCAGGCGTTTAATTATAGTGTAGATTTTCAGGGTGGAACACAGATTTTGCTGAAGTTCAAAAAGCCTGTAAAGTCTTCAAAAATATTGAACATTTTAGAGAAAAAAGGTTTTGCTGGAGCGGCAACTCGTGAGTTTTCAGGCAATGAAGTTTCTGTTCGTGTGAAAGAGTACGCAAAAAATGTAAACCAACTTTCTTCAAAAATAATTGGCTATATAAAGGCAGAGTTTCCCGACAATAGTGCTGAAGTTTTGCAAAGTGATGCGATTGGTCCAGGTATTGGGAAAGAAATTCGCTGGAAGTCTATTCGTACGGTTTTAATAGCTTTGCTTCTTATGCTTTTATACATAGCATTTAGGTTTTGGTCATTTAGTTTTGCATTTGGTTCCGTTGCTGCGTTATTGCATGACGCATTGATGATGCTTGGTGTGTTCATGATATTTAATATGGAGATATCGGTCGGCACGATTGCGGCTATTTTGGCTGTCTTGGGATATTCGATAAACGATACGATTGTGATATTCTCAAGAATAAGATCCAATATGAAATCAATGAGCGGTGCGCCTATAGTTGATATAGTTAATACGAGTCTTAACCAAACGTTAAAGCGAACATTGCTAACAAGTTTCTCTACATTGCTCGCTGTGGGTGCGATGTTCTTTTTAGGGGGAGAAGCTTTAAGAGAATTTTCACTTGCTTTGATAGTAGGAATATTTTTTGGTACTTATTCATCAATTTATATTGCAAGTCCTGTTATGATTATGCTTCATAAAGAAAAAGAATAATTGTCAAAATATTTTAAAATTTTAATGTACATGTATTTGCTCTTAATAATAATTGATTTTGATTATTTGTCGGGTGTACGGTGATTAATCATGAGGGTAAGTTATGTCTGACGGGGGGTAAGTAGTAATTCATAGATTTTTGCAAATGTAAAATATATGCGTTCCTCAGATAAGGATTTTTATGTTTTTAAAATTGTTAATTAGTAATAGGAGGTTTTTGTGAAGGATTTTCAAGAAGAAAACAACAAGAAGGTAGCTATTAAAAAGAGCGAACAAGAGAAAGAAGCTCCTTCGGCAGTTAAGCCGGCGCCTAAAAAAAGAGGAAGAAAACCTAAATCAGTTACAAAGGTTGTTGAAAAGCAAAAAGAGGATATTCTTCGTAAGGCTCCCTCCTCCGATGAGGCTTCAGCAGGCAGGCAGAATGAGCGGGAGAAAGAAAAGTTAAAAAATAAAGAGATTAAAGTAATAGCAAAAGAAAGAGAAAGAAGTCTTGTTCAAGCTTCCGCTTCTTCTAGTAAGCCTGCGTCATCATCTTTCGCCAAGGCTACAGAGGACAAGAGCTCAAGTTCTGGAAAAGCTTCCGCCGACGTTTCTTCATCAAGCTCAAGTCTTCGCCAAGGGTTAGACCGGCAGGCAGGGCAGGATGATCGGCCAGAAAAAAAACAGGATTCTTACCAGGGTCGTGAGGCAAAAGATTATAGAGGTGGTGGTAGGCAAAATGGTGGGAAATCTTACAGAGCTATGGACAGACAGCAGCAGGAAGCGAAGTATATGGCTTTTGTAAGGTCAATACAGGAAATGCCAAAAGAAGAATTGGGGAAATTAACGCTTGCTGAGCTTAATCATATTGCCAGAAGACTGGGAATGATAGGCGCGAGCTTAATGAGAAAAGAGAAGCTTTTTGAGAAGATTTTATATGTTAGAGATCATCCAGATATAGAGGAAGAAGTAGTAGGCGTTCTTGAGAAGTTGCCTGATGGATTTGGTTTCTTAAGGTCTCCACGATTTGATTATATTTCAGGTCCGGATGATATTTATATTTCTCCTTCTCAAATTAGACGTTTTGGGTTAAAAACTGGAGATACGGTATCAGGAATAATAAGAAAACCCAAAGATGGAGAAAAATATTTTGCCTTGCTGAAAGTTAATAAAGTTAACTACAGTGATCCTATTCATGCTGGAGACAGATTAAACTTTGATCGTTTATCTCCATTGCATCCAGATGAAAAATTAAACTTAGAGCATGATCCAAAAATTCTTTCCACAAGGCTTATAGATATTTTTTCACCTATAGGAAAAGGGCAAAGAGGTTTGTTAGTTGCTCCTCCTAAGGTGGGTAAAACGGTTTTACTTAAAGATATAGCTTTGGCTTTGCAGGCTAATCAACCAGATGTGTACTTGATAGTGCTTCTTATTGATGAGCGACCAGAAGAGGTCACAGATATGAGGCGTACTATTGAGAGTAAAAATGCAGAGGTTATAAGCTCTACATTTGACGAATCTGCAAATAGACACGTACAGGTTGCTGAAATAGTTCTTGATAAAGCAAAAAGAATGGTAGAAGCTGGCCAGGATGTGGTAATTCTTTTAGATTCTATAACCAGGTTGGCTCGTGCGTACAATACTATTGCTCCTGCATCAGGTAAAGTATTAACTGGTGGTATAGATGCAAACGCGCTGCAAAGACCAAAGAGATTCTTCGGTGCAGCCAGAAACTTGGAAGGCGCAGGATCTCTTACCATTATTGCAACTGCATTAGTTGATACTGGTTCTAAGATGGATGAAGTTATCTATGAAGAGTTTAAAGGTACGGGTAACATGGAAATGCATATGACACGTAAGCTTTCCAACAGAAGAATATACCCTGCACTTGATCTGCTTTCATCTGGAACAAGGCGTGATGATCTATTGCAGCCAGAAGGTATGCTTAATAAGGTTTGGATACTTCAAAGGTTCTTGTCAACACTCAATGCGATAGAAGGTATGGAGTTCTTGATTGATAAGATGAAGAAGCTCAAGACAAACGAAGAATTTATAGATTCTATAAACAAATAAATCTATAAGACCCAAAATCTTGTATTAATTTATAAACACGACCCCTCTTTGAAAAAAGAGGGGTTTTGCTTTTTATTTTTATTTCACTATCATATAAAAGAAGTTTGTTTTGTTTAAAAAAAATTAACTTATTTCTTTAAGTTTATGAAGGAGAACGACTATGGTGCGCGTAAAAAGCAAATTTAATTTTATTTTTTTATCTATTCTTTTGATATCAAGTTTTTCTTTTAAAATTAATGCTGCCGAGGACAGAATAAGCAATGGCTTAAACGTCATGGAATATTTTTTTGACAAATATCCTGAAAATTCCTATTTAGTGAAATACAGAAAAGATGGCAGATTTATAGGCGTTCTTGTAACGGATAACAATAATATTGGACACTTGTTACAGGTGTTTGATGTGTTTACCGGCGAGAAGGTTTTTGAGTATACGAAAAAAGACAAGGAAATTGTCAATTTTAAATTCAAGAAAAATGCAGTAATTCTTTTCTACAAATCGGCTCTGTGGGAAGAAAAGATGGCCTATGACCTGTATTCAGGAAGGGTTGTTAGAAGATATTCTTCTTGGCTTGGGTATAAATAGTTATTGCATAAGTTATATATGTTTTGGGAGAAATAATGCAAAAAAATAAAAAGTTTATATTGTTAGTGGTTTTACTATTAGCTTTTGGATGTAGCTACCAAAGTTTAAGCTATGCAGAGTGTTCATGTTGTGAAGAAGATTGTGCCGCAAATAGGGGTTATAAGGACCCTAAATTATTAGGCTGTGTGTTTGACAAGCATTGGGATTGCGACTCATTTTTGATAAAATATAGTCCCTATAGAAATCTGATGGCTGTGTTGATGATCGATAAAAGCAATAATGGCTACAAGATAGAAATCTTCAACACATACAGCAAGCAAAAAATTTTTGATTTTGAGCCAATGACAATGCCTATGAATGATTTTGTGCTGGGAGAAGATAGAATTATCGTTCATTTCTCAGATACGTATGGAACACAGATTGCTTACGATGTGTTCACAGGCGAAATACTCTGGAGAACTTAAATATAGAATAGCTTTCATCTCTAGTTATTATCATATGGCAGATATATAGTGCGGGGGTCCTAAAACAAACCTAAACGCCCCAATTCTCCCCTGTATTGGCGAAAAGCCCCATTTTTGGGGCCTTTTGCAAATATTTTAATTTTCTTTAAAATAATAGTAATTAGTAAATTTTTAAAATCTTAATTGGAGGCTCAAATGCTTAAAAATAAAGTATTACGTGTATTATTTTTTATTTCTATATTTTCGTGTTTTTGCACTTTCAAGTCCATGAAATCTATGGTAGTGCCTCTTTCGCCTTTAGATTTTGTTGCAAATAATATGATCAAGAATGTTGCCAAATTATCCCCAAAAGTTATTTTTGGTTTTGCTTGCGCTTTGAAAAAATTATGTACGACGCCTTTAAGCTATTATAATGATAATGAGGAAAAGTTTAGACTTTTGTGTAGGTATGGAAAGCCAGAGGAAGCGATTTCTTTCTTAGAGAATTCAAAATTAGACAGATATGGGATTTATGGTTGTGGTGCTATTAGGACAGCGTGCACAGAAGATAATGTGAAAGTTGTAGATTGGCTTATTAAAAAGAGTAAAAATCCAAAGTCTGTTTTAAAAGATGGCGGTAGTACGTCTATAGAAGGCCATAATTTACTTGATTTTGTTTGCAGGTCAGGGAGTTTTAAAGTTGCTAAATATTTAATCGAAAAACAAAAGATGAACCATAAAAAGATAGATGGTTACAAAAATACGCCTCTTTGTTATGCCTGCAAAGGTGGCAATTTTGATCTTGTGAAATATATTATTGAAGAGCAGGGTTGCAATAGTAATTACAAGAAGATTCTTCATTATGCATGTATATCGACAAGAGGACTAAAGATAGTAAAATGGCTTGTAGATGAAAAAGGGTTAGATCTTTTTAAAGAGATTGAGTATGGAGAGCTGCCGATTTTTTTTGCAGTGGGTCATGGCAGATTTGATATAGTGAAATGGATGATTGAGCAAAAAGGGGTGGCTCCAGATTTAGTAGTAAAAAAAGATGGGTATTACAAAGGGAGGAGTTTGTTAATTCAGGCATTCGATGGGCAACATCCTGAAGTTGCAATGTACTTAGCAAAAATGGGAGCTAATACCGGTTTTAAAATTAAAGACTTGCCTCGAAATAAGCGGGATCTTGCAGAAAAAAAGCATTGTACTAAAAAGTATAAAAAAACCGTTAGGGTCATAAAAACCATAATGAGCAAACATAAAAAGTTTGTTGAAAGCTTCAATAAATTAACAAAAGAATTAGACTCTTTTTGCAAAACGTATGATTACAAAAAAGTTAATCAAGCTCTTGATGCAATAATAAAACTTGTTGAAAAAGAAGATTTTTTGAACCTGAGATTTGTCGCTCTAGATAAGGTGTTTAAGTTGCATAAGAAGTATCCAAACGCAATAAATAAAGAACATGCGAAAAAGCTGTTTTCTTTAACGCGCTTTAACCATAGATTATTTAACGTTTCAAGATATAGTAAATTACTTGATTTTGCCATAAAGCACAGAGTAAAAGACATGGCGGGGAAATCTCTTCTTGAGATGGCCGTTTTGTATTGCTCAAAAGAAAATGCCTCTAAGGTGCTTGCAAAAATTTTTACACGAACGGGGGAGCTTTATAGATTAAAAGAATTATTTATAAAATGGGTAAATATGTTTGTTAAATCTGGGAAATATATTAAGCCTGAGAAAAAAGAAGGCTTTTTTAAAGATACGTTAAAAGATGTGTTAGGAGCATATAATTTTAGCAAGCATGTGTTGGCAAGCTACTTTAAAGGCAAGGAAATAAATGGATATAAAGAAGCTGAAAATAGCTTTTTACATGCACTTGATATAGCAAAAAGTTTGAATAGAAAAAAAGCTTTTAAAGCGCTCAAAAACTTGTCTTTGACAAAAGATAGGCTAAATAAAACGAAGTTGCCTGGTGAGATAATTTCCAAAATTATGAGTTATGTGTAAGTCACAAAATATCTAGCTCGAGATCGTCAAGTTTGCCCTGTTGTAACTTGTATGCGCCGACAAAAGCTATCATAGCAGCGTTATCGGTGCAATACTTGGGGCTTGGGGTAAAGAATTTTACTCTCCTTTTTTGACACAAGTTACCAAGCTGGTCTTTTATGTATTTGTTACAAGCTACACCGCCAGCCATTGTAACAGCCTGTACTTCTGGGTGCATTTTTAATGCAAGCTCCAGTCTCTTCTTAAATATATCTGTAATGCAAACGAGGAGCGAGCTAGAGACTTCTTTTTTCAGTTGGATGTCATCAGGGCGTAAAAACTGTTTCTTTTTCATGTCGTACGCATTTTTGGCCACTAGGTCATATAACACAGCTGTTTTGAGACCTGAGAAGCTAAAGTTCAAATCTTTGATCTTTCCTCTTGGGTAGTTATAAAAATCTTGGAAATTTATTTCATGCGCCAAGCGCTCTATAATTGGGCCGCCAGGATACCCCAAGTCGAGCATCTTGGCTATTTTATCAAATGCTTCGCCTGCCGCGTCATCTAAAGTTTGGCCTAAAATTTCATATTCACCCAAATTTTTAATTAAATAAATTGTTGTGTGTCCACCTGATGCGGTGAGGCATATGTGAGGAAATGGAACGTTATTCTCTAGTAATGGGGAGAACGCATGTGCTTCCAAATGGTTAACCCCAATTATTTTTTTATGTGCACCCCATGCCAAAGTTTTTGCAAAACAGACGCCGACTAATAAAGAGCCAGGTAGGCCAGGGGCTTTGGTCACAGCTATAGCATCGATGTTTTTTAAAGTGACACCTGGTTGCTCAAGGGCTTCCTTGACAATAGGCGTTATTTTTTCCAGTTGTGAACGGGATGCGATTTCTGGAACAACTCCCCCAAAATGTTTATGAAGATCTATTTGTGAGAAAGTTACATTTGATAATACTGATTTTTTTTGATCGTCATACACTGACGCTGAAGTTTCGTCACATGAAGTTTCGATGCCTAAAATTAGTGACAAAGTAGCCCTTTACGTAATATAAATATTATTAACCCGAATTAGACATTGCGATGACAAGTTTTTTCTTGTACTCAGGTTTTATCTCTGAGGTAGGCTTTGTGTGCAGTATGTTTAAATCAAGTGAGGCCATGAGAAGCTCGTCTGCTTCAGCCTGGAGTTTTTTTTCAGAACCTGCCAGCTCTAATACATTATTTTTTATTATTATTTTAGGTAACTCTAAATCATTACCGCCTTCAAGTTTTTCTACGTAATCAGGATTAAAAATTACAATAAGCGCATCATCAGGGATAGCTCTGTCTTCTCTTATTTTTCTTTCTCTTATTTGCCAAAAATAAGATTCTTTGCTTTTTTGTGTATTTTTAGTAAATGTTGAGGTTGCTCTTGTATCTTGCGTTACAAAAAGCTTGATCTCGTATAGCTTGTAGCTTTGAGCGGCTTCGATTTTTAAACATTTTACCGTATTGTCTTCAATTTGGGGTTGTAAATAAGGGGTTATTAACACATAAAATCTTTTGCATTCTTTGTCTTCAGAGATGGTAAATTGTACTTTTTTACAGGCATTTTCTGTCTCCGCTTGTATTTTTAAGCCTCTTCGGTACAAAGAAATTTGTGGAATTTTTGTAATCGTTTGAGGAAATAAAATATTTCCCACAAATAGGTTTTTATCAAACGAATACATATCCCAGCAAAATGTTTTAACAGAACTTATTGCTATGAGAGTTACAAACAAAAAGTTTAAAGTTTTTCTATACATCTTATGCCCTTTCTATAAATTGCATAAAAATTATTTGCTTATTATACTATCTGTTCAATAGAGAATGTTATATTAAAAGCATTAATTTGGCAATCAAAATTAGTAGTATGGGCTTGAAATTGTGGCAGTGTACTATTTTTTGAATAGTATTTGTTAAGCAAGAGATAGTGAGAAAATTTAAAACACAGCAAGCAGGGTATGTCGATGGGTGTAAAAAGGGTTATAAAGAAAGCGACAAATAGACTTAAGAAGTTTTTTAAGGCACTTGTTTTAAAAGAAAGAAGCCCCAAGGTATTGGCGATGTCCTTTTGCGTTGGTGTATTTATTGCGTTTTCTCCATTTGTGGGGTTGCATACGGCTATGATTTTTCTTATTTCATGGCTTTTTTCTCTTAATTTTGCAGTTACATTGTCTGCTTCGTTATTTATTAATAATCCATGGACCATGGCGCCTGTCTACTCAGTAGACTATTTTTTTGGAGAATGGTTTTTCAACAAGTTGTTGGGTTTAAACTCTTTAAGCCTTAATCCTTGTTGGATGGAACCTCTCAATGGGCTGATAAGCAAGTATACGGGTATAGCAGGGATATCTTTCTGGTCGTTTATGGTGGGGGGCAACTTGCTTGGATTACTTGTAAGTGCTATACTATACCCTGTAGTGAGATTTGTATTTGAGCGCATGTCAGAAAATATGCACAACAAAGATACGAATAAAAATGCTAGAGTGAAATGGTGAAATAATGGTGAGACTGTGAAGGTTATTGCGAAAAATAAAAAAGCTTTTTTTGACTATGAAGTGCTCGACACGCTTGAGGCTGGCATAGTGTTGACCGGAGACGAGGTCAAATCTTTGCGTGCAGGTAAAGTTTCTATGGTCGGCGCTTTTGCGACGTTTCACGGAGGGGAGCTTTTTATGATCAATTGCAATATCTCAGCTTATGCGCATGCGTATGATAAATCAGAGGATAAGTCCAAAAGAAGCAGAAAGCTGCTACTTCACAGAAAAGAGATAGATAAGCTGCTTGGTGAGGTGTCAAAAAAAGGCATAACGCTTGTACCGTTAAAGCTTTATTTTAAAAAAGGTAAAGTAAAGGTTGAGATTGGCATTTGTAAGCACAAAAAAGCTCGCAGCAAGAAAAAAGAGCTTAAAGAGCGTGATATCAAGCGTGAGACACAGCGCGAGCTACGGGGCAAATACAAGTTCAAATAAGGCGCAAAATGGTGCTATTTTTTCTTTTCCTTTGAAGACTTTAATATAGGTTTTTCTAAATACTTTAATATAAGTTCTTCTAGGCACTCCCATATTTTTTTATTTATTTTGTTTTTTTTGGTGTAATGATCAGTACAAAAGGGTCCAGTTTGGGCTAGGGGAAATGCGACGTTATATGCCAATTTTGCATAAAGAGTAAAGTTTTTTTTCTCGTTGAGGTCTTTTGCCATGGTCCATAATTTTTTCCCTTTTATTGTGCTTGCGTAAATTGTTAAAAAGTACTTGGATGGTTTTTCTAGATTTGTTTCTGGGAAAATCGGGATTTTCAGCTCATGGCTTAAATCTTCTGTGGTGAAAAGCTCTGGATGTTTTTTATGTGTTTTATGCATTTTTTGCATTGAAAGTGTGTTTGCGCAGAAGACTAGAGTTGCTAAAGATGCTGCTATAGCTATTTTTCTCATAATTTTGTCCTTTTTTGAGTAGATTTTTTATTATTTTCTTAACACAGCACATATTAACACTATATAATAACTTTTGAAGAAAAATTTCGCCTTTGCTAAAGCGAATGCTGGGTTTTTGTCTAAATATAGCATTTCAGCCTGAAAAGCCCCATTTTTGACTGGATTTACACGCTTTTTGCGGATTTTGGTTTCTGGAGCCTTATGGGACTATTGGGAAAGCCTGTATTCAGTGCAAATTTTATGCAAAATACTGTTGACAAAAGGGCTTTTTGGAGTTACAATTAGAATAGAGAGGTGGATAAACTTGGGTTTGTTGAGAAAAAAAGTTTGAAATATTCGGGGGCCCTTCGACGGGCTCAGGATAAACTAAACTGGCTTCGTCCTTCGGCACGGCACCAAGGTGCCTGCTCAGGATGCACGGGGTCATTCGCCATAGAAAATTATTTTCCGTATTGAAGCGTTAAAAATTCACGGGGGCGTACTGGCTTCGACGTGTTGTTGATTGCTTTGAGAGCATGCCGAGCGTTGTTCAAGTGCTCGTAAAACAATTGGGCAAATAAATAAATAACGAACTTAATTGTGTTCAGCCAAATAGGGAGACTGCATACGCGGTCTAACTTTTGGTCTTGTCAGGAAGACGTGTCTATCAGTTGGACTGACTCGTATAATAAAAAGATAGGACTGTCAGGTAAGAGTTTTTGGTTTTGTAACCTGGTTAGTATCACTAAACTGGCTCTTTTGCTTTAACTTACGTCTTTAGAGTTGCAAAAGAGTATAAATAAAGGCTAAGCATGTAGCGCTTGAGGTTTGAAGCAGTGCGGACATGGGTTCGATTCCCATCGCCTCCACCAAATTATTATTTTTTTTAAAAGGTCCTAAAAAAGGGCCTTTTTTTATTGTTTTTTTTTATTCTTGAATTGCGTTTTCACAATTTTTTACACTAGCAATAGGTTGTACAAAACCTGTACGCGGGAAAGCTTTGAAGGGGAGTAGCGGGGTGAGAATCATTTAGGACACATCCAATTTACTTCCCGCGTATTTTTTATTGCTCAAAATGGATTTTCATTGAGGGAGTTGGTTGTGGAGTCATATCAGAAATCAAAAGAACAGGTTATTAAAGAGCTGGGAACAGATATTACGTTTGGGCTTGAAAATTCTGAAGTGAAAAAAAGAGCTAAAAAATATGGGGCAAATAGATTGCCGGATGAACCAAGAGATTCTTGGTTCCATGTTTTTTTTAGGCAGTTTAAGAGTCCTTTGATTTATATTTTGTTATTAGCTGCCGTAATAATATTTTTTGTTGGGCATGACAAGTTAGATGCGTTTATTATAAGTGGTGTTTTGTTTTTTAATGCGCTTGTTGGAGCAATACAAGAAGGGCGTGCCAGAAATATTTTAGATAGTTTAAAGCGCTATATAAAATCTGAATCAGTTGTTATAAGGAGTGGTAAGAAGCTTTTTGTAGATGATACGGGACTTGTGCCTGGTGATATAATTTTCCTTCTTGAGGGGGAACGGGTGCCTGCTGATGTAAGGGTTGTAGAGTCCACAAATTTAAAAATAGATGAGGCAGTTCTAACTGGTGAGTCTACACCGGTTAAAAAAACATCTAATAGGTTAGAAAAGAAATTAGCGGTTCATGATCAGAGCAATATGGCTTTTAAAGGCACGTATGTTTTATCGGGTTCTGGTAAAGCAGTTGTTGTTTCCACTGGGCTACACACCCAAATAGGTAAAATCAGCAAGGTTGCTGAATCAATAGAAGAAGATATGCCGCTCAAGCGCGAGCTAAATAATCTTTCTCGATGGATTGTATTTTTTATACTAGCAATGTGCGTTATAATTTTTGTTATAGGCTTTGCAACAGGAAGGCCGGCCCGAGAGCTTCTTGTTATTCTTACAGCGCTGTTTATTTGCGTAATTCCAGAGGGTTTGCCTGTTGTTTTGACATTAGTTTTAGTCAAGGGAGCCTATAAGCTTGCTAAAAAATATGTGCTTGTGAAAAGAATGCAAGCAGTAGAGGGTTTAGGGCAAGCAGATACAATTTTAATCGATAAAACAGGGACGTTGACGAGAAATGAGCTGGTCGTTTCTAAAGTAGTAGTTGATGAAAAAACTTATAAACTTTCTGGATTAGGGTACTTTACGGAAGGTGAAGTTTTACTGAACGGTAAAAAAATAGATCCTTATGAGAATGACAAGTTGATTCTTATTGGAAAGGCGGGACGCTTATTAAATAGAGCAGAGATTAACTATATGAAAGATAAAAATCTGTTCGAAATAAAAGGTGATCCAACTGAAGCTTCTATGTTTGTTATGTCGAGAAAAATAGGGATAGATAAAGACTACTTAGAAGACAAGTGTGAAAAAGTGTATGAGGTTCCCTTTAGCTCAAAATGGAGATACCATGCTGTTTTTTGCAAGATGGAGGATGGAAAAGGTCTTGCGTTTATTTCTGGCGCTCCGGAAGAGATTTTATCTAGATCAAAAGATGTTTCCCAGGAAGATAAAAATAGGCTGCACGATATGCTTAGTGAAGGCTTAAGGGTCGTGGCAGTTGCCATTAAAGTGTTTGATCCGGCTAGTTTACCACCAGAGACTGCAAGTGAGCGTGAAAAAAGAACATTTTTTGAAGCTATAGTACATAATGGTTTGCGTTATTTGGGTTTATGTGGCATTCAAGATTCTATCAGATCTGAGGTTTCAGCTTTGGTGAAAGATACAAGGAATGCGGGTATAAATATTGTTATGGTCACTGGGGACCATAAAGAAACAGCTCTTTTTGTAGCAAAAAAAGTTGGTATTTACCAACCAGGGGATTCTGTACTGGATGGCAAGCAACTTGAGACTCTATCAGACAAAGAACTTAATCAGAAATTAGATAAGATTAAAGTATTTGCACGAGTGGCGCCGGAACAAAAGTTAAGAATAGTTGAAGCTTTTAAGAAAAAAGGCCAAATTGTTGCTATGACAGGAGATGGAATAAACGATGCTCCATCGCTCATGGCTGCAAATCTTGGGATCGCAATGGGAGGTATAGGGACAGAAGTTGCAAAACAGGCTTCAGACATTGTTCTTCTTGATGATTCGTTTGCAAATATTGTTAGGGCGATAGAATATGGGCGGTATGTTTTTTATACCTTGCGCCGTGTAATTCTTTATTTTTTTGCGACAAATATGGGTGAAATATTAGTGATTCTTTTTGCGGTAGTTTTATCCTTACCATTACCAATAACGGCAGCTCAAATATTGTGGCTTAACTTAATCACAGATGGCTTTTTAGATACGGCGCTTGCCGCTGAAAAAGAGGAAAAAGATGTTGTTGCAAGATCTCCATCTGAGAGTGGTTTTCGCCTGATAGATACTTCTTTGCTTGCAAAAATGATGTATATGGCTTTGCCTATGGGTATTGTGTCAACTTGGGTTTTTTATGTGTATTACCCATATGACATTGTGCATGCACGTTCAATGACACTTGTTACAATGGCTATGTTCCAGTGGTTTAATGCATTCAATTGTAGATCAGAGACAAAATCTGTGTTCCAACTAGGGTTGTTTTCCAATAAATGGCTTCTATTGGCTATAGCTGCTGTGCTTGGGTTGCAGTTTTTTGTTCTACATAACCCTGTTATGCAAAGAATTTTTGATACGAAGCCAATATCAGGCTCTGAGTGGGTCTTGATATTTGTGTTGTCCTCTTCAATTTTCTTTATAGAAGAGATAAGAAAATTTATTGTCAGAAGATGGCGAAATTAATGGTTTCTGTTTTTTTATTTATTTTTAACCGTTTTAACATCTCTTTTTTTATGGACAGTTTTTTCTTTACTTTGTTTGTATCTTTTTCTTTGACCATAAGTTTTTTATGATTTTTCGAGAAATAGATATTGCTGATAAAAAAATCACATGATATTTTTGTTGTAGGGTTAAGGCCGAAAGTGTAATTTAAAATGCTAGCCAAAAGTTTTATGCCGCACGCTTTATATTTCTTTTTTAAGTCCCAAATATATAAATTGTTTTGTTCTGAGCATATAACGTAATCAGATTTTATTATTAAAGATTGTATATTCCCATGCGTTCCATTAAGATTAAATTCTTCGCCTGTTTTCTTGTCGGTTATAATAAAAGTTTCTGGTAGTGCTTTATATGGGGCTATTGTGTAATCATAATGATCTTGCGTTTTATAATCGCTTGAAGTATCATTCATGCTCAAGGCAGTGTAGCAACAGAATAGCTGCAAAGAAATTAAAAAAAGTGTTTTTTTTATCATGTTTTTATCTCTTTGTTTTTTAGTGGGTTTTATTGAAAGTTTTACACATTACATAATATCATATATCTTAAAAGTACTATAAGTCTAATGTTTTTTCAAATAATTGACTATTTTTTTAAAATGTGTACATTAAAGTACAAGTGGCTATATTGTAGTATAATAAACTTTATAAACCCCATATATAAGAAGGTTTCTAAAATGAACAGAAATAAATTATTTCCCTTGGCGATTTTGATGGCTTCAACGTTTGTTATTGCAAACAAGTCTGTAACAGTATCTGACTTGGGTGCAGATGTAAAGGCCGGTTATTTTAATGCTGCTCAGGTTGTAGGTGAATCAAAAGTAGGAAAAGAGGTATATTCACAAGTAGAGCAGAAACGTCAACAGTTTGCAGCAGATTTTAAAAAGAGAGAGTTAGACTATACAAATAAGGTTAAAGATTTACAGGCAAAACAATCAACGCTTTCTGTTGCTGCAAGACAAAAAGCAGAAGAAGAGATTATAAAAGCAAAACGTGATATTGAAAATAAAGCGAAAGAGTATGAAGAAGATTTAAAGCTTGCTATGCAACGTGGTCAAGAGAGCTTGTTTAGAGATCTTTCGGATGCAGTGTACCAATGTGGACGTGCAGAAGACAAAGACGTTATGATAGATGTTTCATCGGGAAGAGTTTACATTATTAATCCAGAGAAGGTAAGCAGCACAAAATCAATTGTTGCGTCAATGGATGCGAGCTACAGTAAAAAAACAAAAGTTAGTAAAAAAACTACATAATTAAAACAAAAAAATAAGATTCTATAAGGGTTGCCACGCGCAGCCCTTTTTTAATTCTGTAATTTTTCAAAATTATATTATACTTTTGGAGTGTTTAGTTTTTATTTTTTAATTTAAGTTTGTGTGTGATAAATTATGGAAAATAATAGTGTATTTTTTGCTTTAGATAAAGATTTTGATTTGGCTAAAAAGTTAGCTGAAAAATGTAATAAAAGTTTGATAATTCCAGAGGTTGTTTATTTTGCGGATAGTGAGATAAGAATAGATTTACCTGAAGGTATTGATCTTGAAGGAAAACAGGCTTTTATTGTTCATTCTACAGTAGAGCCTGTTAACGATAATTATATGCAATTGTTTTTTTTAGCTGATTTGCTCAAACGAAGAGGGGCTAGTCAGGTAAAAGCTGTAATTCCTTATTTTGGGTACTCGCGCCAATGTGGTTGCAAAACTGGTGAGGATGTTGGGCATGCGCAGGTTATAGCAAAATTGCTAGAAGCGTCTGGTGTAGATAGTGTTGTATCTGTAGAGATTCACGATAATGCATTAAAACATTTTTTTAGTATCCCTTTTGAAAATATTTTATTGCGTGATTTTATTGCCAAAAATCTCAAAGAGCTATTACCTAGCTACAAAAACTGGTGCCTTGTTGCGCCTGATGATGGGGCCCAAGAGCGGGTGAAAGAGGTTGCAAATTTGCTTGGTATAGATACAATTTTGTTCTCTAAGCAGAGAACAGGGATTGACAAGGTTGCAATCTCTCAGACGTATGTTGGGGCTTGTGAGGGTAAAAATGCAATAATTTTGGATGATATTATAGACACTGGGGGCACCGCGGTCAAAGTTGCTAATAAATTATCTGAGCACGGGGCAAATAAAATTTACGGCTATTTTGTACACCCAGTGATATCAAATGAAGCTGTGCAGCGATTGGAAAAAAGCCCTATAGATAAATTTTTTGTGACTAATTCGGTTGCATTGCACGAGAATAAGAAGATAGGCAAGATAGAAGTTTTGGATATTAGCAGCGTTATTTCAGAGTTTTTAAAAAACTGTAAAAACTAGGGTTTTTTCAAAAACTTTGGACAAATTAGTTTTTTGATCGTAAATTTGTTCAGTGTGAATATATTTTAAATTGGTAGTGTATGTGCAAGCGCAAATTTTTTGTTTTAAGTTTGGTATTTGTTTTGATAATCTTTTTTTCCAAGAGGATGTGTATGCAAGAGGAGCAACGTTTTGATATAAAGGCGATTATAGGTTTAGGAAATCCCGGACATAAATATGCTCTTAATCGTCATAATATTGGTTTTTTAATTCTAGATGCTCTTGGTGATAAATATAACGCAGTCTGGGAGCAAAGGCCTAACATGGAGCTTGCTCCTGTTACTATACACTCAAAAAATATTTTGCTTATAAAGCCTCAAACATTTATGAATGATTCTGGTAAAGTAATTCCATTTTTACAAAAAAAAGGTATAAAGGCCGAGAACATATTGGTTATTCATGATGAGTTGGAGTTTCCGTTTGGAAAAATAAGAGTAAGAAAAGGTGGAAGCGCTCGTGGGCACAATGGCCTTAGGTCAATCATTGAGCATTGTGGCAAAGAGTTTATACGGCTACGTTTTGGTATAGGGCGGCCGATATCAAAAGATATGGTGTCCAAGCATGTTCTGAGTAATTTTTCAGAAACTGATCAGGAGCTTGAGAAAGAAATTTATAAGTCTGTTGATGCAATAGAAGAGTTATTTCTGCAAGATTCGCAAGATTAAAAATGGTTCTTAGTTATCACATTTTTAAAGCTTAATGTGATTTGATCCAATTTATCACATCATCTTTCAATTTACTTGAAATTTGGGGCCCTCCGCCTTGAATTGTTGTGGCAGAACCTCCTCCCCTTAGTCCATGCTCTTGACCAATATATTGGGAAAATTTCTTTAAGTTTACCCGTGAGGCGAAATCTTTTGATATGTTTGCCAAAAATAGACTTTTCTCGTTTATTTGACTTACTATGAAGTAAAATCCTGGTTTTTTTTCCATTAATAGCTTATTTATCTCTTTTATCTCATCATGGGAGTAGTCTTGTAAAATAAGGGTTAAAGTTGGCATCCCGTCTATAAGAACAGCCTCTTTTTGCCACTCTTGTATATGCACTTGTATGTTTTGCTTTTTCATCTGCTTTATTTGAGTTTGAAGCTTTTTCAACTGAGATTTTTGTTTTTCTACTACGTCCAAAACTTGATCTTTTTGTACTTTAAACTCTTGGCCCAATATTTTTACGGTGTTAAAGCTGTCTTGGAATAACTCTAAAGCTTTGGGTCCTGTGACGGCAAAAATTCTTCTATGACCTGCGGATAAGGCTGCAACCTCAGTAATTTTAAATACTCCTATTTCTCCTGTATGGCCCACATGTGTGCCTCCGCAAAGCTCAGCAGAAAAGTTAGGGATCTGTACAATACGGACGCTTTCTGGGTTATATTTATCCCCGAAGAACGCGATAACCCCTTTTGATGTAGCTTCTTTTAATGTAGAACTTTCGGTTTTTACCGGGATATTATCCATAATTTTTTGGTTTACTATTTGTTCAACCTTTTTTATTTGCTTGGGGGTAAGGTTTTCATGATAGGCAAAGTCAAACCTGAGATAATCTGGAGTCACCAAGGATCCAGCCTGCTTTACTTGTTTGCCTAATGTTTCTATGAGTGCCGATTGCAACAGGTGGGTTGCGGTATGGTTTTTCATGGTGGGGTACCGTTTTTCTTTGTCAACTTGTAAGGTTACGTTGTCCCCAATCTTTATTTTTACGGGAGCTTTTATTTTTACCCCTATTGCACCATTAAAAAATTCTACGTCAAGAAGTTTTGTTTTAGTGTCTTTAAATTTTATAACTCCAGAGTCTTTTATCTGGCCACCACCGACTATATAGAATGGCGATTCTTTGGTTATTATCCAGCACTCTTCTCCTGGCTCAGCCTGACCAGTTACTTTATTGTCTTTTATTATTGCGGTAATAACAGTTTTTGTATCAAGTTCATGGTATCCGGTAAATTGTGTTTTTATGCTTTCGTCAAGCTCAACTTGCGGCGCGTCTGATTTTACTTTTTTACCCGATTGCTCTTGTTGTTTTTCCATCTCTGTTTCAAATCCATCGACATCTACGCTGTAACCTTTTTCTTTTGCGGCAACTACGGTAAGCTCGAGAGGGAATCCGAATGTGTCATAGAGCTTGAATGCCTGTTTACCCGTGATTAATTTACTTTGTTTGTTTTCTTGGAAATACTCGCTTAGAATAACCTGTCCCCTCGTGAGATTGGATGAGAATTTTTCGGTTTCACTTTCAAGAATTTTTTGTATCAATTTTTCATTGGTTTTAATCTCAGGGTATATATCATCCATTTGATTGACAATAGTCGGCACAAGCTCTGGAAGAATGTTTTTTTCAGTGAGTTTCTTTATAAATAATGCAGCTCTTCGTATTATTTTTCTCAGCACATATCCGCGTCCGTCATTTGATGGTGAGCACCCATCTGATATTGCAAAAACAGAAGCTCTTGTGTGGTCTGCGATAGCATGAAATGCGGACTTTATGTTCTCTGGTTGTTTTGCATATGCATGGCCAGTAAGTAACTCGATTTTGTATATTATGCCTTGAAATAGATCTGTTTCAAAAATTGAGCTTTTATTTTGTACCGCTGCACAAAGACGTTCAAGGCCCATACCAGTATCAACACCGGTTTTCAAAAGTGGCTTGTCGGTACCATCGGATTTGCGGTCAAATTGCATAAAGACCAAATTCCATATTTCTAAAAACCTATCGCAATCACATTCGGGCCCACAGATTTCAGAGGTGCAATCAGGGTCTGAGCCTGGCCCTTGATCCAGGTGAATCTCCGTACATGGTCCACAGGGACCGGTATCTCCCATTTGCCAAAAGTTTTCTTTTGCTCCAAGTCTATGAATTTTTTCTTTCGGAAGTCCGATCACTTTTTCCCAGATTTCATAAGCCTGGTCATCTGATTCAAAAACGCTTACATGTAGTTTTTCTATAGGTAATTCCATTTCTTTTGTTAAGAACTCCCATGCATATTGAATAGCTTCTTCTTTAAAGTAATCTCCAAATGAGAAGTTTCCCATCATTTCGAAAAAGGTTAGGTGTCTTTTGGTGAACCCTACGTTATCAAGGTCATTGTGCTTTCCTCCTGCGCGAATACATTTTTGAATTGATACCGCACGAGTGTAGCTTCTTTTTTCTTTTCCCAAGAAAACATCTTTAAATTGGTTCATACCTGCGTTGGCAAAAAGAAGTGTAGGATCTTGGGCGGGTATCAAAGAAGAGCTAGCAACTTTTTCATGACCTCTCTCAATAAAAAAATCGAAGAATTTTTTACGAATTTCTTTTGATTTCATTGACATCGACACCCTTAACTATAAAAATATATTATACTTTCACCCACACATATAAACAGTATAATATATTTTTTTGCTTATAAATAGGGCTATTTTTTAACTCTTTTATTTCGCTTCGCCTGAATACTCCGAATCTTTGATTCGGGGATGAAAGGCGTGGCGTCCGTCGAAGCCCTTGTGGGCCGAAGCCTTGGCGAAGGCTTATTGGCGAAGACGGATTTAATTTGCAGACCTTCCCAGATACTCCGTAGCTTGCTGCGGGGAGCGTTATTGAGTTTTCTTTTTTTGCCTATCATTTTTTTCCATCTATTTAAAAAAGAACGAATATAGAGCTACGAATACTACTGTGAATATAAGCGTTTTCTTAACCGTTACCTTGCCTATGAATGATTTTAAACAAGCAAAAACTGTTGCAGGTGACGCGTTGTTGTGAGAGCTTGTATTATTTGTTTTATTGTTGCCTATTTTGAATGTTTTACGTATAGCGTTTTTTGGGTCAAATTTTTCTACTTTATATGATTGTTTGCTTTTTTTGTTAGTTTTTTTATTGTTTTTTGGTTGTTTGTTTGCTTTTTTTGTTTGCTTTTTAGGCTTTTTTGGGGGCGATTTTTTTGTTGATTTTTTGGTTGGAGTACTGTCTTTTTGTATAGAAAGATATATATTGCGCAAGTAGTTAAATCTTTGGATTGGGCTTGGGTGCAGAGGGTCTGATCCCCCGGATATAAATTTTTTGAAAAATAAACTTAGTTGTTCAACCCACATCCAGTTATTAAATGTTCCAACGATATCTGCTTGACTTTCCATAGCCCGGCTCCACTCGTTAATAGCATTTTCAAATTCTTTTCGAGATACTTTTGTCGTTTTTTGTGCAACTTGGGTTGAGTAAGCGTGGCTGAAGCAAAATTTTTCTATAATATGCTTGCATGCGACGTGTCCGAGTTCATGGCCAATACAGGCTTCAAGCATAAGTGCCGAATGATTTTTCGCTATATATATCTCCGGAGATATATATATGTTGTATCCGTCTGTAGATGCCACCGAGCCCGGTTTTTTATGGTTTGCGCTTAAAAATTTTATTGGCAGGTTGTTTAATCTTTCTGCTACTATAATACCATTTATTTTTCTTATTCTTGTGATTTCCAACTCTTTTTTAACATACGGGTGATCTAATATATTCATGATGGATTTTTGTATGGTATTAAATAGCTCTCGTTTCGAATCAGAAGAGTATTTATTAACGATGGCTTCTTTGTATATGCATTCTAAGTTGATTTTTGTATCTTTCCATTCCTTTTCGTTTCTCATATTAAGAAGTCTTAAAACTTTTTGTCTTTTTTCTCTTACAAAGTCATGGGCCTTTTGCTTGCACCAGTCATAGGACGTTATATATTTTGGTTTAAGTTCTAGTTTTAAATCAATATGGTCATTAAATGCAAAAGACGCGCTTGAAAATATAGTTAAAAACAATAATAGTTTTTTCACGATTAACCCCCGTATAATTAATTAAATAGTTAAAGCAAAATAGTATATGTAAAATTATAAATAACTAGTATTAGTAAAGCATGAATTTAGAGTTATGTAAATAGCCCTATCTAGAGGGTTTATTGGGTGTTTTGTCTGCGGGAAAAACCTCTATAGTGTGATTTTGTCAAATTCCGGCTTAAGCTGCTTGTACAGCTGTGCAAGATCAAAAGAGATGACCTTGGTCTCAGCTATAGTGGGCATAAAGTTTGTATCTCCTTGCCATCTTGGCAAAACATGCATGTGAAGATGTGATGGTATGCCGGCGCCAGCGGCTTTACCAAGGTTGAAACCGGCGTTTAGCCCATCATTTTTGAGTGATTTATACAAAATATCTATACTTAAATTGGTAAGCTCCATGAGTTCTGTACGTTCTTCTTTGCTTAGCTCAGAAAGGGCTGATACATGCTTTATTGGCAACACCAGAAGATGACCTGCGTTATATGGGTATTTGTTGAGCATGACAAAAGAGTGTTTAAACCTTTTTAAAATAAAATTGCTTTGGTCTTTGTTTTGGGCAAGTTGCTTGCAAAATGCGCATGATTGGGGCTGTGCTTCTTCCTGTTTGCCTGCTGTTACATCATTTGAGTACTCTGATCTCCATGGCGCAAATAGTTTTTTCACGGCTTTTCCTTGTTTATGCTTGGGTTTTGCTTAATTTTCTTCGATTATTTATAAACTTTATCATCTGAAAACCTCTATTTTTAAATAGGGGATGAAAGATG
>JBHPCA010000019.1:0-26694 GCA_042576225.1 Candidatus Babelota bacterium
TAACCCGGCCTTTTTCTGCTGCAAAATGGAGTGGTGTTTTTCCATCTATATTTTTGAGGCTATAAAAAAAAATAACTTAAAAAAAGTCAAAATGCTTATCAAAGAAAAAAAGATAGACATAAATAAAGCTGATAAAGATGGCTATACCCCACTTTTTGTGGCTTGCTTTAAAGGCCACGTGAATATAGCAGAAGAACTATTAAAACAACCCAACATAGATGTGAATAAAGCTCCTAAATCTGGGTTCCTTAAAGGCATAACCCCACTTTTAGCGGCTTGCGATAAAGGCCACGTTAATATAGTAAAAATATTATTAAAACACAAAAACATAAAAGTAAATAAAACTCCTAAAACCGGGTTCTTTAAAGGCATAACCCCACTTTTTGCGGCTTGCGATAAAGACCACGTGAATATAGTAAAAGCGCTATTAAGACACAAAGACATAAAAGTTAACAAAGCTCCTGAGACTAGTCCCAATAAAGGCGTAACCCCACTTTATGCGGCTTGCTTTAAAGGCTACGTGAATATAGTAAAAGCGCTATTAAAACAACCCAACATAGATGTGAATAAAGCTGGAAAACATGGCACAACGCCACTTCATTGGGCTTGCCATAAAGGCCACGTGAATATAGTAAAAAAGCTATTAAAACAACCCAACATAGATGTGAATAAAACTCTTGAGTCTGGTCCTAATAAAGGCATAACACCACTTTGTACAGCTTGCCATAAAAACCATTTGGAAATAGTAAAAGAACTATTAAAACACAAAGACATAAAAGTAAATAAAGCTCCTGAGTCTGGCCCTAATAAAGGCATAACCTCACTTTATGCGGCTTGTCGTAATAGCAACTTTGAGATGGTGAAATTATTATTGAAAAATGGCGCTCAGATAGATAAAAAGTCTAAAGAAGAGGTTGCAAAGAAACCAAAGATAAAAAAGTACCTTGATCTGGTTGAAACATACACGAAACTAAAAAGCGACAAAGAAAGGCTAGACTTTGTTTTAAAAAATAGAAAAGATAAAGATGCGTTTGAATTTCTGGTTCGATTTGCGTTTGGCCAAGCAATACGAGACAAATCCAGATCTTTAAATTCGCTAGGCTTCTTTAAAAAGCTTTACAAAGAACTTGATAAAAACAAGTTAAAACAGATATTTTTTGAAAGATACAGAGATGATCTTTCTGACTTTATCAAGGCGGTTTTAAAAAACGAAAAGAATTGTTTTACTTTTGATAAAGCAAAGCTTAAATCTATAATGCTTTCTCTAAAAATGGAAGAACGAAAGAAGAAGATGGAGTTTGAGGATATCATTATAAAAACTTCTAAATAATAAAGAACACAAATAAACTCACATAGGTTTTACGGGCAGGTTATTAAGATTACCAACCTGCCCGTAAGTTTATAAAAATCCCACAACACATTGCGCCCAAAAAATAGCCCCTTTAAAATCAAAGCGCCCCCGTCCTTCCTTTTTAAGGAAAAATTCTTTTATATAAGTAAATATGATTTTCTAAGAAAAAATAATAATACTAAGATTACCTAAACTTTATACTAGACTATTTTTGTCTAATCTTTTTTTTTTAATTAATTCTATAAACAACATAAAAAGAAGAAACACGTACATTGGTACATATAACTTTATAATAAACGAAGAAGACGTCCAATTGGTTCGTGATTACTTTTTTTATGTATTCACGCGTTAATTAGAATGTATGTGTATACAGATCAAATATACTTCATCCCTTTTAAGAAAAAACAAAAACAATAAACCAGTTATAACTTCGCAGAGAATAATATGTTTTGGAAACTATATGTGTATGGGGTATATGTTTACATGAGCCTCTATCTCCGAGGCAACGTAGTCAACACCCGCAGCCCTCTCTCCCCTGCCAACACTCCATGTAAACTTCGACAGCCCTTACATACTTGTAAAACCCCCACCACCACCCTGCCATGCAAACTTCGACAGCAATTGCTCGCGTGGCAACGAGGCTGCCGGGGGGCGGACGGAGTTGCCGCTCCGGGCTTAATAGCTACTCAGACCAGCAAGTTAAACGTCAGAACAAAGTGGGGGTATGGAAAAAAGTAGAGCCCGCAAAAAATCCCTACCAAACCGCAAAAGATGCTTAGAACGTTTGGCTTATTTGGCAATGGGGGATTTTTGACTGGGTCTTTTGGAAATTATGCGACATAAGTATGGGAAAAATGCAACCAACGGCTTCTTGGGGCGATTTTATCTGGTAATTTGCGCTATAGAAACCTATTAGAACGGGCATCAGAAAATCTTAGTGTGTTAGGCTAAAGTTTTTTAACAAAATGTTGACAAGTTTTTAAAATATTATATACTTATTACTAACAAAGTAAAGACTTTTTTGGCTATACGAAATAGATAAAAGAAGTAAAAAGATAAAAGATATTTTTAAAATTTTTATAATAATGAGGTAAAATATGGCAAAAATTATAGGAATAGATCTTGGGACAACCAACTCTGCGATGGCATTCATGGAAGGTGGTTCTCCAAAAATTATACCTAATAAGGACGGAGGCAATACAACTCCTTCTATGGTCGCTTTCACCAAGGACGGAAAAAGGCTTGTTGGTGTATTGGCAAAACGCCAAGCGGTAACAAATCCAGAAAACACTATATTCTCTGCAAAGCGATTTATTGGCGCTAAGTATGACGAGATGAAAGATGAGTTAAAACGTTTACCATACAAAACAGTGAAAAAAAGTAATGGTGATATTGCAATAGAGATAAATGGTAAAGAAATAACTCCTGAGGAAATCTCTGCGGCAATATTGAGTCAATTAAAACAGACAGCAGAAGATTATTTAGGTGAGAAAATTACCGAAGCGGTCATCACGGTCCCTGCATATTTCGATGATGCTCAAAGACAGGCAACCAAAAACGCAGGTAAAATTGCCGGCCTAGACGTCAAAAGAATTATAAACGAACCAACCGCAGCAGCATTGGCATACGGATTTGATAAGAAAAAAGATGGTATGATCGCTGTATTTGACTTCGGTGGTGGTACATTTGATATATCCGTACTAGAAATACATGACGGTGTGGTCGAAGTTAAATCAACAAACGGCGATACTCACTTGGGTGGTGATGATATTGATCACAAATTAATAGAGTATATGGCAGATGAATTTAAAAAAGAACAGGGCATCGATCTGCATAACGACAAAATGGCGTTGCAACGATTAAAAGAAGCAACTGAAAAAGCAAAGAAAGAGCTCTCAACATTACATGAAACAGAAATTAACTTGCCATATCTCACTGCGGACGCATCAGGACCAAAACACTTTAACATGAAGATCTCACGAGCAAAACTTGAGTCTCTATGTAGCGATATATTTGACAGATTGTTAGCGCCATGCAAAAAAGCTGTAGCTGATGCAAAAATCAACGTAGGCGATATAAAAGAAGTTATTTTGGTCGGTGGTTCAACACGAATTCCAAAAGTTCAAGAATTAGTAAAAAACTTTTTTGGCAAAGAACCTTGCAAATCTGTTAACCCAGACGAAGTAGTTGCCGACGGTGCTGCAATTCAAGGTGGTGTATTGGCAGGAGATGTAACAGACGTGCTTTTGCTAGACGTCACTCCCCTTTCACTTGGTATAGAAACTTTGGGCGGCGTAATGACAAAACTAATAGAAAGAAACACAACCATACCAACCAAAAAATCTCAAACATTCTCAACCGCAGATGATAACCAAACCGCAGTAGATATTCGCGTATTCCAAGGTGAGCGTGAAATGGCACAACATAATAAACTTCTTGGACAATTTAGACTGGATGGCATTCCACCAGCACCAAGAGGTATGCCACAAGTAGAAGTTTCATTCGATATAGACGCAAACGGTATTGTAAATGTATCTGCGAAAGATAAAGCGTCTGGGAAAGAACAAAAGATTACCATAACAGACTCCAGTGGATTATCAGACACAGAAATCGAAAAGATGGTAAAAGATGCAAAAGAACACGAAGCAGAAGACAAAAACGCAAAAGAACTAGTAGAAAAGAAAAATAGACTCGACAGTACCATTATCCAAGTAGAAAAAGCACTTAAAGAAAATAAAGATAAGCTCGCTGAGCAGGACGTAAAAGATCTTGAAGTTGCTCTAGAAAAGGCAAAAAACGATCTAAAAACACATGAAAATAACGCACAAGAGCTAGATAAATCGACCGAAGAGCTTGCAAAAGCATCACACAAAATCTACGAGGTTCTGCAAAAACAGGCTCAAGAAGCACAAGCGCAACAGGGGCAAAGTGCACCCGATGCACAAGACCCTCAGGGAGAGCAAGATACAAAAGGCACCCCAGAAAAAGATAAACAAGAAGAAAAGAAAGAAGATGAAGAGCCTATAGATGCAGAAATAGATAAGTAATACGCAATATAAACTTAACATAAAAAAAAGGCCCGAGAATTATCTCAGGCCTTTTTTTTATTTACATTAATTATTTTATGTTATGTGATTATTTGCACTCTTTGCAGCCCATAAACAATGTAATAAGCGACACTAATCCGCAAAGACCAAAAATAATTGATACTATTCTTACAAGATTAGGCACACCTGCAATTAATGGAAATGCTAAAAGATTAACATTGAATGCAATGAGCAAATAGTGAAATGCCGCGAAAGAAGCAATAAAGTAAATAACCCACATAAGCTTTGAAGTCTTCATTTTTTCCCTTTTTTGTACTATAATTATATTAATAAGTATAAAATACTACCCAGTAATACAAGAATTAACATAAAAAATATAAATAATCAAATTTTATTTTATTAATATTTTAGCATTAATATACGCTATTAAACGCATGAATGGAAAGAAAAATTATGAGTATAAAAGCAGGTTTGGTTGGCCTACCAAACGTAGGAAAATCGACATTATTTAACGCATTAACAAAATCCACAATACCGGCAGAAAATTACCCATTTTGCACAATAGACCCTCATGTGGCAATAACACTTGTCCCGGACAAACGATTGGATAGATTGGCAGACATGTACGGCTCTGCTAAAAAACTACCCAGCACAGTCTCTTTTGTCGATATAGCAGGCCTTGTAAAAGGTGCTGCTGAGGGAGAAGGTCTAGGAAACCAGTTTTTAAGCCATATTAGAGAAGTTGACCTAATTTTACACGTGCTCAGGTGCTTTGAGGATCCTGATGTAGTAAGAGAAGGCGGCCATATAGATCCGCTATCTGACTTTGAGACAATTGTCTCTGAGCTTATGCTAAAAGACCTGGAATCGGTCGAAAAAAGGCTTGAGAAACTTATAAAATTAATACGGGGGGCGCAAGGCAAGCCTAAAGAGCTTAATACATTAAAAAGCGAAAATGAGCTCTTAATCAAGATAAAAGCCGCTATAGACGAGGGCAATGCAGCAAAAGTACGCAAACTAGTCTTGGAAGGCCAAAAAAGCCATATAGAGACAGTCCCTTTGCTATCGAGCAAAAACTTTATTATCATAGCTAATGTCTCAGAGCAGGATATTGAAAACGATAAATATATGGAGAATGTCCACTATAAAGCTCTTGTAGAAGAATTTTCAAAAGATCGAGTAATCCCTGTTTGTGCGAAAATAGAGTATGAGCTTTCCCAGCTTGATGAGCAGGATGCGCATGAGCTCATGGGGGAATTTGGGCTCAAAGAAAAAAGCTTAGACGTCATCATTGGAAAAACATATGAAAATCTAGGCTTGATCACATTTTTCACCTGTGGGCCAAAAGAGGCGCATGCGTGGCCAATCAAAAAAGGAATAACGGCAAGAGAAGCTGCTGGCGAAATACATTCTGATTTACAAAGAGGTTTTATATGCGCAGAGGTATTTAACTGCCAAGACCTTTTTGAGCATAAAAGCGAAGCTGCATTGAAAGACATAGGAAAAATAAGAAAAGAAGGACAAGATTACATTGTCAAGGACGGCGACATCATTCTCGTCAGGTTTAACGTATAACGCACATAAAAGACAATAAACACTTAGAAAGCAAACTCACCAAAAGATTTGTGGGAAAATATGTGATAAACTATATAAAGAACATGTAAGAGTATTTTAAAGCGTATATCTCGTTTTTGTTTAAATTGGGTAAAATTATGAAAAGAAAAAAAGGATACTATTCAATATCGGCTGTTGCAAAGATGTTTTCTGTGCACCAACAGACTATAAGGCTCTATGAGAAAGAGGGTCTTATATCTCCAAAACGGTCTGAGGGTAACACAAGGCTATTTTCTGAAGCCGATGTTAACCGACTTGAAGAAATAATATATCTTACCCATCAACTGGGAGTCAACCTGGCTGGTGTAGAGATGATATTAAAGCTTGAAAATAAAATAGAGCGCATGCAAAAAAAGATGAATGCCCTTTTTGACAAAACACAAAAAGAACTTAAAGAAGAAAAAGAGCTTTCTAAAATCTCAATAACATCCAGTGCTAAATCTTTAATGAGATTAAGAAATGAGGCTAAAAAGAAAATAAAAACCCCAATTGAAGATGAACAAGATATACTTGATCTAGAAAACTGGGAAATTGAATACGAAGACGAATAAATTTTAGTACATTGATTTTAAAAATTGGTTTTAAAAATTGATTTTAAAAGAAGAGGGACATTATGTTTCTAAACAGAGTAAAAACATTTCTATTGCTTGTTGGCTTAAGCATATTATTACTTGTTTTGGGTAATATATTCGGCGGCTATAGGGGACTGCAAATTGCTCTTATATTTTCGTTGGCAATAAACGCAATTGCATATTTCTGGTCTGATAAAATCGTTTTAGGTTTATACAGAGCAAAAAAAATGGATGTAGCTCAATACAACTGGGTACACGAAATTGTACAAGAACTTACCGAAAAAATGAATATCCCTATGCCAAAACTATGGATTATAGAGTCTAGCATGGCCAATGCATTTGCAACAGGAAGAAATCCATCTCATGCCTCTGTTGCAGTTACATCACGAATTATAGATGTTCTGGATAAAGAGGAATTAAGAGGTGTACTTGCTCATGAACTGGCTCATGTTAAAAACCGGGATATTTTGGTTGCTACCATCGCAGCAACAATCGCAACAACAATAAGCTACATGGCAAGCATGTTGCGTTATTCAGCATTTTTTGGATCCATCGGCAATGTGGGAAGCAATAGAAGAAATGGTAGTCCTATCGCGATGATACTTATGTCTATTGTAATGCCGATTGCTGCTTTGATTATACAGCTCGCCATATCAAGAAATAGGGAATATTTAGCAGATGAAACCGGAGCAAAATATAGCCAAGACCCTCTTGCTCTTGCCTCGGCGCTCGAGAAACTCCATAATTCCTATCAGCACACGGCTCGACAGGTAAAAAGCGCAGGCAAAGAGAGTACCGCATCACTTTTCATTGTAAACCCATTTTCCGGAAAAAGCATGATCAAACTATTTTCAACCCACCCTCCGGTAAACGAAAGAATAAAAAGATTGAAAAAAATACACGAGGATATGTACCATATGTAGATGAATCGCATCATGAACTTCCCCGTTACGTGTAAATAATTAAGATATTATTAGTTACCAGAAAGGCTTTTTAAATGATAGAACATAACATCGACTTTCAAGAAAATGAAAATCAACTGGTCATATCATTCGAACTCATATGTCTGCTTAAATGGATTTTAGAAAATGAAGACCATAAAATGAAAAAAATAATAGAGAAAGCCTTGCATTCCGGATTAAAAGAAGAGCTTAATAAAAAAGCACTTTTAAGCAAAGAACTCATGCTTGACGATATACAAATGGTACTTTTAGATTTTTTTGATATGATGGAAACTCTTTTAATAGATTCTCTTGGTCAACATGCCATAAAAAAAGTTTTAGAAAAAAAGTTAATGCCTTCAATAGACCAAATAGACTCTTCTGTCTGCGATGACGCCACTATAAGATTTAGCATAGAAAAAGCTGCATCAAAACTTGAAAAGAACCCACAAGAAAATTTCACTCCTGAAAACGATTCTATCGAAAACAATTCCCCCGAGAATAACAATCAAAAAAATGCGAAAAATATCTTAATGGAAGAACTTCTCAAACGATGGAAGCCAAGAAATAAAAATATGCTCAACTAAAAAAAGATTTTACCAAAAAAATAGAAATAAAAAAGAGACTAGCAACTGTATATCGCTGCTAGTCTCTTTTTTAATATTTGCTGTTTTAATTAAGGGCAGCAACACTTTTTAACTGGTAACTTCCTGCAGACTTTTTCGCACTCTGTATGACATTTTTCGCCACAAACTTCATTCACTGCCGTTACACACTTCATCACTTTTCTTGGAACAGCTATAGTCTTGTATCTAGGATAGGGTTCATGCCCAAGTTTTTCTGTGCAAACTGTTCTCCACACAGTAACCGGGATTTGTTTACATGCTTTTTTTATTACAGGTTTTTGCCCATCTGCTATTCTTACTTCTTTAAAATCATATTCTACTGTAGGCACCTCTACTGTCTTGCTTTCACATGTCACTACTGGGCAACATACCTTTCTCTCAAGTATATCACAAACCTTCTTAGGGCAACGTTTTTTTGGGCAACAACGTTTTTTTGGGCAGCAACGTTTTTTTGGGCAGCAACGTTTTTTTGGACAACAACGTTTTTTTGGACAACAAACGCCGCCTCTTCTAAAGCGCCTTCTACCTATTATTGGTCTAACTGCCATTGGCCTACGCACCGCTAGAGGTCTATCCATTGGCTTATGAAGCTTTTTTGCCCCCTTATCCATCTTAACTGGTTTATGTTTTTTCGCCTGTGAGACAAAAACGGTAAGCCCTAAAAGGCAAACCAACGAAACTACAAGTTTCTTCATGTTTTCTCCTTATAAAAGGTTAAACGGTTAATAATATATTCAATCAATTACATCTGCAATTATCTGCAGCTATCAGGCTTTACTAAGAACTTACACCTTTGATGCAACTATGATGAAAAATTATCTCTTTATTTTTTCATCCTCCTCTTTTTATTCTTTACTCTGCTCTTTACTTTAATCTTCTCCTCTCTTACATATTAAAACTTTTTAAATAGAAAAAGCAAGAATTTTTTTCTATTTGTTTATTTTTTTTAAAAAAGTCTTTTTATTAGGCATTTCTTTTAATCGATTTTTTACAAAATTCAAAGCTTTTTGTAAAAAACTATAGTCAATTGGCTGGTTAAATAGTTGATTAAATTGGTTAAATTAGGTTAGTTAGCTGGTAGCTTGAATCTCATATATACCGCAACCAACACCCTTTTTACAGATTTTGTTTACCATGATACACTTACTTACGAGATTAAAAACTTAGAAACTAAAGGTATGGGGGCCGTAATGCAATACACCCGCAACACTACGCTAACACTCATATTTATAGGGATGTCTATAAGTTTCCCAAATATAATTAGTTGCGTAAATAAACCAAACAACCCAGAAATCAAAAATAAGAGTTGTTTTAAAAAAGCGCTTACTATTGCAAAAAAAACATCTAAAGCAGCTGTTTACGCTACCGCTGGAATTTGTGCAACTGCAAATTATGCCATATCAGCGTTTGGTTTGTTTGTGTTTTTTAAAAATATGAAAAAAATAAATAATTCTTACATAAGCAACCCGGTCATGAAATTGGCAAAATATGCGTTTAAAATTTTTAGCGAATTCCCCTCTGCAAAAAAATACATTGTACCAGGGGCTATATTCACACTTTCGGCAAGCATGGCATGCTCTTTTTATGCCTCATGCAAAATGTTTAAAAAGGCATATACTATAATAAAAAGTTAAATTAAAGAGATAAAATTATGAAAATAAAAAAAAGAATAGCAACAAATATTTTCGCAAGCATACTAGGATTGGGATTATCAACGATAACACCCTGTGCTCATGCAAAAATTAATTTTAAAAAATTTATTAAAGCTGGAGGGTATACCACATTAGGTATAGGCGCTACCTCAATTGGCATTGTCACCGCTATGATCTGCTACCTTGCTGGAGGCATTAGTATATTTTCAAAAACAACAAAAAAGGAGCAGCTGGCAAATACTGCCCTCATGTCAGCCGGCCCCGTGTTTACCGCATTTTATACTGCGTATAGAATGTTTAAAAATGCCTTTAAAGCTTTGAAATCTAGGCCCGACAAGCCCAAAACGCCTAAAAAATTATGTAAAAAATTGAAACATAAACCCAAATTTGCACTAAACACACAAAAAAGAAAAAATCTCAAAAAACCCAATAACATAAAGAAAGAAAACCTATGAATACAAGAAAAAGAGTATTATCAGCTATATTGGCTACCACATTAGGCGCAAGTGTAATAACACCCTGTTATGCGTTTAACTTGAAAAAAGTTAATAAACTACTTTTTAGAGCCCCAAAAAAAATAACCTATACCCCATGGCTCAAAAAAGTATTTAACAAAGTATTTTTTAGAAATCCAAAACTAATAAAGCCAAAAACAGGACCTCTTTCTTCTATTGGCAAAGTTATAGTCAAAGCAGCAAAATCAGGATTCTTTACCGTTTTAGGATGGGGATCATTGATCACTGGAGCAATAGGGGGACTTTTAACCTATAGTAGAATTTCTAGGAAAAGACGTGTTGGCATAAAAAAAGAGATGAAAGAACACAAAGACTACAATAACAAACTTGAAGATACGTTAAAGAGACACCCTCTCGCCTTAGAGCCGGGTATCGTTAGAGGCATTGTCCGTAAAGACCTGAAAAATGGCGACCAAAAAAGGATTCGTGATTTACAAAAAATAAAACGTGAGGCTACTCAAACATATAAAACCCAAGAGCCGTTTGTACAGAAACATAGAAAAGCTATATCTCTTACTATACTTGGTTTATCTTTGTGCCCTGCATATATATGCTTTAAAAAAGCAATTCAAGTATTGATCGCAAGATAAATTAAAAAAAAAAAGCTGCGGTTTTAAAAATCGCAGCTTTTTTTTAATTAGTTTTTTAAAAACGTATAAAAGCCAAGTTCTTGCAGCGCCTTTCTTAATTCAAACATGGGCAGACCGACAATGGCAGAGTGTGAGCCTTGTACTGACTTTAAAAATTGTGCTCCATAGAATTCAATAGCTATGGCTCCGGAAGCAATATTACCAAACGATTTTTCTAAATAAATATCTATCCACTCATCTGGAATATCGAGATCATACTCTGCATCGACGTAACATGTTATTCGCTTGAATACCTCCCACACTCCAGATCGCCATACTCGTTTGTCTAAACTAAAAGCGGTTCCAACGCGAGCCTTGCCTCTTGCCTGTTTAATCATCTCAATTGCATCAGCTCTGTTTTTTGGCTTGCCGGCTAGTGAACCGTCTTTGTGTTGCGTTAACGTATCGGCAGTTAAGACAAAACAGGTATCACCCTCTTTTTTACCGCCAGGCAACTGCACATGCTCCATTTTATAAAGTGCTATAGCCTCTACTGTTTCTTGCAGCGATGAACCTACAGCACAGAGCGTCTCGTCTGCATCCTGCGGGACGACAATAAATTTTATTTGCGCATCTTGCAATAACTGATGCCTTGCTTGTGATTTTGAACCAACATAAAGTATTTGTTCCATGTTTTTATTCCTAAATTATTTTTTGATTTTTTAATAAAAAAACTTTAATCCAGTATATCAGTTAGAAGAGAAAAATATAACGTATTGGGCATTATTAAAAATAATACCAACCACAGATATAAAGTTTAACGTATCGCCAGAGAAAACGCATTAAATTTTTTAAGCAAAATTTTAATAATTTGTTAGCAATATAGTATTGATAAAAATTTGAAAGCTATCTAGAATAAAACACCATCTTAAACATAGCGCAAGACGGCTCCCAGCCGTCGTCCCTGAGCTTGACGAAGGGTGCTCCTTTAAACCAAAAATGCTTTGATAAATTTGTGTTTGACCAGAAATAACTTAAATTTATGCAAGATGAAAATCTATTTAAAAAAATAAATTTTCATTGACCAATTAAGATAATTCGTTAAAATAATCATATATGTAAAACTATTCTAATGTATTTATCTTTTTTTAAAAATTTAAGAAATGAAATAAGGAATAAGATGCAATCATTTCACGTTTATATATTGGAATGTAGTGATGGATCATATTATACTGGTCATACAGATAATCTTGAAGCAAGATTCGAGCAACATGTATTAAGTGAAACTAATAGTTATACCTCGTCTCGCAAACCTCTTAAACTCGTTTATTCAGAAACATTTGAGGACAGAGATTTCGCTAAACAAGCAGAAAAGCAAATTAAAGGTTGGTCTAGAGCAAAGAAAAAAGCCTTAATAAACCAAGACTTCAATTTACTTCGAGGGCTTTCAAAAAGTAAATCAAAAAATAAATTTGTTATAGATAAAAAGTAACTCAAATACAGGCAAGATAGAAACCCAAAAATATACACCTCATAAAAGATTATTATAAGGAGCACCCTTCGTCAGGCTCAGGGACGACGGATGGGAAGCCGTCTTGCATAATATTCAATATTTTCACTCTAAAAAGTATCGATACAAATAAATCAAAAAAAACGGAAGCGAAAAGATATTTCTCTTGGAGTATTCTTGTAGAAAAAATATATTAAATTTTTATTCTGCGATTGGCATTATTGGATGCAAATAAATCTAGGAATGGGGTAGAAGAAAAGAAGAAACCTTAATCGCTATTGAAATAGGCTACTAACCGCACAGTGAGGCTCAGACATAATACTGCGAATGCAAAAAAAGAAATTAAGGAATATTAAAATAAGTTACTAATTGCACGCTATATAAATATTCTGAGCTTTAGCGAAGAATGGCTTATTACTGACCTGCCCTGAACTGGTCCCGTGGATCCGCGTGTCTGAGACCCTGTAAAGGGGCGAAGACCAAGGGAGACGGGACGTGCTGAAGAGCCTGCCCTGAACTCGCTGAAGGGGCAAGAAAAAAAGAGCTTTAACCAAATTATTTTTTGATCAAAACTCTTTTATGCAAAAATTCACATACATTGGCTGGGGCGGGAGGATTCGAACCTCCGCATGCCGATACCAAAAACCGGTGCCTTACCACTTGGCTACGCCCCAACTCATAATTTTAAAAAAATTTAAAAATTCAAAAACTGTAAAGCTTACTCACCTTCCTCAGGAGCTACAGGAATCGCAGAACCAGCAATCCTGTTGTATTCCGCTATTACAGTCTCCTCAATCTTCTTTCTTGTATCCGAATTGAGGGGATGAACAATATCTCTAAATGTCCCATCCTTCCTTCTTCTGGAAGGCATAGACACAAATAGGCCTTTGTCACCTTCTATAATTTTGAGGTCTCTGATAATAAAACACCCATCAAAAACCAATGTTGCATAAGCTTTTAATCTGCTTCCCGTCTCTTTTGCAGGAAAGACTTTTACTTCCGTTATTTCCATGTCAGCAATCCTTATGAAAGATACTTTTACTATCCCTTTTATACGGTTTATAAAATAAAAACAGCTTATAGTACAAGTTTATTAAAACATCATATTTTGTCAATTAATCTTTTGCAATATTTTACACTTTTTCGCCTAAATCACCTGTGCTGCCCGTAGTTTAGCCGATCTTGCCGCACGATTGATTGCAAGCTCATCTTCAGAGGCAACGACAACTTTTGGCGTTAATATCTCAATCTCACCTACAGCAGCACGTTCTCTAAAAAAATCCTTAACAATACCATCCTCCAAGGAGTGAAAACTAATACATACCAGTCGCCCTTCAGATTTAAGAATCTTCAGTGCTATAGGTAAAAATGCCGAAATATTGCCCAACTCCTTGTTGACATATATTCGTAAAGCCTGAAAAACCCTCGTTGCAGGGTGTATTTTCTCTTTTTTAGACCTAGGTACAACTCTCTCTACTATTTTGGCAAGATCTTTTGTAGTTCTTATCTTTTTTGTTTTTCTTTCTTGCACAATTGCTCGAGCCACCCGCCTTGAATATCTCTCTTGACCTAATTGCCTAAAAATCTCATATAACTTTTGCTCAGAGGAATCTTTTATAACATCTTGAGCGGTCACTTTTTGATGAGAAGGAGACATACGCATATCTAAAGCTGTATCCCTAAAAATGGAAAACCCTGGCCTACCAGTTATCTGAACTTGCGATGTTCCAAAATCTGCCAAAACACCATCGACTTTATCTATCTTTTCTTTTTTCAAAATTTTATAAAGCAACGCAAAATTCCCCCATAAAAGTCTCAGTCTTTCGGGGAACATTTGTTGCAAATCAGGTCCATATGTGTCTAGCGCAACCGAATCCCAATCCATTGCAATCACCTTACAAGTCGGCTCTTTTTCTAAAATTGCACGTGTGTGTCCACCGGATCCAAATGTTACATCCAAATAAATACCACCCGGTTTTGGATCCAAATAATGCAACACCTCCTGCACCAATACTGGCTTGTGATAAATTTTAGGATCTTCCATACTTTTTCTCTATTAAAGTAATAATAATTTTAAGATGCAAAATGGTCTACCAGGCTTATGAGATTCATACTATTTGAGCCTTTCACAAGCACTAACGAATCTTTATTCATCATATCATCAAGTTTTTCCACTGCCTCTTGCCAATCTTTGACATGCTCAGCCTCAACTCCTATAGGCAGTGTTTTTTTTGTCCAGCTCACCATATCCCCAACTAATATCACATGCCTTAAAGACGGAGCCTTTCTCAAAATTCTTCCAAGCTGACGATGCCAAAAAGGACTATTAACGCCCAACTCCAACATATCACCCAACACCACAATCTTTTTGGAATCCGTATCAATTTTATCAATAGCAAGCAACGCTGCTTTCATGCTCTCTGGACTTGCATTGTAGCAATCACTTATTAAAACACCTTTTTTATTTTTCATTTTACGCTTTTCAAAGCGACTTGAAACATTAATGGGAACCTGTACCCCCTCAATAGTTTTTTCCTCAGGAATATTTAATAAATGGGCTACGCAAACGGAAGCCAAAGCATTATAAACAGACCCAGAATGCGCACCTTCAAGAACAACATTATACTTTTTATCATAAATTTTTATTATGAAATTAATGTTCCCATCAATAAGGCGTATCTTCCTCGCTTGAATCTGATTTGTAGTTTTAGACCCAAACTTAATCATAGGATAGTCATACCCAACATCTGCCAAAATAGGCTGGTCACCATTTATAATACCTATACTCTCACTGGAAAAATACTTAAACACCTCTCTTTTTTCAGCAGCAATATCATTTAAAGAACCAAGGCCCTCCATATGCGAATGCCCAACACTTGTTATCAATGAAATTGTCGGCCTCAAAATATCTACTAAAACACTCATATCACCACGCTTGGTAATACCAAGCTCAAATATCGCAGCTTTATGGTTTTTGCGCATTTTCAAAACATTTAAAGACAAGCCAATCATTGTATTCTGATTTTCAAAAGATGCAACATGCTCTGTTTTGTTTGCCTGCAAAATATTCGAGATCATCTCCTTTGTTGAAGTCTTACCAACAGACCCTGTGATAGCAACAACCGGACATGCAAACTGCGCTCTCCAGGCAGTAGCCATTTTAACAAGTGCACCCACGGTATCATCGAGGGCAACCACCAATTTGTCTTTTAGAAGTTTTGCATCGATGGTCTCTAATACATGCTTTTTTGATTCTTTAAAGAATACTCCTGCGGCACCCTTTTTTAACGCATCTTCTATAGCACGATGACCATCAAACTTTTCACCCTCAATTGCAACAAAAATTTCTCCCCTCCGTACCGTTCTAGAGTCTACTGAAAAAATTATTTCTTTAGGAAATTTTTTACTTATAAAAGAAATATGTGATAACACACCCTTTAAAAAATGTTCATCAAAACGCATCGACTTCTCCGTCTTTTCCTTATAAAATGTATAAACTATACTGTTTCACTTTATTGTCTTACATAAATTTTTATCTTACTACTTTCCTTGTCTTTCCACCATCAGAAGGTAAAATCAAACCATCTGACTCAAGCTTTTCTATTATCCTTGCAGATCTATTATAACCTATTCTAAACTTTCTTTGTAGTAAAGAAATAGAAACTTCTTCAATAGACTCTAAAAAATCCAAAATATTTTTATATAACATATCATCTGCATCAGATAATTCTGAATCTTGAGAGGTTATATATTCTGACAAGTCTCTATAAACTACATCTCTTTCTAATCGTATATGATTGACAACCCGTTCTATTTCTTTACTTGACACATACGCCCCGTGCAATCGACTCAAAGAAGAACTTCCGGAACCTAAAAACAACATGTCTCCTCTACCAAGTAACTTTTCTGCTCCAGAACAATCTAAAATAGTTCGCGAGTCTACTTTAGAAGTAACTCTAAAAGAAACACGGCTTGGAAAATTAACTTTTATAAGTCCCGTGATAACATCTACTGATGGTCGTTGTGTCGCCACCATCATGTGAATCCCTGCAGCCCTTGCCATTTGTGCTATTCTGGCTATCAAACTTTCCACGTCTCTGCCAACAGTCATCATTAAATCCGCAAGCTCATCAATAATAATAACCAAATAAGGCATATGTTCATCTGTCTTATTGTTGTAGTCAAAAATATTTCGCGCGCCAACCTTAGCCATCTTTTCATAACGCTCCTCCATATGACTTACCACCCATTTCAAAATAAAAGAAACTTTTTTAGGATCTGTCACAATAGGAAAAAGAAGGTGGGCAATATCTTCATATGCAGAAAATTCAAGTCTTTTAGGATCTATTAAAATAAGATTAAGCTCATCTGGACCTAACTTATAAAGCATACTCACCAAAAGAGAATTGAGCGCAACAGATTTACCAGAACCGGTAGATCCAGCTATCAACAAATGCGGCATCTTCGCCAAATCAGCAATAATATTTTTTCCAACCGTATCTTTTCCCAGTACAAGTGGTATAGACCCAGAAAAATTTTCAAACACTTTAGAGTTAACAATCGAAGACAAGAACACATCTTCTCTTTTTAAATTCGCAACCTCAAACCCAACTACAGAGCGCCCAGGAATTGGCGCTATAATTCTTATACTTAGCGCCTCAAGAGCCAAAGCCAAATCATCACTGAGCCCAATTATCTTACTTATTTTAGAATCAGCTTTCGGTTGGTACTCAAAAAGCGTCACTACCGGACCACGTTTAATTGAGACCACTTTTCCAAAAACACCAAACACTTCTAACTTTTCCTCAAGTATCTTTGCTCGCCCTCGCAACTCATCCATTTTTATTGCATCTTCTTGGCCCTGATCATAATAATCAAATAAGTTATGGTCAGGAAAATTATATGTCTTTTCTCTTTCGCTTGATGAAAAATCCTGCTCAAGATTTTTCCCAGATATGTTCTTTGTCTCTATAGATTTTTGTGAAAAAGACTCTTTGCCCATTTCGCTCACTGCAGGATTCTTGTGCAACATGCTGTACAACTCTTGAAGCTCTTCTTTTTCCTGAGGATCTGAGATATAATTTTCAAACTCAACAATAGACCTATCTTGACCTTCAATGTCTTGCCCACAGAATAATCTCTTACAAAACTTAAAAGAAAAAATGAGTGGTACAAGTATTATAGAAACTAATTTTCTAGAGAAATTATAAACCGGAATTAAAAACTTTTGCTTATTTGATACAACACACGCAACCCTTGCACACAAATACAGTACGTGTGTGACAGTACTCCTGAATAAAAGCAATAAGCTTATCAATAATAAACAATATGTAAACAACTTTGCAATCACCGGATCAAACCAACCAATAAAAACAATCTTTAAACCATTACCAATCACACCTCCGGGAAATATTGGCCCAAAATAATCAACCTGCGTCATGTTTAAAAGGGCAGCACATATAAACGGCAAGCCCAAAAGCGCCAAAAATCTTTCCACCTCTTTTTTAAAACTCACACCCATAAAAAGAATGTAAGAAACATACGATAACAATAACACAAATAAATAACTAGAAACCCCAAACAGATAAAAAAACAAAGCCGACAAATCAGAGCCTAGAAACCCAATCAAATTCGCAACACTATGCTTTGATGTACTGTATGCAAACCATGACTGATCATAAGGATTAAACGTGTATAAAGAAATCCCCAAAATTATAGCCAAAAACAAAAAAACAAACGCTGCTATTTTTTTCTTATACGTAAATATAACATTTCGCAACGCAACAAAAAATGCAACAAAAAACTCATATACCATTATTAATCTCTCCAGATTAAAAAACAAAAATTTAAATCATAATAATTATAAAATAATATAAACAAAAATAATCCACAAAATAAAAGAAAAAGATAAAAACACTGCAAAATACCACAGCTTATTAGTAAGTGCCATAAACTGCGCAACTTTCAATCCAAAAAAAGCAACAATGGAAGAAAGTAATATAATTAAAAGCGTATAAAAATTAAAAATATTTACAGGCAACGCATTACATTTGCACAAATAGATTTTTAAAACACTACTTAAAAAACCTGCAAAAATTAACGGCCACTGAATAGCGAAAGAAAATTCAAAAGATCTTCGGGCAGACAACCCAACCCAACAACCTGCAACAAACGTTAAACCAAAACGCGACACCCCTGGCAACAACGCTATCCCCTGAAAAAACCCAATAAACAAGGCCTTTTTCCATGTCAAAAAAGCAACTTTTTCCCTTCTACAATATTTTAACGTCAGTAAAAACAGAAGAGAAACGACAAAGCCTATCCCAACCGGAAAACATTGTAAAGAATGTGCAAATCTTGAGCAATTAAAAATCAGGTACAAAAAAAATGTCACCATATCTGCTATACAAACAAGCCCAATAATTTTTAAAACATATACCCAACACCTTTTGAAATTTTTAATTAAAAAAAACCATTTATCAAAAAAAAATATTGCCAACACAACAACTGTAGGCCCATGCAAAAAATGAGATAAAACCTTGTTTCCAGTAATATAAATATTGCCACAAGAAATGTAATTAATCACATGCTCCAAAAAAACCATATGGCCCGAACTACTTACAGGAAAACTTTCTAATATTATTTGCAAACAAACTAAAATAAAAAAATAAAGCATCAAGGCCTCGAGAATCTCCAAATGAAAACTTCTTTACAAAAATAAACACTAGAAATTATAATTTATCTAACTTAATTAGTCTAATTTAGTTAACACTAATTAAGTTAATATTTTTTGACTTAGGTTTAAATTATTGAAATTTTTCTTTTTTTGTTATATGGTGAGTGAGTAGGAAAGTATGTTCATTAATAACAATAAAAAGAAGGAGTTACAATGAAGCCTACACTCAAAAAAATATTCACCCTCTCTTTACTTTTAAGTTTCTCTGCTATCTTAGTGGGAAATTGTTGCAGCGATAGCTGCTGCGCCCTTCCAATAAAGTCCAACGATTGCATAACTCGCTGTTGCGGTTATCCTTTCCTTGGATATCGTTCCCAAAGTGCCAACATCGCACGAAGAATAGTTGGAACACAAGCAGAAATCCACAAATATGGAATGGATGACAAATATTGGAGTTCTTACATAGCACTTGAATATACAAGATCATTTAAGCCAGAAAGAATCTTGACAGATTTACTCGGACTAGATGCATGTAATTGCAATCTTATAATTCAGGGTAGCAAGGTAGCTGACAGAAATTCACGTGCGTGGCTCGCAGACTACTTTGGACTGCCTATGGATTTTGAAAGTACCATTTGCCTTGAGCCAGTAATACAAAACTTTATTATAGATTTACATTACTACGCTGGACTTGACAACTGGAAAGAAGGGATGTTTTTCAGAATATATGCACCATTGGTATACACCCGATGGGATCTAAACATGTGCGAAAAAGTTAAAACAAAAGGTGAGATGTGCTTCCCTAAAGGTTACATGAGCTCATGCGAAATTCCCCGTGCAGACCTTCCCCAGTCTTTTTGTGAGGTGATGAAAGGATGCACCACATTTGGAGACATGACGTGCCCTATAAAATACGGCTTAATGTCACCGTGCAAAGAAACAGATACAAGACTTGCAGATCTTCGCGCTGAGTTAGGTTGTAATTTTGCACTAAAAGAAGATTACCATGTTGGACTTGCCTTCCACGCCGCTGCGCCCACAGGCACACGTCCAAAAGCATATTACCTTTTTGAGCCTATGGTTGGTAACGGAAGACACTGGGAGCTTGGCATAAGCCTTACAAGTTCATACATTATGTGGAGAGGCGAAAAAGAGGATAAATTCTTAGGAGTATACTTTGATGCAGTATTAACTCATATGTTCAAAGCATGCCAAACCCGTTCATTTGACTATCTGTGCAAACCAAACAGCAGATATGCACTACTTGAAGTAATGGGTCCTAACGATGCAGATATTGGCAGATGTGATGGCGGATGCTGCCAAGGCAATAACTGTTGCGCAGCAGATTGCAATTGCTTGGCAAATTATACGTACGCAAGCAAACTGGTCCCTGCAATAAACACAACAACTTACTGCGTCGATTCAAAAATCGATATCCAGGCAGATTTGGCTCTTAAATTCGCTTACTACTCAAATTGCTGGAGCTTTGATCTCGGTTACAACTTCTGGGTGCGCACAGGAGAAGAATTCTATCTCAGAGAAGCATGCTGCAGCCCATGTGGTAAAAATCATTTAGCATTTAAAGGTGATGCGTATCTCTACGGAAAATACGAGCTCAATAATATTGATTATATTGTTCCTTTATCTGCAACACAAAGCCAAGCAGACATTCATAAAGGAACAAATTACCCACTACTTCCTGGAGAAAAAGATGCCACAGATGCTTGCGATACAAGCGTAAGAGCATCTTATAATCCTAGAATAGACAATCCAAAAAAGGCATACTCATATGTATTCCCACTAACAGACCTTTACGGATGTGCAATTGTAGATGACACGCCAAACGTTAACACATCAATTCAGCCTGTAGTCCTGAATGCATGCGATATAGACATGTACAAAGGTCCTAAAGCTTACACACATAAAATATTTGCGCATATTAACTACAAGTGGAATCGTGAAGAAAAAGACACCAACCCATATCTTGGAATCGGCGGCGAAGCTGAGTTTGGTGGAGACTGCAAATGTAAAGATAATTGCAAAAATCCACACCTTGGCGTATCACAATGGGGTATATGGCTAAAAGCCGGTTGTTCTTATGAATAATCCTCCTTTTAAAGTAGGTTAAACTAGAGGGTCATGCTTAGAATAAAGCATGACCCTTTTTATTTTGAAAAATTTTTCTTTACAAAAAAATAAAATTTAATAAGTATAATTAGTGTAAGTAAAATTATCAATAAAAAACTCAAATAATATCAACAACATTTAGAAAGGAGAAAAATGGTGTGAAAAGTAGAAAAAACTTACTAAATTTGTTGTAAATGAAAGCTAAAATAAACTTTAATAAAAAGGAGTTTTGTTATGAAACAAATTTTAAAAATCTTAATTTTATCAGGCGTATTGGCAAGCTTTGCCATTCAGGCTAATAACTGCTGCGGTGGTTGCTGTAATGATACCTGTGGCAATCCGATATTCAGCGTTTCCAAGGGAGGTTGTTGTAAACCTTGTTGCCTAGGTCCCTGCGACGGATCCCCATTCTTACTGCCTCGTTCACAAGGAAGAAATGGGGTACGAGATTTAGTTGGATGGCAACAATTTATAAACAGATATGATATGTGTTCAACCTATGGAGATTTTGCTATAACACTTGAATACAATAGATCTATGCGACCAGATAGAATAGCACAATTTTATTTTGGAGATCAACTTGAAGGATGTAACAAATTATTAATCCAAGGCGACGCAGTAAATCCAAGGCATCCTAAGGCATGGCTTGCTAATTACTTCGGACTACCAAATGATTATTCAAGTGTATTACAATTTGAGCCAAGAATAGAAAACTTCATGGTAGATTTCCACTTTTACATTGGATTAGATGATTTTTGGAAAGGAACTTATATACGAGTGCATTCACCACTAGTACACACAAAATGGGATTTTAACATGACAGAATGCATAAAAAATCGTGGTGAGCTTAAATTTTCAGCCGGCCTTATGTCAGATTCTATAATCCTCAGAGAAGACCTACCTGCAAGCTTTATGCAGTACATGCTTGGCAACACCACATTTGGTGACATGCAAAGCAAAATGTGTTATGGAAAATTCCCAATCTGTCCTATGACTAAAACAATGCTTGCTGACGTTCAGGCAACATTCGGCTGGAATATATTCCAATGTGATGACTACCACTTTGGAGTCTTTTTCGATGTTGTATTCCCAACTGGTACCAGACCAAATGCATGTTATCTTTTTGAACCAATAATCGGTAACGGCAAACACTGGGAACTCGGCTTTGGAATAACATCTTCTTATATTTTCTACAGAAGTGAAAAATGTGAAGACAGATATCTCGGCCTATGGTTTGACGCAACATTTAACCACCTTCTCAAACAATGCCAACGCAGATCATTTGATTTCTGCTGCAAACCAAACAGTAGATACATGTTACTTGCAGAATTTGATGCTTCTGATGGCAACTTGGCTGGCGGAGAACTTGATATAGAAGCTCTTTACCAATATACCGGCAATTTATTACCAGCTATAAACTACACAACCTTTGTTGTTGACGCAAAAATTAATCTTCAAGCTGATATCGTATTTAAATTTGGATACGTCAGAGATAACTGGAGCATCGACTTTGGTTATAACTTCTGGGCACGTACCGGTGAAAAATTTGGTTGTCCAAACTGTATGCCATGCGTAGACGAGAAAAAATATGTCTTAAAAGGCAATGAATTATTGTACGGTGAAGCATATGAAGGATCTACATCACTTGGTATTGCAAAACTGTCTTCCAGCGCAAGCAGCGCAACAATAAAATGTAAAGGTTCAGTATACGGCTCTGGAGAAAACATGGAAGGCCCATTAGACAACTCTAAGACAGCAAAATACAAGATAGATTCTGAATACGAAGAACTAGATTATATTGGAAGCCCTGGATCTGGACCTCTTAACACATCGATACAACCAGTTCTTGTATCACGCGCAGATCTTGACATGAGCGAATCACCAAGCGCTGTAACTCATAAATTATTCTTAAACTTTAGCCATGCATGGAAATGCAGAGATGACAGATGGCTCCCATTCTTGGGTATCGGTGGCTCGGTAGAGCTTGACCACTGCTCTGATATAGACTGCACCTGTGACTGTGCATCATGCGTCAGCGGTTGCGAATGTGTTACTTCATGCGAATCATGCAGCAGTTCAGCTTGCAACAGCAATAATTGTTGCAGCTCTTGTTCTCAACACAGCAAAACAAAAAGAGGCGGCATCTCACAATGGGGTGTATGGGTCAAAGGTGGTATCTATTTTGAATAATATATAAAAAATATATAAAGAAAGCCTGGTATAATTCCAGGCTTTCTTTTCGCATCTTATTGTAATTTTTTTTAGCACATTTTTAGCATATTTTAGCATCTGTTGCATTTTTTGAAAATTTTTCTTTACAAAAACTAAGACTCACAGGTTATAATAAAAATATAATTTTATGTAATAAAAAATTAAAAAAAGAAAGGGAGTATTATGACATAGCAAAATAAAATAACATACTTAAAAAATAGCCCCCTTAAATACGTATACTATTTATATATTGGGGGAAAATAATTTTGCAAAATTATTGTTAAAGGGAGTTTTAATATGAAACGAATTTTACAGAGCTTACTTGTTTTGACTCTGTTTGCAGGCATGGCAGCCTACGCAGATTGCGGATGCTGCGGCTCATGCAATAATAATTGCTGTAGTAGCTGTTGTGATGATTGCTGCTGCAACAATAACTGTAACTGCTGCCTAGGACCATGTGACGGATATCCTTTCTTGGCATACCGTTCACAATCAAGAAACACTGCTCGTGAATTAGTCGGATGTCATGAATTTGTAAATAAATATTGCATGGATTCAACATACGGGGTATTTTACCTTGGGCTTGAATACCAAAGATCGTTCAGACCTGAACATCTTGCACGCTACTTCTTTGGATGTGACTTAGATTGCTGCAACACATTATTGGTACAAGGTTCTCAGGTAGAAGCTCGAAATTCAAAGGCATGGTTAGCTGACTATTTTGGCTTATCCCCATTATTTGATACTCGAGTATCATTCTGTCCTCGCATCCAAAACGTTATGGTTGATATGCACTTGCATTTAAACCTTGACGGATGGAAAGAAGGAATGTTCTTCAAGATTTATTCTCCTATAACCTGGAGCAAGTGGGAACTCAACATGTGCGAATGCATCAAAAATAACGGCGGTGAAGTCGGATTTGACGCAGGCTATATGTATGAAGATGAAGTTACCAGAGCAAAATTGGCAGACAGCTTTACCGAAGCAGTCAGTGGCACCCATGTATTTGGTGACATGAAAGAAGCACTCAAATTTGGACGTATGACAAACTGCAAACTCGCTAAAGTAAGACTTGCAGATCTTCGCGCATCATTTGGATATAACTTCATTCTTAAAGAAGATGGGCACTTAGGATTATTTGTTCATGCTGCAGCACCAACCGGTAACCGTCCACACTCATGTTATCTATTTGAACCAATAGTTGGTAACGGTAAGCACTGGGAACTTGGTGCTGGAATCACAGGTTCATGGGTATTCTGGAGAAGCAAAGAATGTGACGACAGATATATGGATGTATGTCTAGATGCAACATTCTCTCACATGTTTAAAGATTGCCAATGCAGATCATTTGACTTCTGCTGCAAACCAAACAGCAGATATATGCTTCTTGAGGAAATGGGAGCAAATACAGACGAACTACTTTCAGGTGACCCAGTGGAACTTGTAGACTATCAATACAAAAAAAATCTCATTCCTGCAATCAACTGGTCAACATTCCAAGTCGATGTAAAAATTTCTATTCAAGCAGATGTAGCAATTAAACTCGGATATATCAGAGAAAATTGGAGCTTCGACTTAGGCTACAACTTATGGGCAAGAACAGGCGAAAAATTCTGCTGTGATTGCTGCTGCGATAACTGCTGTGACGACTGCTGCAACAACTGCTGCGTATCCTCATGCTCATGCCCAGCAGACAAAAAATATGCTATAAAAGGTGATGCATTCCTATATGGTGATAATCCTCAATCTGTAGCATACCCTCTTTCAGCAACACAAAGTTGCGCAGACATACATGGTGGCAAAAACTACCTTGCAACAGGAGAATATGCTTGCACAAATCCAAGAGTTGACAACCCTTCATTAGCTCTTATAGGAACCAATACACTCACATGCACCGGTGGCAATGTCAATACCTCATTCCCTCCAATTTTAGTCTCAAAAAATATGCTTAATATGCAAAAAGGCCCAAGCGCAATTACACACAAAATATTTGCTCACGTAAGCCATGCATGGAAAGACAGAGATGATTGCTGGGTACCATTCATGGGTGCAGGTTTTGAAGTTGAATTTGCACAAAAAGGCGACTGTTGCTACGATGACTGCTGCGGTTGTTGCTGCAATAATTGCAACACATGCTGTTCAACACCATGTCTAAACTCTTGCAACTCATCATGCAATTCATGCTGCGGCTCTAACTGCGGATGTGGCTCATGCTGCAATGACTGCAATGACGACTGTTGCTGCACATCAAAGAAAGCTGGCGTCTACCAATATGGTGTATGGATAAAAGGCGGAATATCTTTTGACTAATTTGGTTATTACTAATGTAATTAGTATATAATTACTGTAATTCTAACCAAAGCATATAAAAAGCTAGTACAAAAAATGCCTGGAGAAATCCGGGCATTTTTTTAAGTTACAAACTTTTTTCTTTACAAATGATGCTTTCACATGTTTATACTAAAATTAGTAAAAAACAAAAAGTTCTATACAATAACACATTAAAATAATTGAAAGGGCGTAAAATGATCTGAAAAAAAATACAAACCTAAGATATATAAATTAAAAAAATATTTCCCCTAATTGTTTTACAATTTGAGGGTTGTTTTAAAAGGGAGTTTTTAGATGAAAAAATTTTTACAGGGTTTACTTATTTTGACTCTGTTTACAAGCGCAGCAGTATATGCTCACTGTGGGCATTGCAGTTGCGGTTCATGTTGTAACACGTGCTGTAATTCTTGTGATGATTGTTGTAATGACTGCGGTTGTAATGACTGTGATTGTTGTGATTGCTGTACACGCCCATGTGATGGGTACCCATTGTTACTTACCCGTTCACAAGGAAGAAACGCAGCAAGAGAACTTGTTGGATGGCAACAATTTATCAATAAACCTTGCGCTGAAGGATATAATGGCGCATTTTACGTTGCACTTGAATACACCAGAACATTTAGACCATGGCACATGGCAAAGTTCTTATTTGGATGTGATTTAGACTGCTGCAATAATCTATTAATCCAAGGTTCACAAGTAGAAGACAGAAGTGCAAAAGCGTGGCTTGCTGACTATTTTGGGTTATCTCCAAAGTTTGATACCAGCATTTCTTTCTGCCCAAAAATACAAAACGTTATACTAGATCTCAACTGGTTCGTTGGCCTTGATAAATGGAAAGAAGGCATGTTCCTCAGAATTGATATGCCAATTACATGGACCCAATGGGAACTGAACATGTGCGAAAGAAATGCTGGTATCAAACTTTGGAGATAACCCAAAATAGTCAGCA
>JBHPCA010000020.1:0-26352 GCA_042576225.1 Candidatus Babelota bacterium
GTTTTGTATTGAATAAATTTAGAATATTATCGGTTTTTATGGTTATATTTTTTTTATTGGGGACTAATTTTGTTGTTTGCATGAAAAAGCAGCCTAAAAAACAAGTTTCGGAGAAACTCGCTAAAGAAGTAAAAAGATTTGGCAAAATAAAGAAAAACAAAAAATATTCAAAAAATATATTGGATGATCTGTATATAAATTATTTTAATCTTGTAAAAAGAATATTGAAAAAAAATATTGCAAGCAAGCGTTCATGCAAGCTCTTTAAAAAGGCGCTGAAAGGTTTTTCCAATCAAATTGTTAATTGTTTTAATCTTCGTTTTGCATGTGAGAAATCTAAAATAAAATATTTGCGGCTTTGTTGTGGTGATGACGAATTAGAAACAATTGAAAATTTCTTGTATTTACCTGAGCATGGTATTGATTTTTTTTACGGGTATTATTCATTTTCAAAGAAAGTAGTAAAACGCTACCGAGATATTGCGCTGAAAAACAAGGTGAAAATACTCAAATATCTTACCATGCAAGTAAAAGAGGTTTTTGATAAGTACCTTGAGTTAAAAAAAAATAAGGGTTTTGAGTTAAGCGTATTCGTTAATAATTTTGTTGGCCCCTTAACTTTTAAGTATGCAGAAATTAAGAACTCTTTAAAAATATTTAAAAACATTTTTCCTTTTTTTAAATATACGTTTGAAGGAGAGACTGTTAATCTGGTTAAATGGTTTAAGAAGGGTTATAAGCTTAGTGAAAAAAAATTCTGTGTAAGCTTGGCTTCAAATGCAAAAACAAAGAAATATTTGATAGAAAAGTTTTTTTCTAAATCTAAAAAAGAAATAAAAAAAATAAAACAAAAAACTTTCGAAAATATTAAAACTTTGAAAGATTTAAAAATAAAAAATCTAAAAATAGATTGCAAAGGCTTTGGTGTTTATTCAAAATTTACAACACAAGATTATTTTTTGAGTAGAATTAAAATTAAAAAAATAGGGAAAATAAATAAAAACAATAATGTGTTCTTAGTAAAGCTTCCCTGCTTGCAACAGGTGGGTGGGTTTTGTCAGTGCCATGCTATGGTTAACAGTATAATTTTTTCTAAATGTAACAAACTATCAAGTATTATAGAACTTCTAAATAATTCAAATATTTTAGTAGATAAGGCGAAAAACTATGATAACAATGATGCAACATATTACAAAGAACGTTCTACGGGAGAGTGTTGCCCTGTGCTCAAAAGAGGCATACATGATGAGAAATTGTATAGATTTAAAATTAACAACAAATGTTATGTGAGTTTTATTACTACAAAAGGTTGTGGCATTAAAAAATTTTATGGTACGTTTGGCGATGAGATAGTACAGTCTTTCTGGGATAAAAATGGGTCTACGGAAGTTTTTGATATCTCTTGGCATGGCAATAATTTTGGCCATAGGTTCTGCGCAAGGGTCGATAGAACTGAAGGTGGTGATATGGTCATTTTTTATACAGATTCTGAGAACTTGCTTGATTGTGATTATGGCGATGGCGCTAAGTTATTTTTGTCTTTAGCTAAAAAGTTTGAGACCAAAAAGTTTGGGAATTAAAAAGTTTGGAAAAGGGAGCATGACGCTCCCTTTTTAGGTTTTACGAATAAGTTATATTTTTACTTCTTGCATGCTTATTTCACCATTTAGGGCACTTATATCTTTTAAGAATTTCGTTGCTTCTTCTCTATTTAATATCTTTTTAGGGAACTTCTTTTTAGCCAGATCAAAAATGTTTATAAGCTTGAGTGCCTCTTTAAATTGATTATCTTTTTGGAGCATCTCTTTAATGCGCTCTGTCCAGCTTTTGCTCGTCTTATCTTTTTTGTTTTTATTTTTATCCAGGTTCTTTTTATCTGGTTTATTACCCTTATCAGATTTGCCCGGTTTAATAGAGTGCTTAAGTGCTTTTTCTCTGCCATAGTGTCGCAAAAACCAGGTAACCTTCTCCGGCGGAGGGAATAGTTTTTCAACAACAAAATCAGGCTCTATACCTTGCCCTTGAATTGTTTTGTTGTTAGGCAAAAAGTATAAAGATGAGGTGAGTTTAATAGCGCTGTTATTGCTAATCGGTATAACTTCCTGTACCGAGCCTTTACCAAATGTTTTTGTGCCCACAGTAAATACCATCAGCTTTTTTTGTTGTTTGTTTTTTGATTTCTTAGCAAGATTTTGGGAATGAATTTTAAGGCATCCGGCAAGAATTTCTGCGGCAGAAGCTGTATAGTTATTCGTTAGTATGAATATTGGGATGTTTATGTTTGCAACAGGGGTTTGCGTTGTCTTATATTCTACTTTTTTCTTGTTATTTTTGTCTTTTGTGGTGACTACTAAGCTTCCTTTATCTAAAAAGAGTCCCGAAATGTCTATGACAGAGCTCAAAAGTCCCCCGGAGTTATTTCTCAGATCTATTATTAGTCCTTTATACGGTTTTTTGGTTGATTGCTCAAGTATTTTTTTAATCTGTTTAACTGCGCTGCTTGAGAATGTCGTTAATGATACGTAGTAGACGTCATATTCTTTTATATAAAATGCAAACGAAGATTGTGCTTTGATTATATCTCTTGTTATTTCAAACGATAATGGCGCTTTTTTATTTTCTCTCAGAACTTTAATTTTTACTTTTGTACCTTTTGGCCCTCTCAGTTTTGCCGTTGCTTCCTCAGTCGTCATGCCTTCCAGTTTTTTACCTTCTATCTCTACGATTTTGTCATATGCTTTGACTCCAGCTTTCAACACTATCTTATTACTACATCTTATTACTAGTTGTAACATAAAAAAACCGATTTGTGAAAAAACACTTCGTATACCCCAAAAAATCTTAAAAAATTTTCAATAGTATATCAACAAAACACCAAGAGGCGCTCCCATAAGGCATTTTACAAGTATTGACAAATTATTTATCAGTAGTATTATAGTTACTATCCCTTTTAAAAAGGGTTAAAGTAGGTATTATTAACCAAAATAGAAGGTTTGTTAAAAAGTGAAATCACCGACTGGAAGACGTCTACTTAAAAGACGTATTAAATTTAGGCTCTCTGTGGCGCTATTTTCAGGACTAGTATTCCTTTTGCTCGTGATACTAACTGACAACTATCCCCCGAGAAAATGCACTCTTAAAAGAGCCCATCTAGAAACTCAAAAATAAACCAAAACAACCTCTAGCTGCACCTGACAACCCGTTTTCACAAGTAATTGTTTCCAAATCTAGCAACAAATAGATAATTAGACAATAAAACATACAATAAAAACCATTTTTTCAACTCACTCCCCTCGCAAAAGACCCCTTAAATAGCTCACTTTCGAATAAAAACAATAAAAACAATAAAACTATTGCAATTTGCACATTGTTTCTTGTAATATATTAGTAGAGAGAAAATAGATATAATTAAGCCCATTAAAAAAAAGGGGAATATTATGAAGAAAAAACTAATTGTTTTAAGCACATGTGTAAGTGTATACATGCTTGTAGCATCAAATATACTTGGTGCTTTTGACATAGAAAATGGTTCTAAGCAACTAGCAATAAAAAATATTGTTGTAATTAACCTTCCTATTGCCAAGGGAAGCACACCAGAGCAAAACATGAAAAAAGTAGGCGATTTAAAGGGGGAAAAAGGAGCTAAGCTTTCTTTTAAGCCCACAGGCAAGTATGTAGCGATCCTATGGTAAATAGATGGTAGAAGGTATCAAACACCAAAAATTTCAACAACTTTGTTGAAAAGTGTTGTTATAAAAAATATAAAAATTACAAAAAAGATAACAAAGGAAAAAACAGTAACTAAAGCTCAAACTGTTTATGATGTATGGCTATCTAATCCTCTGCTTTTTGGAACTGGCCTCAAAGCAGGAAGCGGCGTTGCCAAACATATAGGAGATGCAGGATACAAAGGAATAGCTGATATAAAATAACCCAAGTAAGGGAGAAAGAAAATGAAGAAAAAATTGATTATTTTAAGCACGTGTTTAAGCATAGGTATTCTTGTAGGATCAAACATGTTCGGAACCAAAGCCGAGCGGAAAACAATCCATGCGTTTGATATCGGTAACCGTTCTGAAATGACATTAAGGGACGTAATTGTCAGAAACGGTAAGTCTCTTAAAAATGCCATTAAAGTAGGAAATATAGCTAAAACCCTTAAAGCTGCTGGAAGAGCTTGGACTACTGGTGAAGGGTCAGTAGTAGTTCAATTTACAGTAGAGGGTAAAAGATACCAAACAAAAAAAATACCTGCAGAAAATTTAAACAGTGTTGTCTTTGAAAAAAAGGCAGAGGGAATTGTTAAATATAACGTATATAGATGGGGAAAAATACCAGGAGAACCTGGCGATGCTAAATCAATCGGACCTGAAAAAAAATACAAAAAATGTATTAATCAATTTTGGAAAGAAATTAAATAATCCAAATTAAGGAGAAAGAATTATGAAGAAAAAACTGATTATTTTAAGCACATGCATAAGCATATGCGCGCTTATGGCATCAAAAGTACTCGATGCTGTAAAAATTGAAAACCACTCGGGTAGACCTATAAAAAACGTGAAAGTATACTTTCTAGGAAATACTTATGATACAGAGAAAAAAATAGATAAAGAAATCTTCTCTAAAACCGTGGATATTGGAAAATTGGATCCTGGTCAAAACAAAACATATGATTGGACAAAAGAGAAGACTCTGCTAAGCGAAAAAAAACTTAGTAGTAAAAAAATAAGGGTCGAATGGACAGTGCGTAAAGGTAATAAATATGGCTACAGAAGATACACGACAAAGAAAACCGATGCGGAAAATTTAAATAGCATTGTCATATCCAATCCCGATAAAATGCCCATACCGGAGAACTGGGATCATAAAAAACAGTGGCCTTATTGCGTATGGAGATGGAAAAAATATGATTTGGCTACATATCCTAAATTTGAAAAATGTTACCCCGCGCCAATTGTTGAACCTGCTGCCGACAAGAAAAAAGCAGAAAAGAAATAATAAAAACAGTAAGAACTGCTAAAAATTGTAACTCAAGTTATTTAAAAAGGGAGCTGAGAAAGATGGCTCCCTTTTGTTTAAAGGAGAAACTATGAACAAAAAAATAATTTTTTTAGGCACATGCTTAAGCATAGTTATGCTTATCACATCAAAAGGGCTTAACGCTTTTGACATAGAAAACCAATCTGGCAAGCCAATAAAAAACATCGTTGTAAACATTTACAGCTATGCCCTAGCTCGCGGCTCGTATTTACTAGGCAAAACCATACCCAAGAAAACTATACGTGTTGGAGATTTGAATACACAAAAAGAGGGTAAATCTCTTAAATATGACTGGAAGCAAGGAGAAACAGATCAATACCCTACATATGTGAAAGTGAATATCAAATGGACAATAGACAACAAAATATATTCTACAGGGAAAATCCTCGCTATAGACGAGAAAAAAAGCCCTCCAAATGTAAAAAGCATTGTTATAAAACCCCCTCAGGCAGACAAATGTCCTTATGACGTATGGAGAAAGGGTGTTCTTGGCATCGGCGTATTCGGGGGAACTTTATACGCAAAGCCTGTAAAAAAATAATTTTTATTTTTTTAGGAAAAAGAGCTACTCAACTACTCAACAGTAACTGATTTGGCCAAGTTTCGTGGTTTGTCTATATCGCATTTAAGCTCTTTTGCAATGCAGTAAGGCAAAAATTGCATTAAACCTGTCATTGCCAATGGCCCCAAGAGTGGGTGTACTTTGGGGAAAACAAATGCTTTATCAGCAATTTTAAGAAGCTCGTCTTGGCCTGTGAAGGCAAATGCCACAATATGCCCATGCCTTGATTTCGCCTCAATCGCATTGGACACCAATTTTTTATAAATCAATGGATCCTGATGCGAAAATACAAATACCGGAGTTTCTTTGTCGACTAAAGCAAGTGGGCCATGTTTTAACTCACCAGCCGGATAGGCCTGGGAAAAAATATACGAGATCTCTTTTAATTTGAGCGCAGCCTCAAGCGCAAAAGGATAACTGATGTGACGTCCCAAAAATATTGCTTTTGAATATTTTGCATATTTTTTTGATAAATCTTGCACAATCTCAAGCTTGTAATTTTCTATGCTGTTTTCCAAAACTTCAGCAGCAACCAGAATATCTTCTTGGGCAAGTTCCATTTTGTTCTGATCAATAATGCCTTTTTCCAAGGCTAATCTATGCGCCAACCAAAAAAAGGCTGTCAACTGCGTAGAAAACGCTTTAGTGGAGGCCACAGCCACCTCAGGGCCAGCCTGTGTCAACAAAAACCCGCCAGCCTCTCTTACCATTGAACTTGATGCTACATTTGTCAAAGCGACTGTAGGCAAATTAAGTGAATTGATCATCTGCAGAGCTTCAAGCGTATCTGCCGTCTCACCAGATTGCGAAACCGCAACATACAAACTATTTTCATCTGGGAAAAAATGCATGTATCTAAATTCTGAAGCCAGAAAAACTTTAGTTGGTATCATACAAATCTCTTCAAAGAAAAACTGCGCAATGCGTGCCGCATGCCAAGAAGTGCCACAGCCAACTATTGCAATATTTTGTAAGTTTTTTGCTTTTTCTTCAGAGAGACCCATCTGCTCCCATATATTTGAGCTTTTTGAGTTTATAGATTTTAGAAACTCCAATGTAGAATAAATAGCACTTTTCTGCTCATAAATCTCTTTAACCATAAAGTGCGCATGCCCCTGCTTGCATGTTGCAGCCACATCCAGATCTATCTCCTGAATCTTAATCGGTATTGCTTTACCTGAGAAATTATACAACTCTACCATATCTTTTGAAACAAAAGCAAAGCTCTCATCAGGTAAAAATATAATTTTATTTGTTTTGGAAGCAAACGCCTGGATATCTGAAGCAACAAACATCTGATCTTGACCCACGCCAACACACAATGGAGAACGCTTTCTGACAATAATCATAAAATCTGGATTATCTTGCAGTATTGCCAAAAATGCAAACGCACCCTCGAGTCTTTCGACTAGCTTAATCACTGATAATTTTATATCACCACAAGAAGCAATCAAAGACTCCAATAAATGCGCAATAATTTCTGAATCGGTATCAGAGTGAAACACATGACCTGTTTTTATAAGTTCTTGCTTGAGTACATGATGATTTTCTATAATGCCATTGTGAACAACCGATATTTTTTTTTCACAATCAAAATGTGGATGTGCATTGTTCTCAGATGCTTGACCATGAGTCGCCCACCTGGTATGACCAATCCCTACAAAACCATCTATCGGATACTTTTCAATTTTTTCCGTTAAATTACTGAGAGCTCCTTGGGCCTTTGCATACAAAATCTGCTTATGCTCAGGATGCAAACATGCAAACCCTGCAGAATCATAACCTCTGTACTCCAGCCTTTCAAGTCCCTTTAGAACAAATTCTCTGCTATAGCTTTTACCTATGTAGCCAACGACACTGCACACAGTTTACACCTTTTTTCAATACACACAAAAGATACAAAACTTTTACCCTAAATTATTAGTAACCAAGTTTTAGACAAGCTTACACAAAACCAAACTTGCATAAAGCTAAACCCAAACTGACGTTAGGTTAAACAAAAATTTTGTATACTGCAAGTATTATAATACGTTGTATCACAATACGTTGCATCAAAATACGTTGTACTATAAAAAATATTAACGTTTGACGAATTGGAACTTACGACGAGCACCTTTTTGTCCGTATTTCTTTCTCTCTTTTACACGAGGATCTACGGATAACAGACGCCATTTTCTCATATCAGCTCTTAGATTCGGATTATGTTCTACTAACGCACGTGCAAGACCAAGCTTTATCGCTTCAGCCTGAGAGTTTACACCCCCACCACACACATTAACATCAGCATCATAATTTGCCACTCTCATCACACTGAACGTTAAATGAGCTTGTTCCTTATTGAGATCTGTATCAAAATATTCTTTGAAATTTTTTCCATTAACTCGTATGTCACCTTTTCCACGACGCAACCAAACACGTGCTACTGCACGCTTTCTGCGACCCACACCATGAGATACTACAGAGCTCTTTTTTTTAGGCCCAACTTTTTTAGGCGCAGTTTTTTTAACGGCTTTGGTCTCTTTAGGTGCAACCTTCTTAGGCTCTGCTGCTTTAACTGGTTCTGGCTTCTTAGCTACCTCAGGCTTTTTCGCTACCTTCGGTTTAGCTGGTGCAGGTTTTTCAGCTGCCTTGGATTTAACCGTAGGCTTAGCTGTATCTGCTTTTTTAGCCGGTTCAACAGCCTTAGTTGCTGGAGTCTTTTTGACTTCTTTTGTTTCTTTTGTTTTTTTGGTCTTTTCCATATCTAACTTTTACCCTATAAAAATAGTACATTTAAATATACATACAAGTATCAAGAATATCTTAATTTATACCCTAATTCTACAAGAAATAATAGAATTTGTCAAAATTTACCTAAAATATAGTTATTTTTGGTGTTTTTCGACTGAAAGGCCTTATTTCGCGCAATTTACGTTAATTAGAGCTTACTAACGATCCTCCTTCGCCAAGGCTTCGGAGGACAACCTTCGCTCCTTTGGAGCTCAAGCTGGCCGTGCCAACCGTAGCTTTAGCGAAGGTTGGAGCCGATGGGCGGATTTGAACCGCCGACCTACTGATTACGAATCAATCGCTCTACCAACTGAGCTACATCGGCACCCAAAACTAGTATACAAGATTTATTCTATTTTTATAGTGTTATTTCAGGGAAATCTTCAAGAAATCTGTCAAAAATTAGTGGTACCCGCCACTTTCTTCAAACGCCTCTTGGCATACAACACACCGATCTGCATTAGGATACGATTTCAGCCTCTTTTGGCCAATATCTTTGCTACAATCTATACATGTGCCGTAAGTGCCCTCTTCTATCTTCTCAAGAGCTGTCACAACCCGCTTGTACTCACCCAATTCAGTATCTTGCAGGGTATTTCTCAGGTTTTCAATTATTGAAGATATAGTCTGATCTCCCACATCCTGGCCGGTTATATCTTGTGGGGTGCTTTGATCCTCATGTATTTGCGCCAATTGCTCCTCAAGCTCTTCTTTACGTTTAACCAGATCCTTCTTTATCTTTTTTATGTCTTTCGACGAATTTAGAATACTGCTTCTTCCTACGCTCACCTTTTTTCCTTTTATTTTTAAAAAAACTCCTCAAAATATCAACTGCTTCATCTCTCAAAACTCCAGCAATTACCTCTATTGTATCTTTTTTGTATACATCAAGGTCAATACCCTTGTCAAGACGATACCCAAAAAGTGCCGACTTTGCACCGTATACAAGACCTGAAATGCGACAAAGTCTCATAAGCCCGTAACACATCGTACAGGGTTCAAGCGTCACATAAACCCAATACCCATCTAATCTCCAATCTCCCAATTTTTTGCAGGCTTTTTTTATGGCGCGCACCTCAGCATGTTCTGTCTGGCTTTTTGAACGATGCACCATATTTGAAGCTGTAGCAACAATGTTTCCCTCAGGATCGACCACAACAGCCCCTATCGGCACCTCATTTTTGGCCAATGCCCTTTTTGCTGCCTTCATGGCAATTTTCATGTAATATGAATGTTCTTTATTTGCGCTATTTTTCTTACTCATTTTCTTTGAAAACTAGAAAAAAATTGTTTTTTACGGTATACTTAAAAGGTATACTTAATAGAGTAAACTAGTTTTGCAAACCATACAAATTTTATTAAACAAGTTTTAGAAATTTTTTTAAAATTTCGCTAATTATAACGATTTTCGCGAAATAAATAAAACGCTTTAACTTAAATTTGGCTTAAAAAAAATAAAGTTTTAGGAGTTATGAGATATGACAAAAAAACCTTCTCCTCAAAAAGAATACAAAGCAGCCTCCATACGGGTTATGGAAGGACTCGAGGCGGTACGAAAACGTCCCGGTATGTATATTGGGTCTACCGGCCCCAGAGGCCTGCATCATCTTGTCTACGAGGTGGTAGACAACTCAGTTGATGAAGCATTGGCAGGACATTGTGACACAATCCACGTCACACTACAGACAGACGGCTCGTGTAAAGTTGAAGATAATGGCCGAGGTATTCCAACAGGGATACACCCAAAAGAAAAAGTTTCTGCTGCTCAAGTTGTTATGACAAAGTTGCACGCTGGTGGTAAGTTTGATAAAGATTCTTACAAATATTCCGGTGGTCTACACGGGGTTGGTGTCTCTGTGGTAAACGCGTTATCAGAAAAACTTGATCTTACCATATTTCAAAACGACAAAGAGTATTTTCAAGAATACAAAAGAGGGGTTCCAAAAACCCAACTCAAAAAGGTCGGCGATACCACAAAAAGAGGAACGCTCATCACGTTCTATCCTGATCCAAAAATTTTTACAGAAACAACAAGTTTCAGCTTTGATACACTGGCCTCAAGACTAAGAGAGCTCGCGTTTTTAAACAAAGGCCTCAAAATAATTTTAACCGATGATCGAACCAGTAAAAGCAAAGAGTTTTTCTTTGAAGGTGGAATAGTCTCTTTTGTGAAAAATTTAAACGCAAAAAAGAACCCGTTATTTCCAGACGTAATATATTTTGAACAAAGTGATGATGAGAATATCTTGGAAGTGGCTTTACAGTATAATGACGCCTACGGGGAACAGCTATTCTCTTTTGTAAATAACATAAACACCACTGAGGGCGGTACACATGTATCTGGGTTCAAGTCTGCATTAACAAAAATAAGTAATAAAAAAGCACAAAGTTTAAAAATTTTAAAACCTGGTGAAAGCTTCTCAAGTGACGATGTCCGCGAGGGACTTGCGTGTGTCATCAACTTAAAAATCCCAGAACCACAATTTGAGGGCCAGACCAAAACGAAGCTTGGCAACAGCGAAATAAAAGGCCTTGTAGACAAGTGGACATTCGGTGCGCTAGACACATTTTACGAAGAAAATCCAAACATAATCAAAAAGATATTACAAAAAGCTGAGCTGGCAAAACGTGCACGAGAAGCAGCCAAAAAAGCACGTGAAATAACCAGAAGAAAAACAGTTTTAGAATCTTCTATTTTGCCTGGTAAACTAGCAGACTGCTCCAATGAAAATCCTCAAGAGACAGAACTATTCATAGTTGAGGGTGACTCTGCAGGCGGTTCTGCAAAACAGGCACGAGACAGATTTAACCAGGCTATTTTGCCACTCAAAGGTAAAATTTTAAACGTAGAGAAAGCTCGCATAGACCGAGTGCTTTCCAGCGAAGAGATCAAAGCACTTATTTCTGCAGTCGGCTCAGGAATAGGGCAAGAGTTTGACCCAGGCAAGGCACGATACCATAAAATTATTATCATGACTGATGCTGACGTTGACGGTGCACATATACGAACATTGCTACTCACATTTTTCTTTAGACACATGAAGCCGTTAATAGAACATGGATATCTCTATATTGCGCAACCACCACTGTATAAAGTAAAAATTGGCAAAAAAGAACAATATCTAAAAGACGATTCGTCACTTAAAGAATTTTTATTCGACTGGTCAAAAGAACAAGTAGCTCTATTTCTAGACTCTAAAGAACTTGAGTCAAAAAAATGGCACGCCGTACTGGACAACATAAAAAATTATGAAGAGCATTTGCACAACGAAAGTATAAACTTCAATATAACCTACTCAGACTGCCATAAGCTTATCAATCATTTGGCTAAAAACCCGTGGGATGAGAAAGACGGTATCGATACATTACTGCAAAACTTACAAAAAGACTTTAAAGACTATGAGATAACACTTCAAGAAGAACAATCTGAACCGCAAGAGGGCGAGCACGAATTACCACAACTATTCATCACTTTTAAAAAATTAAACCAAGAGTGGAAAGCACCTGTAGAGTTCTTCAAGGCCCAAGAAACAAAAGTACTGGTCAAATTACTCGATGCATTATCTATCATCCAAGAAAAACCATGGATACTTAAAGTAACAGGCAAAGAACGCATCATTGAAGATAAAGGCGTTTTGAGACTCATACGAGCAATCGCAGTAATCAGCAAACCATACATGAATATTCAACGATACAAAGGTCTTGGTGAGATGAATCCTGAACAACTTTGGGATACAGCTATGGATGCAAAAACAAGAAGCTTACTACAAGTTTCCATCGAAGATGCACTACAGGCTGACATGTGGTTCACAACACTCATGGGCGACGATGTTTCTGGAAGAAAAAGTTATATAGAAAAATACGGCCAGTTTGTGAAAAACCTGGACGTGTAAAAAATACAAAACTTAGTTATGTAAAACGAAGCCTGGTACCCAAAAATACCAGGCTCGTATTTTTCAAAAAAACAAATATTAATTTAAAAACACTACTCAGTTCACATATGGCGGCGACCAGAGATTATCAAACTTCTTAGCACCACTTTCTAGCAAGCACAACCCAAATACGTTATACACCGCTTCATTAAAGTTCACGTCATTGGCAAAGCCAACATTTTTTATGTAAAGATTATCGCCACTTGCACAAATACCTATGCCCTGTTGCCCACCACCTGATGCATTGCACACTTCATTACTTTTCAACAAGCAGTTTTCAGGTGCATACATAACTTCAAATATCCTCACTTTAGTGCTGCCCATTCCAGTGGTGCTACCACCACCGATTGCCAGATATTTGCCAGATCTTGCCCAATCAACCGAATTTACTTCTGCCCCATGATCATAGCCTGCAACCGCTGTAAGCGACGAACTATCAAATTCCAATATTCTCAGATTACGGGTAAGGGTTGTTATCGGGTCATACGCACTGACACCGCCCATAGAAAGATATTTGCTACATGGCGACCATGATACAGAGTTCACTCTAAAACCCTTATGATCATAGTCGGCTACTGGAACAAGAGATGGCGATGAAGCATTAAATTCCAACACCCTAACTTCATAACCGCTTGTTCCGCCAGCCCCCCCCATTGCCACGTATTTTCCACACGATGACCAATCAACTGAGTAAACAACACCGCTTCCATGACTATATTGCACAAGGGCAGAAGTATTTTTACCATCAAACTCTAATACTGCTACAGCACTGCCACCCCCACCATCAACCCCTCCTGCTGCAAAATATCTTCCACATGGCGACCAATCAACTGAAAAAATTACTGATCCTACATCAGAACTTAAATTGGTTATCAAATCAAGGGATGAACCATCAAACCTAAGTACTCTTCCTCCAACACCTCCTATTTCAACTCCCCCAATTGCCAGATATTGACCGGATGGCGACCAATCAACCGAGGCGATAATAGCTCCATGATCATAACTATCAAGCAAAGAAAGTGATGAACCATCAAACTCAAAAACGCTTATCTGGGCACCTCCCCCAATTGCCAAATATTGCCCGCAAGGCGACCAACTAACTATAATAGGAGCAGCTTTAGTATAGGTATCAATTAAAGAAAGTAATGAACCATCAAACCGTAATACTCGCGCTGCATCACCTGCATCTGTCTCTCCTATTGCCAAATAATCCCCACATGGAAACCAATTAACTGAGGCAATATCACCACTTCCTCTAGTATATGAGGTTATCAATTCATCAGCCAAATCTGCGCCCAACAGGGTAGGCTCGATTAAAATACCAAAAGCAATACCGGATCCGGTCAACACAGTACTTGAATTTGCAACGCACTCTATAATTTTTGTCTCAGCCTCAGAGCCGGTAAGTAAAAAGCCAATTGCCCCTCTGCAGAAATTACTCTCTGTTTTGGTTGTCCCCTCAGCTATACACTCTCTAAATAAATTTCCCGTGCCGTCACCTGAAGAAAACCCAACTGCCCGTTCATCAATTGCGCCATTGGTCGTTTCCAATGCACTACACGCATCAAAAATATTAAACTTACAATCTGTTTGCTCAAAACCAGCTTTTACACAATTGAACGCGTGACAATTTTCAAAAACCATCTTTTTGGCATATGAAAGCAATACCCCTTTGTTACACTCTTCAAACTCACAATCTTTTATTTTACAACCCTTGATCATATTCTCAGACAAACCTTGAAAGTTAAGCCCGTTATCACATGAGAAAATTTTCACAGATTTTATGTTAATCAGGCTACAATCTGAACCGGTTAAAATACCATCATTGCTCATATCTGCAGCGCCCTGAATTTTCCCGTTTGCAATCTCTATATTCTTGTGCCCCGGCTTAATCTCAATCACCGGTGCAGAATCACAAAATAAAGTCGCTCCAACAAGATCAAGCAACACATTATCCGCATCAATGACCACACACCCATTAGTATTTTCAGCCAGTCGATACAACCCACTTTCTGTAATCGTATCACCTCCATCTAAAATAAGCTGCCAGCTCACCCCTAAACTGTGAAGATGGTTATGCAACCCCTGGCACCCAACAAGCTTCATACATGTTCTTGCGTTCATATTAAAACATACTGGAACACACAAAAAACCCAACACAAACAAAGCTATCAGCTTAAGCCTTTTCAAATAAAACTTCATACTTCTCCTTTGATTAATATTTTTGAAAAAACATTAAAACACTACTCAATTCACATACGGTGGAGTCCAAAGATTATCAAAAACTTTTGGATCAGCCTCCAATAAACTTAGTCCGTACACATTGTACACTGCCTTGTTGAAATTCACGTCATTTGCAAAACCAACATTTTTGATGTACAACGTATCACCACTACCACAGATGCCTATACCTTGCTGCCCCCCACCTGAAGCATTACACACCTCGTTACTGTCAAGCAAGCAATTGTCAGGAGCATACATCACTTCAAAAACCCTTAGCCCATAATTTCCCGTTCCAGGATTTCCCCCCATCACCAAATATTTCCCAGACCTTGCCCAATCAACGGCACTAACGGTAGTTCCATGATCATAGCCAGCGACCGCTGTAAGCGACGAACCGTCAAATTCTAATATTCTCAGATCATATGTGTCAGTTGGATTAGACCCTCCCATCGCCAAGTATGCTCCGCACGATGACCAACTGACTGAACGAACAAGAGTACCTCCATGATCATAATTTGCTACTGGAGTAAGAGATGGTGACGAAGCGTCAAATTCCAATACCCTAACTTCATAACCGCTTGTTCCGCCAGTTCCCCCCATTGCCACGTATTTTCCACACGATGACCAATCAACTGAGTAAACAACACCGCTTCCATGACTATATTGCACAAGGGCAGAAGTATTTTTACCATCAAACTCTAATACTGCTACAGCACTGCCACCCCCACCATCAACCCCTCCTGCTGCAAAATATCTTCCACATGGCGACCAATCAGCTGAAACAAACGTCGATCCCGCTCCAGCAGCTACATCTACTACAAAAGCAAGTGATGAACCATCAAACCTAAATACTCTAGCTCCAACACCACCCGTTTCAACTCCCGCTATAACCAAATATTGGCCAGATGGCGACCAGGCAACTGAAAAAATATTAGCTCCATGATCATAACTATCAATCAAAGAAAGTGTTGAACCATCGAATCCTAAAACCCGCGCATCATAGTTATTATATCCATTCTGACCTCCAATTGCCAAGTATTGCCCACAAGGCGACCATGCAACTGAATTAACCTGAGCACCATGAATATAATTATCAATTAAAGAAAGTGATGATCCATCAAATCTCAACACTTGCGCAGCTTTATTATCCCCTCCGATTGCTACATAATCACCACACGGCGACCAATTAACATAATTAACCTCAATAGTAGTAGTGTAAGAATCTGTAAGCTCGGCTGCTAAATCTGTACCGGATAAGGTCGGCTCAAGTAAAATGCCAAAAGCGATACCAGAACCCGCCTCAACTACACTAGAATTTGCAATACACTCTATAATTTTTGACTCAGCCTCAGAGCCGGTTAACAAAAACCCTATCGCACCTTCACCAAAATCTGCATCCGGTCTGGTAGTGCCTTCAGCTACACATTCTCTAAACAAATTACCCGTGCCGTCATTGGAAGAGAAACCAATTGCACGCCCGGTTTCTTCGTCATTAGTTGTCTGCAAAGCTTTGCAGTTATCAAACACATTAAACTGGCAATCGGTGAGATCAAACCCTGACTGGACACAGTTGAGCGCTTGGCAATCCAAAAACTTAGCCTTTATGGTGTAATTAAGCAACACACCTTTATTGCAAGATTTGAAAACAGACCATCTAATTCTGCAATCTTTAACCGGATTGCTTTCTGTCCCGTTAAAATTAAGACCATTATCGCATTCAAAAATTTTTACATCATCTATCAATACTAACTCACATGCTGAGCCGGTTAAAATACCGTCGTTGGTCAAATCACTTTTGCCCTTAATTTTGCCATTTATAATTTCTATATTATTGTGCCCGGGCAAAATTTCTATCACCGCGTCTGCAGAAGTACAGGTCAACGTAAACCCAGCCAAATCAATTACCACGTCATCAGCATCAATGGTTACGCATCCATTTACATTTGCTGTCAAACTGTAAAGACCATCTGTAACAATTGTGTTTGTGCCGTTTGTTATTATGACGTTCTCGTCTTGGTAAAGCACAAGATTTTCTATCTCAGATATGACAGGGATAATAACATAATCTATCTTGCTCTCTATTGATAACACTTGGTCAACAACCCCAACATCTAATTTGCTTTCTATCGTTACCACTTTGTCAACAACTGCCTCATCAAACTTGCTCTCCAACGGAACAACCGTCTCGTCTAACTTACTCTCTATTGTTTCCAGCTGGGGGATAACTACCACATCTAACTTACTCTCTATTGATCCCAGCTCAGGGATAACTGCTTCATCTAACTTACTCTCTATTGATGTCAATTCGGGAATAACTGCTGCGTCTACCTTACTGTTTACCGTATTGCAACACACATATACAGAATACGGTGCTGAGATGTTATCCAAAGTGTCATATGATTCAAGATCCCCCGTATGCACATTCGTAATGCCACTGCTGAAATTTGTATCGTTTTGATATGCCACGTTTCTTACAATAAGATTAACTGAGCCATCTCCGGATACACCAACGCCAGTTGAGCCACTTCCGGTAGTATTGCAAACCCGATTATTTTCGATTAAACATTGTGAACTGGTCAAAAGTATGCCATATGCAGATGCACTTGTCGCAATAGATGCGAAAGTTGAATTTGCAATAGAATCTATAATTTTCGTTTCTTCCTCAGTCCCTGCTAGCAAAAAACCAATAGCGTCATTACTTGCGTTACTAACGGTTACCGATGTTCCTTCTGCAACACATCCGGTAAACAGATTACCTGTTCCTGCTGATGAAGAAAAGCCTGCGGCACCTTTGGTTGCATCATCGTTAGACGTTTGCAACGCCTTACAATTTTCAAACAGATTAAACTGGCAATTTGTTTGCTCAAAGCCAGCCTCTATGCAGTTAAGCGCCTGGCAATTTTCAAATATTGCTTTGCGTGCATAATCCAAGACTGTACCCTTGTTGCAAGCTTTGCACATACAATCTATAATCTTGCAATCTTTGATTGGGCTTGCTGAAATACCAGAGAAATTCAGCCCATTATCGCAAGAGAAAATCTTCACATCTTCTATCAACACTAACTCGCACGCTGAACCGGTCAAAATACCGTCATTTGTCAGATCACTCTTACCCTCAATTTTGCCGTTTATAATTTCTATGTTATTATGCCCGGGCAAAATTTCTATTACCGCGTCAGCAGAAGTACAGGTCAACGTAAAACCACACAAATCAATAATCACATCATCAGCATCAATGGTTATGCAACCTTGGGTATTTGCAGTCATGGTGTACATACCATCTGAGGAAATTGCGTTGGATCCATTTGTTATGATAGTACCTTTGGTGAGCACCAGCCTTCTTAATTCATCGCAATATTGAGTAAGAGGAGCAACTCCTAACGTATCTATCTTGCTCTCCATAATATCCAGCTTACTCGATACAGTTTCGGCAACCGGCCCTACCCAATGATCAAGCCTACTTTCTATGCTCAACCCCCCAGGGACAATAACCCTGTCAATGGTACTTCTAACTGTTTGGCAACAAGAATCATCATCAGAAATTTCATCAATTTTACTATAAATGGTTTCGTCCAACGGCCCAATCCAATAATCTAACTTGCTTTCTATACTTCCCAACTCAGGAACAACCTGATAATCGATTCTACTGATAACGCCCCGACAAGAAGTCTCGTCTACAAGAATATCATCTATTCTATCATACAAACTTGCGCAGCATTTTTGCGCCTGCTTAATCTCCTGATTCGCCTTACAAGCCATTGACAATACACCAAACTTAGCGACACCTGAGCTTGCATCATTCAAATCAACATCATCACCCACATCACCAAGCAAACTAAGCTCACTAAGCTGATTAAGCTCTTTTGGCAATTTTGGGTTATCTGGGTACAGAGTAAAACTAAAACTCATGCCCAAAAACAAGAGAAAAACTTTTCCCATAAAAATTTTTCCCACATGACTAAAGTGATCAAAAAAACGACCAAGGCTCATTACTATTCCCTCAAAAACGACACTCGTTACAAAACCATTTCAAAATTTCAAAAACACATTACTTTTGCATTATTTTTGTTTTAATTTACATATCTTGGCATCCAAAGATTATCAAACTTTTTGGCTCCACTTTCTAACAAACTTAATCCAAACGTATTGTACACTGCTTTGTTAAAATTCACGTCATTAGCAAATCCAACATTTCTTAAGTACAAATTATCACCACTACCATTGATTCCGACACCTTGCTGCCAACCACCGGTTGTGTTACACACTTTGTTACTATCCAGCAAGCAATTTTCAGGCGCATACATAACTTCAAAAACATTTAGCAGGGAAGACCCTCCTGTTGCCAAATATTGACCTGATCGTAAAAAAGCAACCGAAAATATAGTAGAATCACTAGAGTTATAATTCTTTACTGCCACCAGTGATGAACCATCAAATTCCAATATTCGTAAATCATAATTACCGGTACCATCAACCCCCCCAACTGCAAGATATTTAACATGCGAAGACCAATCAACACCATAAAGGTGTTGTCCATGCTCATAAGCTGCCTTTAGGCTAAGTGTAGAGCCATTAAATTCTAAAACTCTTGCGGTTCCTGCGGAAGATATCCCTCCTCTTTCAGCTGTACCCAGATATTTCTCAGTTGGGGACCATGACACACTCCAAGTAAAACGATCGCCAGGAGGATTATAGCTATCTATAGTCGTCACCGTAGCACCATCAAACTCCAATACCCTAAGACCAGTACTTTCTCCAGCCGCAATATATTTACCAGAAGATGACCAGTCAATTCCGTAAAAAACGACAGTTACCGCACTATAATTGGACACTAGAGTAAGTAATGAGCCATCAAATGTAAATATCCTTAAATTATAATTGTCACTCGCAATCCTACCCGCAATTGCCAGATACTCTCCTGAGGGAGACCACTTAACAGAATTTATATCTTCATTATGGTCATAAGTATCTAGCTCAGTTAAAAAAGATCCATCAAATTCAAACACCCGCACGCAAACATTAGACACCTCTTCCCCTCCCACTGCTATATACTTCCCACATGGCGACCAATGAACCGCATAAAGATCATCTCCATGGTCAAAGCCAGTAATCAAAGAAAGTGATGTCCCGTCAAATCTAAACACTCGCAACTCATTTCCGCTTATATTATTTCCCACCATTGCCACATACCTTCCACACGGTGACCAATCTACCTCATTAATAGTTATTCCATAATCATATGAAGCTTTTAAATTGGAACCAAGAGTCCCTGTGAGCAAATTTGGCTCAAGTAAAATTCCGTACGCAAAACCGGTACCGGTTTCAATCAGACTTGAATTTGAAATACACTCTATAATTTTTGACTCAGCTTCAGAACCAGTAAGTAAAAACCCTATCGCACCCTTGCAAAAATTGCTCTCAGTTTTAGTTGTTCCTTCTGCTACACATTCTTTAAACAAATTGCCCGTACCATCATCTGAAGAAAACCCGATTGCACGCTCATTTGCTTCATCATTTGATGTTTGCAACGCAGCACAATTATCAAATAGATTAAACTGGCAATCTGTTAGATCAAACCCTGCTTGTACGCAGTTAAGTGCATCGCAATTTAAAAACTTAGTCTTGATTGCGTAATTAAGCAGCGCACCTTTATTGCAAGACTTGCACACACAATCTCTTACAACACAATCTTTAATTGGATTGCTTTCAGTTCCTACAAAATTGAATCCGTTATCACATGAGAAAATTTTTACATTTTCTATTTCAACCAACTGGGAATCTGAACCGACCAAAATACCATCGTTGGTTAGATCACTTTTACCTTCAATTTTTCCATTTTTGATTTCTATGTTTGTATGACCAGACAAAATTTCTATCACCGCGTCAGCTGTATCACATGAGAGCGTAAACCCAGCCATATCAACTACTACTTTGTCAGCATCAATTGTAACACAGCCACTTACGTTTCTCGTCATCGTGTAAAGGCCTTCTGCAACTATTGCGTTTGAGCCGTCTACTATGAGATCCGCATTCTTTCCTGAGATCAAAATATTTCTTATGTCAACTATAATATCTAATTTGGCATCTATTGATATCAATTCGGGGATCACTACCACATCTAACTTGCTTTCTATTGATATCAATTCGGGGATAACTGCTACATCTAATTTGCTCTCTATCGATGTCGATTGAGGAATAACTCCCACATCTATCTTGCTCTCTATCGATATCACTTGAGGTATAACCACCACATCCAACTTGCTTTCTATTGCTTGCAATCCAGGAATAACTACCTCATCTAAATTGCTCGACAAAACAGTTATCAAATCTAACTTACTCTCTATTGTTGACAGTTGGGGAATAACTACTTGGTCTAGCTTGCTCTCTATTGATATCAACTCAGGAATAACTGCAAAATCTAGCTTGCTTTCTATTGATACTAATTCAGGAACAACTGCTACATCTAACTTACTGTTTACCGTTTGGCAACAGGTATCGGGCACCGGTGTGTACGGTGCTGAAATATTGTCCAGAGTATCGTATGTCGCAAGATCTCCAGAATGCACATTTGTAATCCCACCACTGAAATTGGTATCATTTTGGTACGCCACGTTTCTTGCAATAAGATTAATGGAACCATCACCGAATACACCAACGCCATTTGAGCTACCCGAGGTTGTATTGCAAATCCGGTTATTTTCGATTAAACATTTTGTACAAGTTAAACGAATACCGTAGGCAGCTGCGCTTGTCGCGACAGAAGCAGAGGTTGAATTTGCAATAGAATGCATGATTTTCGTTTCTTCTTCTACCCCTGTGAGCAAAAACCCAATGGCATCATTATTCGCGTCACTTACCGTTACCGCGGTTCCTTCTGCTACGCAACCTGTAAACAAGTTCGCTGTTCCTGCAGATGAGGAGAAACCTACCGCACCTTTGGCTGCATCGGCATTAGACGTTTGCAATGCTTTACAATTTTCAAATACATTAAATTGACAATTGGTCTGCTCAAAGCCGGCCTCTACACAGTTGAGAGCCTGGCAATTTTCAAACACGGTTTTGAGAGCATAGTCCAACACCACGCCCTTGTTGCAAGCCTTGCAGGTACTGTTTTTTACCCTACAATCTTTGATTAAGTTTGATGAGGACCCGGAGAAATTCAATCCATTATCGCATGAGAAAATTTTTACATTGTCTATCAACACTAATTCACACGCAGAGCCAGTCAAAATACCGTCATTAGTCAGATCACTTTTGCCCTCAAGTTTGCCATTAATAATTTCAATATTATTGTGTCCAGGCAAAATTTCTATTACCGCGTCTGCCGTATAGCAAGACAGTGTAAAGCTACACAAATCAATGATCACATTATCAGCGTCAATGGTTATGCACCCTTGGGTATTAAACGTCACGGTGTAAATACCATCTTCGACAATTATGTTGGAACCATTTGTTATGAAGTCACCTTTGGTAAGAATCAGCCTTTGCAATTCAAAGCAACACAAACCAGCCAAAACTTCATCTAAAACATCCACTTTGCTGTCAACCGTATCAGCAATCGGTCCGATCCATTGGTCAAGCTTACTTTCTATGCTATGCAACTCAGGAACAACCGCCCTGTCAATAGTACTTCTGACTGTTTTACAACAAGCTATCCCTTCTTCTATCTCATCAATTTTACTGTTAATAGATTCTGTTAGGGGCCCAATCCAGCAATCAAGCATACTTTCTATGGTTTTCAATCCACCTATAACCTCACGATCAAGTTTACTATCCGCTGTTTGGCAACATGTAGCTTTTATTTGGGGACATATATGTAGATTACCAATCAAAAAAAAGAGAAAAAATTTTATCAGATAAATTTTTAGACCATTTTTTTGATACCAACTCATTACTATTTCTCCCTAACACTAAAACGCTAAACACATATATGCTCCAAAAACCAGGGGGCCTTTCAGGGACCCCCTGGTAAATCAATATCCTAGTTTGAATATGGCGGCGACCAGAGGTTATCAAACTCTCTAGCTCCTGCAAGCAAGTTTAAACCGTACACATTGTACACTGCTTTATTAAAGTTCACACCACTTGCATACCCAACATTTCTTATGTACAAGTTATTGCCACTACCGCAAATTCCTATACTTTGGAATGAGCCACCAGTTGCATTGCAAACTTCGTTACCATCTAATAAACAATTTTCAGGCGCATACATAACTTCAAATACTCGTGAATCATAGTTTCCTGTACCGTTGTCACCACCCATTGCCAAGAATCTACTACATGGAGACCAATCTACCGAATAGATAGTGTTGCCATGATCATATCGTGAAACTTCTGTCAAAGAATCTCCACCAAATGATAGTACCACTAGATCATAAGCACTGCTTGTACCACCAGCAACGGCAACATATTTACTGCATGCTGACCAATCAACACTTTGTATGGTCTCTGTGTAATCGAACGTTGCAACTTGAGTAAGTGAAGATCCATCAAATTCTAATATCTGCACATCATGCTCAGGTGATCCTCCGCCGTCAAAACCACCAACAGCCAAGTATCTACCTGATGGCGACCAAGCAACTGAGTTTACAATACTGCTGCCCGCATTGTAATCGTAATTAACAACTTCAGAAAGTGTCAACCCATCAAACTTCAATACTCTGACTTCAAAATCACCCGTTCCAAAATCACCGCCAACTGCCAAGTATTTACCTGATGGCGACCATCTGACTGACTGCACTGTAGCACCATGATCGTAGGTAGTTACCGAAGCCAGATCTGTACCATCAAATTTCAAGATGCGAACCTGTGCCCCAGAAACATTTGACCCTACTGCCAAGTATTTATTGGACGGTGACCAATCTACTGATTGTACGGTTCCCGTTGTTGCATAATCTACAATCTCATTGAGCGCTGAGCCATCAAACTGCAGAACTCTTACTTCATAAGAGCCTGTACCTGCAACGCCACCTATCGCAACATATTTACACAACGACGACCATGCAAATGAATTGACTGTAGCGCCATGATCATAGTTGGCAACCGACGAGAGATTTTCTCCATCAAATCTCAATATTCTTACATCATAATCTGCTGTGCCGTTTGCTCCTGCAATCGCCATATACTTGGCACATGGTGACCACTTGACCGCCTGAATTTCATTACCATGATCAAATGAGTCTTTCAAGTTATCAAGGAGGCTTGTGCCTAATAATGATGGTTCAACTAAGATACCGTACGCAAAACCTGTACCGGTTAACACTGAAGTTGAGTTGGATATACAATGTATGATTTTTGATTCTGCGTCAGAACCGGTAAGCAAGAACCCAATTGCACCCTTGCAGAAATCACTATCCGTTTTGCTTGTACCTTCGGCGACACATTCTCTAAATAAGCTTCCGGTACCATCATTTGAAGAGAAGCCAACAGCACGTTCATCAACCGCATCATTTGTTGTTCGCAATGCTTTACATTTTTCAAGCACATTGAACTGACAATTATTTTGCTCAAATCCAGATTGTACACAGTTGAGTGCTTTACAATTTTCAAGATTGGTTTTGATTACATAATTCAAGAGAGCACCCTTGTTACACGATTTCATTATGCAATCTTTGACATCGCAATCTTTAATCTTATTGGCTTCAGTTCCGTTGAAATTAAGTCCATTGTCACAAGAGTATATCTTCACATCTTCTATCATCACCAACTCATTGTCTGAGCCGGTCAATATACCATCGTTAGTAAGATCACTTCTTCCCCTAATCTTACCATTTACTATTTCTATGTTTTCGTGACCAGGCAAGATTTCTATGACTGCATCTGCCGAATCACAATAGAGAGTGAAAGCACACATATCAATGATCACGTTATCAGCATCAATGGTTATGCAACCATTGGTATTTGCGGTCATCGTGTAAAGCCCATCTGATACTATTGTATTTTGACCATCCATTATGATATCACCTTTTGAGAGAATCATTCTCTTGAGTGTCTCACAACATGACTGATCTTCGATCACGTCAACTTTAGAATCTATCACATCCAACATACTTGAAGATGTCTCAACAATAGGCCCAATCCATTGATCAAGTTTACTCTCTATTGACACCAGTTCAATATTTGCAAGATCAACCTTGCTGTCAATTGTATCTACTTTTTCATCCAGCACATCCACTTTACTGTTCACCGTTGCACAAAATGAGACATCAACATCAATTTTGTCAACCAAACTGTCTATGGTGATCACTTTAGTTTCTATCTCGTCCAGTTTAGAATCAATAGTGTCTAGCTTATCATCAAGAATATCTAACTTACTGTTAATTGGATCAACGTCAACTTGTATCTCGTCCACTTTACTCTCAAGCACATCCAACTGGCTTACTGACGTTTCAGCCAGTGGCCCAATCCAATTATCTAGTTTACTTTCTATCGATACAAGTTCGATATTGGCAACATCTACTTTGCTATCAATCGTATCCACTTTCTCATCAAGCACATCTACTTTACTGTTTACCGTTGCACAGAATGAGACATCAACATCTATCTTGTCGACTAAACTATCTATAGTAATCACTTTGGTTTCAATCTCATCCAGTTTAGAGTCAACAGTGTCCAGCTTCTCATCAAGAATATCAAGCTTACTGTTAAGTGGATCAACATCTATCTGTATCTCGTCTATTTTACTCTCAAGTACATCCAACTGACTTGCCGAGGTTTCAGCCAGTGGCCCAATCCAATTATCTAGCTTACTCTCTATTGAAACAAGCTCTATGTTTGCAACATCAACTTTACTGTCAATCGTATCTACTTTCTCATCAAGCACATCAACTTTGCTGTTTACCGTTGCACAAAATGAAGTATCAACATCTATTTTATCCACCAAACTATCTATTGTGATTACTTTAGTTTCGATCTCGTCTAATTTACTATCAATGGTATCTAGCTTGTCATCAAGAATATCAAGCTTACTGTTCACCGTATCAAAGTCTATATTCAAATCATCTATCTTACTCTCAACAACATCTAACTGACTTGCTGTTGTTTCTACCAGTGGCCCTATCCATTGGTCAAGTTTACTCTCTATTGATACGAGTTCAACGTTTGCAAGATCGACTTTACTATCTATTGTGATAACCACATCATCAACAACATCAAGCTTACTGCTAACAGTATCTAACTTCTCATCTGTAATATCTAACTTACTGTCAATCGTATCTACCTTGTCATCAAGCACATCGACTTTACTGTTTACTGTTGCACAAAATGCGGTATCAATATCTATCTTATCAACCAGACTATCGATGGTAATAACTTTGGATTCAATCTCATCCAATTTAGAATCAACAGTATCTATCTTATCATCAAGAATATCGAGCTTACTGTTCACCGTATCAAAGTCTATGTTCATGTCATCTATCTTACTCTCAACAACATCTAACTGGCTTGCTGTTGTCTCAACAATAGGCCCAATCCAATTATCTAGCTTACTCTCTATAGACACAAGTTCTATATTTGCAACATCTACTTTACTGTCAACCGTATCAACTTTATCATCAAGTACATCGACTTTACTGTTTACCGTTGCACAGAATGAGGTATCAACATCTATCTTATCTACTAAACTGTCTATGGTGATTACTTTTGTTTCAATCTCATCCAGCTTACTATCAATCGTATCTAATTTATCATCAAGCACATCAAGCTTACTGTTAATTGGATCAACGTCAATCTGTACCTCATCTACTTTACTCTCAATAACATCCAATTGGCTTGCCGAGGTTTCAGCCAGTGGCCCAATCCAATTATCTAGCTTACTCTCTATAGACA
>JBHPCA010000021.1:0-25795 GCA_042576225.1 Candidatus Babelota bacterium
CGATGATTGTGTAAAATTAATTTGTCTTTTTCCTTTTTTTAAAAAATCACCCCAAAATCACCCTTAAATCACTCAACAACTTCGCAACTCAATACCCTCTTTTTACCTTCTTGCGCATAGTCTATTTTGACCTTACATACGCCAGAAGTCAAGAGAGACTCTATTATCTCAGGCCACTCTATAAGGCATATGGCCTCTGGGTCATCCAAATATTCACCAAATCCGGCCCCTAAGAAATCATTTAAATTTGACAATCTGTACAGGTCAAAATGGTAAAACTTTCTCCCTTGGGCGTTTTTGTACGCATTTAGGTATGTAAACGTAGGGCTCGTGATGGGCCCTTCAACTGCGCAGCTAAGCAACAACTCCCTTGCTAGCGTCGTTTTACCAGCACCTAATGGCCCGTAAAAGGCAAAAATTCTACAAACGTTAAACTTTTGCTTTAAATATTGGGCCATGCGAGAAATTTCGTCCAGACCGTACACAAATCTTTTATCACACCCCATATCGATTCAAATCCCTTACAATTTTCTATAATTTCTTAATTTTTTTTAACTTTTTTCTTTCTTTTTTCGGCAATTTATGTGATTTACTTTCTCTTGCATCATCTGCAGATCCAGTAAAGTCTTCCGTTTTGTACTGCATCACCTTACTTGCTTCTTGCATAAGCGCATCAAGTTCTTTATTTTCTTTGTCTGTCGTTTTTACAGCCACCGTTTGTTTCTCTAATTTGCCACTTATCCCCTTCTTTAAAGCACTTTGCAAAATCGCATAAAACTCTTTTGCGTCAATCTGCTCAATGCCTAAACGGGAGGCATGTCGACATATATCTCTGTCTGAAGATACTAACAGTATATCCAAAGCTTTATGCTCGCTCAAATATCTTTTTATGTAATCATCTGCAGATTCTTGAGCCCCTACATAAATCACGTAAATCCCACTTATTTTTTCTTTGGTTGGAAAATCAAACGGCCCTCCATCAAAAACAAGCTTTATGTTATGCCCTTTTGCCTCATGATACTTGCTTAGCTGCTTAATAAACTTGTCTCTTTCTCTTTCTGTGATTTTGCTTTTAAGCATCGCCTGTTTTATAACGTTATATCCATCTATCAATAAAATCATCTCACCACCTTCAACAATTATACGCAACAAGTATACACAAAAACCACCGAAAACAACACAATAAACCAGCAAACATTGCAAAAACAAAAAATAATTATTACATTTTTAATATAACAAAAATAAAAATTATAATTTTTTAATAAAAAGGCTTATCATGGCACAACTTATTCAGATGCGTCAAAGAATAAAGGCGATCGAAACCATTAAAAAAGTTACCCATGCCATGAGGCTCATTTCAATGTCGATGCACTCGCGCCTCAGAGGAAAAACACCTCTTTTAAAAAAGTATAATAACGAAGTTGCCAAGCTTTTTAAAAAACTACGATTCTTAGCCCCTCATTGGAAGAGCCCTATTACCCATCCTGACTCACCAAAAGAAAGCAACCCTTTGTTTATACTAGTCGGCTCCCAAAAAGGCCTATGCGGCACATTCAATACAAACTTGTTAAAAGAATTTGAAAAAGTTATGCCTCAAAGTGAGCGTAAAAATACAAATTTTATCACTGTTGGAAAAAAAGCTGTCGATTACTTATCCGGTCAAACAGTTAAATCTATGGTTGGACAATTTAACGAGATGACCATGAGAAATTTTACCGAAATTTCTAACGAGATAGTTGACATAATAGTAAACGCCAAAACGCCCTACTCTTGTGTAAAAATTTTAAGCAACGAGTTAAAAACATTTTTCTTTCAAGATCCTCGCCTATTGGAACTAATCCCCCTAGACAATAGCGCTGATACTGAGTCTCCTGTAAAGACTTCCACTGACGCTAAAAGTAACGTTCAATCTGAGAGCAACAAAGAGGAAGATCTATCCCAAGCATTCAACGACGGCTATATCTGGTATCAAAAAGTAGAAGATCTTTTGGACAAGATGGCACCACAATATATTGCATCAAACATAAACGCCCTTCTTGTGGAGTCTTTGCTTGCAGAGCAAGCTGCCAGGTTCATCTCCATGGATACGGCTACCAGAAATGCCAAAAATCTCCTTGAAGAGACAACATTGCAATATAACAAATTAAGACAAGCTAAGATTACAAAAGAACTTACAGAACTTGCAACCAACTTCTGACAAAATTTTCAAGATAAAAAGTAACAAGCAATAAACACAATTTAAACCTGAAAAAACGTATGGTAACTTAAACCAAGCGCTTAGCTTTTGGCCAAAACAAGATTATACAAACATACATAATGATAAGAATAATTTTGATAAAAACTCACACGCAACCCCTTTTTTAAGATTTTTAACAAAAAGCTATCTCCTGTATTGTAACCAATTTTTTACATATTTTAAAAATTAATTGAAAATTGCAAATAGAATATTTTATTATAAAAGTAAGAATAAATAGAGCACAGAAAAATATAAAAGAATAAAAAGTTCAAAGTGCATTTTCTATAATTAAAGTGTGAAAAAAGGGTATCGGGGGATTAGTATGTCCATAAAAGCTAAGTTTTTTTTAGTAATTTCAGTTTTGTTACTGTTTTTGGCTCTGTTTTTGGTTTCTTTACACCTGTACAATAAAAGTAATAATAAAAGGGACAAAAAAATAACAAAAAAAGCAATTGTTATTGGGGCAACTTCGGGCATGGGAAGAGCCGTGGCAAAATTACTTTCAAAAAACGGATATGAGGTAGGTCTTGTCGGCAGACGAATACATCTTTTGGAATCTCTGCAAAAAGAAATAGCTACAAACACTTTTGGCCCAAAAACGTATATAAAAAAGATTGACGTATCTCAACACGCAAACGCACAGAGCCAACTGCAAGAACTTGTAACTCAAATGGGGGGGCTGGATCTTATGTTCATCAGCGTCAGCGCATACTCAAGCTTAAAAAAATATAAAGATATACACAAAATAGAAAAAAGGACACTTGATGTAGACTTAGTAGGCTTTTGGAAAATGGCCCGGACAGCCCTGGATTACTTTGAAAAACAAAAACATGGGCATTTGGCTGGAATATCTTCTATGAGCGGCTTGAGAGGTTCTGGATTCTGTCCTTCATACTCTGGAGCAAAAGCATTTATCTCCAAGTATTTAGAAGGCGTCAGAAATAAATATTTACAAAAGAATATACCAATCTATGTTACTGATATTATTCCGGGATGGGTAGACGTGGAACATACTACATTTAGCAAACAACCGGGGACCTATTGGGTTGCCCCACTTGATAAAGCGGCGCTACAAATTTTTAATGCGATAAAGAAAAAAAAGAAAACCGCTTATGTCACCAAGCGCCAAAGATTGATTGCGTTACTACTGGCTGTCGTACCTGATTTTGTATTCAATGGCATCGGCGAGTTTTAAACTCCCAGAGTTTTAAACTCACAGAGTTTTAAACCCCCAAAACTTTAAGCTTCCAAAGCTATAAACAAAAAACCCGGACTTGTTTCAATACAAGTCCGGGTTTTTTACTTTTTATCTTAAATTTTTATTTACGCTTTTGGTTTAGGCTTTTTATTTACACAATAGAGTGCGCAAAAACATAATAGTACCAGTGTACAATTGCAGAAAACCGGTTGTCTTTAGGGCCACTAGAGTCAAAAACAGTTATATGCACCGGACACTTGCCAGGCCTGTTTTCATCCGCCCATTCAATCTTAATCGCAAGCCAATGATTATCGGTGCTATAAAGACGATCATCAATGTTATCCCAATATAATCGCAACCCAGGAATCGAACCTCTTTCACTTGTGCTTGCAACAATATACTGCGGCGTCCCATTTTCTTGAAAATCTTTAACTCTATCCATTGCGGTACCGCCACCAAATGTGATAACATTTCTCTCGTGTAATATGTTATAATGATTTATATCCTCTACTGAAACCATAACATTCTTTTTGCAAAGCTGCGTAAGCTTGTTTTCTATGATATCTCTCATTGCAATATTTGAAACCGCAAGCTTATATTCATTATATCCTCTGACCTCGTCATAAAACTGATCAAATTCTGCTCTATTGAGCAAGCAACTGCAAGACGTGTTACCCGTGCACTCTTTTAAAAGATTGTTAAGCGCATAGTACCCACAAGGACCACTTACCTCCTGGTATAAACTTGGTTTTTGTATTATTTTGTATACATTTTTATCAGCACCAACTAAATCCGCGGCTTCTGCAATATATAGATTCCTACCAGATTTCATAAATACTGTCTCTAAAGACTGTCCAACATGCAATTTTTCATCTTCAGCAGCTTTAATGCAACCATCATTATTAGGATCTAGTCCCACAGAAACAGCACTTGACCCATCATTTCTTTTGTTGACACAAATATCACAGATCTTTGACCCGGTCAATGTATGAATACCAGAAAAATTATACTCTTTACCAGAACAAACATTTCTCTCGTCACACTCAAAACATAAGTCTAAATCATGTTTTGCAGCCTCCTGCTGCATTTCACGTCTCAAGTCTGAAACTTTTATCCCCGTTTGCTGATTCACTTTCAAATAATCTGTAACCACATCGGCTAATTTTTCCCCTTGCAAGCGCAATCCATTTGCCTGCGCCGTTAACACGCCGAATGCAAAAATAAAATTAAAAACTATAAACATTTTTTTAATACGTAGCTTATCGGCTACCATCTTTACAAAATACATATAAACCTCCATACCAAACACTATCTAGCTACAATACTAGATAACATCCTCATAACAACACATGAATAAAATTAAATACGTAGATTATCCCCATTTTCACAGACATCATACATCTATATGGTAGCATGAATATGTCTATTTGTCAAGCCCAAGCAAATACCCCAAAAACCTCTCCTAATAGACTATTGCAGAACTTTTTCACATCTTCACCTATATTCGTAGGTAGTACACATATGCAGGAGGGATATTAAGAAACACAAAGTCCCTATCAAATCCAAACTGTTTGATAAAATCCTTTCTTATATTCACATTCTGTAAAAAATCTTGTTTTTTTTCACTAGTTAAGAAAAATTTCTTTATCCCAGAAGCCCACATATATTCGAAATAAGACAACACCCCACCTGTTTTTATAATTTTTTTGTATGCATCTAAAACATCCTGCACAAAGGCTGCGCCAAACGAATTAAACGGCAACCCGGAGACTATAAAATCATACTTATACTCAGGAGACCACTCCAATACTGACAAACAGTGCACATGGACATTTGTGTGTTTTTTAAACTTTTCTTTCAATAGATCACAAAGCCCAGGATCGATTTCTATCACGTCAAGAATATCATCTTTTGCTAGTTTTTGTAGTATTTTTTCTGTAAAAACACCTGTTCCTGCTCCAACTTCTAAAACTTTTATAGGACAATCTTTTGTAGCAATATGCTTGGTAATTTTGTTTGCCAAAAATCTAGAGCTTGGTAAAGCCGCACCAATTCTTTTTGGGTTTCTAAAGATTGCTGAAAAAAATGCCCCAAAATCATTAAAAAAAATTGAAAAAACTGGAAAAGTCATAAGCAAGCATATGGTTGCTATAAAAATTTTTCTTTTACCCATGCACGCCCCCTCGAAAATAATTAAGTTATACAAAAATGCTGTCTCTATTATTTTACAATATTTTACACAAAAAAACAAAAGCTTAGCGCCAATTTAAAACTGAAAATAGTCCTGGTTATAGCATTTACCCTCGATCACTTGTTAATTTTTTAATATTAATTGACTTGTTTCAACCCATATTATAGAATTTCCACAATTAATCTAACTCAAACAAAAAATTAAGATATTTTTAGGATACTTTATGAGACGTAAATTATCACAACAATTTTTCATGATTATACCCATACTTTTTATCACAATAAACAGTTTTACGATGAAAAAACACTCAAAATCAAACATCCAGTACAAAGATACCAAGCTACTCGAAGAAAACGTTCTCTCTTTGGTATACTCAGGTGAACAAGGAGCACAAGAAATTTTAAATAAAATAAATACAATAGTAAAAAACACTTCCAAAGAAACATTAGAATTCGAGAAAAAAAACCTCACAAAATATTTTGGCTTATTTAAAGATTATTACAAAACACACCTTTTTATAAAGGCAATGGGTGCAATAAAATAGAAAAAGACTAGCATATTTTTAAATCAAATTGGGGGCGGCACATGAAAAAACTACTAACTTTAGGCTTGACAGCTTCTATTTTTCTGGGTCAATCAAAAATTCTGGGAAATTTATATCTATGTTTAAAAAAAGCAATTCAAGAAAACGATTATGAGTCGGCAAAGTTTTGGATAGAGTACTTAAATGTTAATAACTACAATGGTTATCGCGGTAAACAAACCGCGTTGCATTTATCTGCAAAAAACGGGCGGTATGCAATATCTAAGCTTCTTTTAGCAAAAGGTGCCAATGTGAATATGCTCACCATAACAAAAATGAGCCCTCTTCACTTTGCGATAGAAAGTAAAAATCAAAAACTTGCCAAACTTTTTATATTTAACAATGCCAACCTCACGCAAAAAGACGATTTGCAAGACACGCCCCTGCACTATTGCGCAAAACATGGCTGCAACAAAACAATTGAGTTGCTATCGCAAAGAAAAGTTAAAAACAAAATAAATATTAACGCAAAAAATAATCAAGGGCACACACCCCTGCATGAAGCCGTTTTAAATGGCAATATAAAAACAATTAAGTTGCTATTGGAAAAAGGGGCCAACGCAAACGCACAAGATAAGTTTGGTGAAACTCCCCTTCATATAGCTGTTTTTAAGGGGTACATCAAAATTGCAAAATTACTTTACACATACAAAGCGAATATCAACACAAAAGATTCTAAAAAAAGAACACCTCTTCATTATGCTATAACAAGAGATTATTCTGAAATATTTAAATTTCTTTTTTCAAAAGGTGCAAATCCTAAAATCAAAGACAATAATGGGGGCACCCCAATGAGTTATATCTCCAAAGACAATACCCCCAAAATTTATAACTATCTTTATGTCAGGGAAAAAAAGTAACCTGTATTTTTTTAACGCGAATTCGATAATTCAAAAAATCTAATAATCTACACAACTAGCCTAAATTCTAAGATTCAATTAATGGCCACGCAAGAATATAAAAGACGGCTCCCAGCCGTCGTCCCTGAGCTTGACGAAGGGTTTATATTAAAATCTTATTTTTATAAAGCAAGCTTATTTTTAGCAATATAGCGAACTATTTAAAGACTCCAAACCAAGTTTTCATTAAAGTTTAGCATATTTATTTTATAATAAAGCTAGCTAACACAAGTTTTTTGCAACTTTTTTTAGAAAAAACAATCTTTTAATATGAACCCTTCGTCAAGCTCAGGGACGACGGCTGGGAGCCGCCTTTCATGTTCTTTTTCTAATATTTCTCAAAATCAATTAATTATCGAATCGCGCTTTTTTAAGAATTTAAAAGTTGGGCTTTATCGTCTTCGCGCTCAGGATTTTTAAAATTTTTATCTTGGCTAGTTTTAATTTCTATAGACGCGCCCATCTGGGAAAGTTTTTTCTCAAGACTATCATACCCCCGCCTAAAATGGTGCACTCCGGTCATAACCGTCTGTCCTTCGGCCACAAAACCTGCCAAAACAAGCGCACACGATGCACGAATATCTGTAGCTATAACCGGTGCCCCATAAAGCTCCCGAACCCCAGTTATAATTGCCTTATTATGTTCAACTTTTATTTGCGCACCCATTTTTTGCAGCTCTCTCACATGCAACAATCTATTTTCAAAAACAGTTTCACAAACAATGCTTTCACCTTCTGCAACGCATTGGGCTGCCATCATAGGCGCCTGCAAATCTGTTGGAAATCCCGGGTATGGACCGGTTTTAAAAGAAACTGCTTTTGGATTTAGCGTAGCTTTCAACCTCACACCTTTCTGGCCATCACCAACTTGTACGTCATGCCCCATTTCTTTAAGCTTCATTAAAAACATGTCCATCGCATAGGAAGGAGCATCAGGCAAATAAATCTCCCCACCAGTCATGGCAGAAGCCAACAATAACGCGCCAGCCTCTAATCTGTCATACATAACATTATGCTCAACCGGCCTTAAGCACTCTACGCCTTCTATTAAAATAGTTGCTGCAGGCAATAGCTCAATATGCGCACCCATTTTTTTTAGCACACAAATAAGATCGAGCACTTCAGGCTCGAGTGCTGCATTAATTATTTTCGTCACCCCTTTGGTTAACGTTGCAGCCATTAAAATATTTTCTGTTGCCCCTACACTTGGATATTCCAAAATTATTTTTGTCGCTTTTAAACTTGTAGCTTCTGAGCTCAAAACTCTTGAGCCTAAAGCTCGGGCTGTTATAAGCTCACCAGAAATATTTACCTGTGCACCCATTTTTTCAAAATTAGCAAGATGATAATTAATTGGCCGTGCACCAATCACACAACCTCCTGGCAAAACAATATCCGCACAACCAAATCGAGCTAACAGTGGGCCCATAACCAACACAGAAGCCCTCATCTGTTTCATTATATCTCTTGGCACCTGATACTTGTTTACCCCAGTTGTATCAACCTCAATAATATTATTTTCTGGATCAAAAACAACTTTTGCACCCAAACATTTTAATAATTTGATCATATTCAAAACATCTTGTGAGTTGGGGACATTAGAAAGTCTTGAGACTCCATCTGTTAACAGCAAAGAGGCCATAGTCACCAATACTGCATTTTTGGCCCCAACTAATGACAACTTGCCTGAAAGTTTTTTAGAATTCCCAACTACAATATACTCGTTTGACATGTGCACCCTAACAATCTCTGCCATCCCATTCTGATAAAAATTTTTCTAAAAATATATCCATAAACTCATGCCGTTCCTGCGCAACAGCTCTTGCCGTTGCAGTATTCATTCTTTCTTTCAACAAAAGAAGCTTTTCATAAAAATGGTTTATACTCGTGGTCTTTGCTGTGATATATTCTTGAGCCGAGTTATGCATAACCGGTTGAAGATCAGGATCATGCATCATATTTTTTTTATACCCGCCATATGCAAAACATCTTCCAATTCCTACAGCCCCTATAGCATCAAGCCGATCTGCATCTTGCACAACCATCCCTTCTCTAGTCTGCATATCTGAAGATACGCCTGCTCCTTTGAAAGACATGTCTTTCATTATCTTGCAAATATGGGCTATGTCAGACTCATCTACGCCCAATGACGCAAGCCATTCCCTTGCCACCTTTGGACCAACATCAACGTCACCACCGGTAAACTTCCAGTCTGCAATATCATGTAACAACGCAGCCAACTCAACAATAAAAAGATCTGCTTCTTCCACATCGCCAATATTTTTTGCCAACTTCCAAACACGATAAATATGCCACCAATCATGCCCAGAACCCTCGCCTTCCAGCTTCTGTCTAACATACTGGGCAGTTTTTTGAACAATATCGTCTTGACTACTTTTTTTTGTTTTTTCTGTCGCCTTTTTCTCTAGATCACCAGTAACTGTCTGCATGTTAACCACCTTTTCTCGCTTTTTTCACTTTTCTTACTTGCCTTGTTTTTTTGCTTTGCGCTTTTATCTCGCCATATTTCTTAAGGGCTTTTATCTCTTCCTGCTTTAAAAATCTTGATCTGCCAACGGGCAACCCTCTTTTTGTCAAGCCAGCATAATTTATTCTGTCCAGTTTGACAACATTGTACCCAAATTTTTTGAATATTCTTCTGACCACCCTGTTTTTTCCACTGTGCAACTGTATTCTCACATGTTTTCTGTTTTTCCCAGGAATATAGTACACTCTATCTGCTTTTACAAATCCATCCCTGAGAGCAACCCCTTTTTTTATACTTAGTAAATCCTGCCCCTTAAGATTTTGATCCAAAACAACGTTATATACTTTTTTAACCTCGAAACTTGGATGCGCTAAATTCTGTGAAAGCTCTCCGTCATTCGTTATTAAAATTAATCCGGTTGTAAACCGATCTAGCCTGCCAACAGGATAGACTCTTTGGGAAACAACCCCCTTGACAAGATCAATGACCGATCGCCGGCCCCTCTCATCTAAAACGGTTGCTATGTAGTCTTTTGGTTTGTTGAGCAACAGATACACTTTTTTCTGAGTTCTTATGAGCTTGTTTTTAAACTTTATTTTATCTTTAAAAGAAACCTTATGCCCTGGCTCTTTTACAACAACACCATTAACCTCTACATGCCCATCTTTTATAAACTCGGCAGCGTTTCTTCTGGAGCATATGCCAGATATAGCAAGAAACTTATTAAGCGGCATAACAGTGTCTTTTGAACTATCAACTTTATTTTCTTTTTTCATGTAAACATCATATTTTTTTAGGGTTTTAAACGATACTATTGTTATAATAACTCAATATCTTTTAATAGTGAATAGGTCAAAAAATATAATAATTAAAAAAGGGATATTATGACAAAAAAGCCCAAAAAACTTATTATAAATCTATGTACACCTATCATACTTCTGGCTACCATAAACAACGCATACTGCATGTATAACTCATATAAGCAAGACAATTACTCCAAAAATTCTAGCTTAAAAAAATATAATCGAAAGCTCCTTGAGGCAATGAAGTACAATAAACACGGCAAATTAGCAAAAATGCTCAAAGAGTATATAACAATTCCTAGCAATCGCATGACAGACCCCAACATTCCCATCGTTTCAGATTCAGATAAAATGGAATACCCACTGGAAATAGCCCTTTCTTGCAAGAACATAAAAGCAGTAATCCTACTATTGCAATCGGGAGCAAATCCAATACTTGTAGACATAATAGAAAAAGCAATCGAAACACAAAACATAGGAGCTATAGGTATTCTGCTGGCAAAAGCACAAAAAAACAATCAAAAAGACAATCTATTTACATGCTTCAACAAAAAACTAGAAAAATATGCCGTCTATGCAGAAGAGTATAGCTATAAAAAACATTATTGTAATATAGAGATGCCAAAAACAAAAAAAGCAAATTTTATATACGCGTTACTATGGGATATACTCAAGGGCAAAAAACTTGTATGCCCAAAGTTTACCGTACAAGTAAACCCCAAAAACAACAAAATCACTAAAGTTAACGAAAAAACAAAAAAAAAATTTTCAGAACTCATAAACACAATACGCTTTTACAAAAAGGGACACTATTACTATAAAGATAAGTACAAATACCCAAAAATAAAAAAAAATATAGAAAAAATAGACACAAGCCTCTTTACAATTCACGACAACGATCAGAACTATATTATGCACTACTTAGCAACATGCTTGCCTTCACTCATAAAGTTTGCAGTAAAAAGAAATATAAACACTAACGTCCTCGACGCTCACAACCACACCCCTGCCCATATAATGGTCCTCAATATAATCTATTTAAAAAATTTACTTGGCGAAATAAAACAGAAAAAAACTGGTAAAGAAACAAAAAAAACAAAAGAACTAAAAAAACTAATCCCCCGAACATATACATTACTCGTAAAAATATTAACCCTACTGCTCCAACACAAAACAAACCCGTGCATAAAATCACGCTTTAATTTAAAAGACCCAAACTCTGGAGAATCACTCTGGACCCTTTCAATGTTTTATCCAGATATACAAAAAATATTGCTCAAACACGGTGATCTAAATCGCAGCAACCCAGAAAATGGCAACACAGTTCTGCACCAACTTATATCCTGCCAATCAAGCACTCTTCCGGACAAAAGCACTAAATCTATAAAAAAAGTTCTCAAAAAAATAATACCTAAGCTCTCTAAAAAACAGGTAAACAAACCAAATATATCAGGGCTTACGCCACTACACTTGGCAACAATATACAAAAACACCAAAATAATTGATTTACTTATAAAAAACAAAGCCAATCCAGATAAAAAAAGCTATCTCAAGATGTCACCAAAAGAAATGCTTGAAAGCTTGTATAGAAATAATAAAATCCTCCCATCACGCTATAAAGAAATAAAAAAGCTAATAACAAAAAACTTAATAAAACCTGAAAAAACGGTAAACTAAGCGATATTAAGATTTTTTGTGAAAAATAAAAACAAAATTCTACATGGGGTAATATGATGAAACAAAAAATACTTTTATTACTGGTTAACCTATTATTTGTATATGCAAACGTTAATGGTATGATGCAATCCCAAAACCCCCAAAAGAAAAATAAAACTTACTACAACGTGCATATCGTAAAACCGGATGGGCAAAGCTACGTAATAACGTATAAACTAAAGAGAAAACAAAAAATAGAGACTGTAATAACATTTTGTTGCGCTCCATTGATTTGCGTAGCATACCCCTGTATATGTTTACTGCAATGCATTAAAAAACAAGTAAAATAAGTTATGTCGTAAGTTGGGCATAAGCTTGCGCCACTTTTCTTTAAAAACACTTTAAAAAACTTTATTTTTCTTTATCTTATTTTAATGAGACCAAAAAATTTTTATAGAAAAAAAGGAACCTTATGTCGACAAAATGTACAGAATGTGCGAGGAAAAAAGGGTCGTTGGAAGTTATATGCGGGCCCATGTTCTCTGGTAAATCAGAAGAACTAATAAGAAGACTGAGAAGATCGCAGATTGCAAGACTTAATGTCTTGACTTGTAAACACAGTTTAGATGACCGATACATGATAGAATGTATTATATCTCATGATGGGAATAAACTGGAAGCAGAAGCCATTGAAGACGTCAATGACATTTTGCGCTTGGGAAAAGATAAAAACATAGATGTGGTTGGCATAGATGAAGTGCAATGGTTTGACGGCAAAATTGTGGGTATTATTTGTGAACTTATTGATGCGGGTAAAAGAATCATCGTCGCCGGATATGAACTTGATTTTAGAGCAAGGCCGGTTGGGCCAATGCCAACTTTACTTTCAATTGCCGATAAAGTAACAAAGTTGCAGGCAATCTGCACCATCTGTGGCAAAGATGCAAACTTGACCCAAAGACTGGTAAATAACAAACCTGCAAAATATGATGATCCTGATATTGTTGTTGGTGGTTCTGAAGGGTACCAGGCAAGATGCAGAAGTTGTCACGTTATAGACAAGGCACCGGATTTGAAATTAAAAGAAACTTAATATAGGGCAAACTCGAAATTTGAAATCTTTGAAAACCTAGAAAAAAGAAAGGTTTTTATGCTGGAAAAAAAGCTTATTCCCTCCCGCTGTCCCTGAGCTTGACGAAGGGTATACATTAGTCTTTTTTTAAGTTTTAGACTTCTTGTATGGCAAAATTAGTCGCCAAAAGTTCAAAGTATTTTTAGAAAAAATAAACTTTTAATATAAACCCTTCGTCAAGCTCAGGGACAGCGGGGGGGAAAGCCTTTTATGGCAGGTGAATCCCAAAGATCATGAATTGTCGAGTTCGCGTTAATACAGGTGCCCTGAGGGCCCCTGCGAAAAAAAATATATGGGAAAAATAAAAATATCGTATCAATGTGGAAATTGTAAATACAATGCAATAAAGTGGCTTGGCTGCTGCCCAGAGTGTAAGCAGTGGGAAACGTTTAAAGAGATAAAACAAGAAACGGGGGTTTTTCAGGGAGCAAAAAAAAGGGGCGCGAATCAACCTTCTTTGGTGAGCTTGGGCTCTGTCCAAGCTCAGAACAAAAAACGCATGCTCTCTGGCATATCAGAATGGGACAGGGTCGTTGGTGGTGGCATTATGCCCAGCTCTTTGTTAATTTTAACTGGTGACCCGGGAATTGGTAAATCTACATTGTTACTGCAAATTTCCAATAATTTGGCACAAAATTATACAGTGTTTTATTTTTCTTCAGAAGAATCTTTGCAGCAGGTAAAAAATAGAGCTCAACGACTTGGGTGCATCAATGATAATTTATTATTTTCTGATCAGGCAGACTTGCAATCTATCTTAGAAATATCGCAACGCGAAAAGCCTGATTTGTTGATCATAGACTCTATACAAAACTGTTACACAAACGAGACTAGAACAACTCCTGGAAGCATAAGCCAATTGAGAGAGTCTGCTTTTTTACTTATGCGTCTTGCAAAAGAAAACGACATTGCAACAATCGTCAGTGGACATATTACCAAAGAGGGAAACATCGCTGGGCCTAAAACATTGGAGCATATGGTCGATGGTGTATTTTATCTGCAAGGTGAAGATCGCTGGCAAACTCGGGTGCTCCGATCAGTTAAAAATAGATTTGGCACTATAAATGAGCTTGGTTTTTTCCAGATGGTGCAAAATGGGTTGCAGGAAGTGCCGAACATTAATCAGCATTTAATTGACCAGGTATCAAACTGCCCAGGCTCTGCACTCATAAGTTTTATAGAGGGCTCACGCCCACTTTTGCTTGAACTGCAGGCTCTGACCATCGCATCGAAGCTCACTATACCACAGCGCATTATCTCAGGCATAGATCACAAACAGGTAGTGTTAATTGCAGCTATACTGGAGAAATATTTAAAAATAAAGTTAAGCACCAACGACATATTTTTCAAAGTAGGCGGCGGCTTTAAAGTCAAGGGAAGCTCATCTGACCTTGGTATAGCACTGGCACTACTTTCAAGTTATTTTCAACAAAGCTTGCCTACCAAATCGATTGCCCTGGGAGAGATAAGCTTAACTGGTCAGATTAAACCTGTTAACCAGGTTTCTATGCACATAAAAGAGGCGGAAAAGTTTGGACTTGAGAAAATCTTAGTTGCTAAAAATCAGAAACTTGAAAAATCCAAAATTACTTGTGCAGTACAAAAATTCAGCCATGTCTATGAGCTACTAACATTATTTGATAGTTGATTTGATAGTTAGCCTAAGTTTAATCTAAAAAATAGTGCAACGATTTTACGCAAAAAACACCCTCAATCCGCTCATCCTGAGCTTGTCGAAGGATTTAATATATTCCTTTGAATAAAAAATTGTATTGACTAGCTCTTTCGCAAATTCACAAACTTGGTTATCAACTTCTTAATAAAAATGTGATAAATTTATGGTTGTTTTTGAGTTTTTTAAATGTTGTTTTCCAGTATCATAATAAAACTTACTAACCTACTAACATTATTTTAAAGGAATACATTAGGTCCTTCGACAAGCTCAGGATGAGCGGATTGAGAGTGTTTTTTGCGTAAAATCGTTACACTATTTTTTAGATTGAATTAGCATTAATTATCGAATTCACGTTACACTAAGTCGTTTTCTCAAGCGCATGCTTTTTCAACGAAATTACAACGCTTTTGAGTTGATTATACTCGTTATACAGCTTTTCTTTTTTCTCCAAATCTTTATAATCGCTTTTAATCTTTTTATGAGAAAACGCAACCAGATTATATAATTTTTTCTTTGAAGAGTTTTCTTTGTGGTAATCTACCCAATCTGAGAGATTATTCCGTATCTTCTTAGCCTCTACAGGCGGCTTGAAAACAAGATTTTTGTTAAATTTTTCCTGCATCAATATCCCCAAATACAGAACCATAATATTTTCATACGCTTTTAGCAGTTCTTTTTTTGGAGATTTTTCATCAAACGTAACTTTACATTTTTTTTCTAATTTTGTTACCACGCTCTTAAGGCTTTTGCCTGTCACAAAAATCGGGATGAACGGGTAACCTTCTTTGGTTTTCTTTATTATTTGGTCATATATTTTTGGCATAAATTTACTTTTGAGTTTTTGCATTTTTTCAGTACATTTTTTCACTTTTCGCTCAAGAAATTTTACCTCACCTTTTCTGTTTATAATAATTTTCTTGTCACTTTCTTTTTCAAAGTAGTTTTCTATCCATTCAATGTCCCGATTATTATCTTTGACCTTTTTTAAGATATGTAAAATTTTTCTTAACTTATTGTACTCGTTACACAACTTTTCTTTGATTTTTAAATACTTGAGACTTTCAAGAATCATCTTTTCTTTTTTGCAAATTACAATAAGTAGATCTCTATTACTTTTTTTCATGTTCAGATCAATCTCATTTTTTAAAGCTTTGTTTGTTATATCTTCCCCTTTGTCAACGTATAGTTCAATTTGCCCACCAATACAGTAATTAAAAGCACCTACGGGCATAGGAACAATCTCAAACTTTAAAATGAATGCCTCAATGGTATACAGCTTGCATAAGGCTCTGAGTAAATCGTTTCTTTTTGATTTTTTTGAATATTTTGGAAGCATTAACATTATGTAATCTAGTTTAACATCTTCACGCAACGCATACATACACTTCCAGCTATCTTTTATATTCTCAAGAACAACTGCATATCTTTTTTTCCCAATATTTTCGACAAAAACAGCAATCTCTTTTTTAACTTTTTTTATTGCTTTTTTATATTTCTCTATCGATTTCTTTCTCTCATTAAAACTTATCATGAACTGGTCCCGCTCACTTGTTTTTACGCTAATGCCCCTATTTTTTTTACTCATAAGCTTTTTTAGTTTCGTTTTGAACTTCTTCATTGGGTATAAATTAGAAAAGATTAGCATAAGACTGCAGGCCATAAGACAGGAACCAAGCTTCCTGAAAGAACTACGTTTCTCCATAGCTTCCCCCTTTCCCGACAAAAGCATTTAAAAGATAACTAATTTATAGATATCACCTGAGGGAAAGCCGTATCAATACAATAGATAAAAATAAATAAAAAATGCCTTCCCTTCAATCTTTAATAAACTTACAGACCCTATCAATAATCACGCAAAGCTTCTTGTGTTGGTTAAATAGTTTTTCTTTTTCTTTTATACTATTTAGCTCCATTTTTATATTTTTATCCAAATTTGAAACTAAGTTATAAACCTGATATTGCGAATAATTTTTTTTGTAATACTCTGCGCATTTACCTAAATACATGGCTTCTATCCTGTATGCTTCTAGCTTGTTGAATCGTTTATTGCTACGACTTGTAATCTCATTTCTTAACACAAAAATTTTTAGCTTTTGAAGATTTTTCCACACCTCTAATAAAGATTCTTTGTCATGAAACTGAGAATAGGTGTATTTTTCCAGATTTTTTGTATTTACTATATCTTTTATTTTTAGCATACAACGCTTTTTGTATGTTTCATCAACATCACAAAATATTTTTGATAGATTTTCGGGCTTAATTTGTTTCGCATACCGGCTTAGAATAGATTTTTTACCTTTTATTTTTTTTGAATATTTTTGTATTTCTAACATTCTTGGGATAAAAAAGCCTATAATTATATCATTTTTTTCAACAAACTCTATGCGTATTTTCTTCTTAAGCTTGTTTTTGTCTTCCATCTTGCCCGAATACGACCTCGTTATTATTTTTTTACTTTTTCTAGGACGCTTCATAGCATGCGTATTACAGTGAAAAATAATAATGCTTAAAAATAATATTAGATAAAATGACTTTTTCATAACATCCCCCTAACAAAAAAGGTTCGACATTCCCACTATTCACATAACTATTTAACAGATACCAATTTGGAAAATTAAATAGCAACAAAAAAAGTAAATTCAAAAGTTAATCTGGAATTAACTGGCCATATAATTTAGTATTAAGAATAATTGATTAATAATCGAAAGGGAACTTTATGTCAAAAACAAGCATAACAAGAAAGCCATTCTTTTGGGTGATCTTTGTTGCACTGTCACTCGGGTGCATAGCATTTACGTTGAAATATTTTTCAAAAGCAATGCCTATTGTTAATATCGATATAACAATGGACAGGGCTCAAGCAATCAAAAAAGCCAATACTTTGGCAAAAAAGTTTAGCTGGGGACCTGGAACACATTCTCAGGCAGCAATATTTAAAGTGGACCAGAGAACAAAGGTATTTGCAGAGCTAGAATGTGGCGGGCGAAAAGCATTTATAAAGATGATGAAAGATGGTCTGTACATGCCATATCAATGGATCGTGAGGCACTTTAAAGAGTTTGAAAAAAACGAAACTTATATAAAATTCACGCATGAGGGCAAACCATACGGCTTTAAAGAAATAATCTCGGAGGATACAAGCGGCCCAGATATTTCCAAGCAAGCAGCACAAAAAATAGCTGAGCAAGAAGCTGTAAAAAACTGGGGAGTAAACCTTGGTGATTACAAACTGGTTGAATCTTCGAAAGAAGTAAAGCCAAGCAAAAGAGGTGATCATACATTTGTGTACGAACGGCCTGACAAAGTATTGGGCAAAACATTGGATAAAATATCAAGCACAGGATTTTATAGACTCAAAATAGTCGTTAGCGGAGATAGGGTCACACAACTTAAACATTTTGTAAAAATACCTGAAAACTTCACAAATAAATACAAAGAAATGCGCGCAAAAAATACGGCTATAGCTTCTATTGCTTCATTCTTAATCATGCTTTTATATCTCTTGGGCGGCTGTATTATAGGTCTTTATTTCTTATTTCAGGGTAGATATATTATTTTTAAAGTTCCTATTTTTGCAGGATTATTTATCGCATTTTTATTTTTTGTAAACAGACTTAACATACTCCCTTCTGCATGGATGAGTTATAACACGGTAAGTTCTGGGCAAAGTTTTTTAATAAGCTATCTTATATCTTCATTGTTTATATTTCTTTCTAAATTTTTTCTATTCACCATCTCTTTTATGGCCGCAGAAAGTTTAACCCGAAAAGCATTTGGTAATCATATATCGTTGTGGAAAATTTGGTCAAAGAACAACGCAAGTTCGCCTTCTGTTGCCGGAAGAACCATTAGTGGCTATTTACTTGTTCCATTTCTTTTGGCATATGTCGTTGGAGTATACCTGTTCACCACAAAACTTTGGGGCTGGTGGATGCCATCTAGCGAGCTTGTTGACCCAAATATATTATCAAACTACTTGCCATGGCTCTCATCATTTACCAACTCACTGGGAGCAGGATTTTGGGAAGAATGTTTATTCAGAGCAGTTCCACTTGCTTGTGCAGCCCTTATAGGAAAAAGATATGGTAAAAAAAACTGGTGGATCGCGTTTGCATTTATCTTGCAGGCGATTATTTTTGGCGCTGCTCATGCAAACTACCCTGCACAACCAAGCTATGCAAGGCTTCTAGAACTTATTTTACCATCTTTTATGTTTGCAGGCGTCTATCTTTCATTTGGACTTCTTCCATCAATTATTACTCACTTTGTTTATGACCTGGTCTTAATGTCACTCCCATTATTTGTATCATCTGCATCATTTGCCTGGGTTAACCAGTTAACTGTAATTTTACTGGGTGCAATCCCACTATTAATTGTTTTACTCTCAAGGCTCAAATCTGGCAAATGGGCAAAAATTAAGCAAAAGTATCTAAACAAATATTGGCAACCACCTGAGAAAATCAAACAAAAAGAAAAAATAAAAAAGATCACTCAACAAAAAATCTCACTCAAAACAAAAACTATATGGTTCATTTTTGCTGGTGCCTTTTTAGGCGCTGCCGGCTATACTCTTTTCACACCATTTGCACATAACGCAGCCTCACTTGATATAACACAACAAGAAGCCACTAAAATAGCAACCCAAGGACTTAAAAAACGTGGCATACAGATAGACTCCAAAGAAAATAAGTGGCAAGCCCTGCCAATATTGGCCGGTAGTTTTGACTCCAGTCGGGCCTTGAACAAATCAAGTGCTAAACACAAAAAACCAAGCAAAAAAATACAGCAAAGATTTGTCTGGCAATATAACAAAAAGCTTTATAAAAAATTACTGGGAACTTATCTAGATAGCCCGCAATGGCTTGTGCGATTTGTGAAATTTGACGGCGATCTGCAAAATAGAGCTGAAGAATATATCGCGTTCATAAATCATAAAAAAAAGCTAACCCGAATATATCATAAAGTTCCTGAAGATAAAATTGATCAAAAGTTGAGTGAAGATAAAGCACGAACAATCGCACATTCGCATCTTGTACAAGTATTGCACATAGACCCAAAGAAACTCAAAGAGATCGCCGCAAAGTCACATAAGCTAAAAAATAGAATAAACTGGGAATTTATATTCTCTGACAAAGCACTCTTTCCTGCCAATAAAGCTGAAGCCCGGATCGTTATACAGATAGACGGTGATGATATAAGCGATGCCTATCGATATGTGCATGTGCCTGAAGAATGGCAACGAAAAGAAGGCAATAAGCAAAACATTAAAAATATTATAACCTCACTCTGCCTTCTGATTCTAATTTTCATCATTGTGTTTGCTGTTATACTAACGGGGAAAAATACAACTCGATTTTCAAAAAAACATGCGATTATTGGCTTTTTAACATACTTCATATCAGCAATTATCATAAACGCCAATGCTATCATGAAAATAATTGCCAACTTTGACCCGATAAAACCATTTAATACGCAGCTGATTCAATATCTTGGGTCACTCTTTATCAGCACATTATTTGTCTCCGGGATGTTCGGCATCATCATCGGCCTTATCGTAACCTACAAAACACCCCAATATTTCTCTAAAAAAATATTCTCTTGGCGCTCTGCTGCCATTATGTCCTTACTTATTGGTATCTCTGCAATTGGCTTGTACGCCCTTATAAACTTTTTTAAACCCCCAATGCAACCATTGTGGCCAGATTTGAGCAACCTCGCAAGCTACTACCCGGCTATAAGCATACTTATAAGAAACATCATACGATATCTTCTCTTCACATCGTTTATTATACTCTTTGCAATAGCACTCAACTATATCTACAAAAACTGGAAATATAAATATGTGATAATCACAGCCCTATTTATACTCTCAGGACTTGCTATTAATGGGGTATACAATCTGGACAGCATATACTTCTGGGTAATAAAAAGCATACTGTTAGCACTCGTAGCCTTAGCAATCTATCTTCTATTTGTAAAACAGGATCACGCACTTATACCCCCAATCATTGGAGTAATAACCATAGCAGGTATACTCCAGCAGGCCATTTTCAGGACATATTTTATAAACCCTCTGGCATTGGGATTATCAGCTGTAATTATCCTAATACTATCTATCTATTGGTTCAAAAAATTAAACAAATAGAAGATAAAAGTAGCTTTTGACCAATTGCTAAAAAACCCTTACAATAAAGGGATATAATTAAAAATTACTCATAAATAGGAGGAATCCGTGAAAAGTAATGCTCTCAACAACAAACTACGGAGTATCTTGGAAGGCCGGGCAATTAAATCCGTCTTCGCCAATAAGCCTTCGCCAAGGCTTCGGCCCACAGGGGCTTCGACGGACGCCACGCCTTTCATCCCCGAATCAAAGATTCGGAGTATTCAGGCGAAGCGAAAAAGAAAATTATTATGCGCTATACTTGCCATATCTATAACATGCAATGTACTCGCTTCAAGTTCACACAACTCAAACTGGAGCATATACAACGCATTAAAAACCATGAAAAACAACACATACCAGGTGCTTAAAAGCATAAAATCCAAAATATTTGGCGCCAAAAAACCAACCTTGTGGGAAAAAACAAAACACGGCGCAACTACATTGGCACGCACAATCACCTCAAAAAAGGGGCTACTCGTAACAGGTGCTATTTCACTGCTGGCTGCAACTATGTTTGCTCTCAAAAAAATATTCTGGTCACGAAGCTCAGATTCTGGAAAAGATAATCCTAAACCGGATCCAAAAAGTCCCGGAATCAACAAACATAAACCCGATAATAAGCCTCCTAAGTTACACCCTAAAGATCCCAAAAAGTCTACGCAAAAGGGAAAAGCAAAGCTCAGTAAATTAAGCAAGATTTACAAAAAAATAACAGGCAAAGCTAAGAAACTTTTTGACAAGCACCACTTTAATAAAAAGCTTTTTATATGTTGCAAAACAGATGACCTGGAAGGGGCAAAAGAGGCTATTGAATCAGGTGCCCAGGTTACTGTTGAATTATTAGACATACCATTTTTCAGTCACACACTTAACTCCGATTCCAATGTACATGTCAATTATTCTATTTTTTCTCACCCCTTAGACGTTGCGATAGAGTCAAACTCTCTAAAAGTCGTAAAATACTTATTATCTCAAAATCAAAGGCCTTTAACTCATACGCCCTTAGACCGACATCTTTTTCATGCATGCGCAAATGGGAATCTGGAAATGGTTATGATACTGGTTGAAAACGGCGCAGATGTAAATTATACGTATAAAAGAAACCGACCAATTTTGGTGGAACTAATAAAAAATATCGTACATGGAAACATACTGTCCTCCCCACAATTCGATTGTGAAACCAAAGACTACAGAAAAGAATGTAAAAAAATAATTGAATATTTGATTTCACATGGTGCAGACATCTACTTTGAAGATCCATGTGCGCTTTTTGTAAATAAAAGGCTAAGATCGCCAATTGAGGAAGCAAAATATTTGGATTCGCTTTATTCTAGGGAAACCACCAAGACGCTTTTGAATGCACATTACCAAAAAATGTATCAAAATATGGAAAACAGCAAAAGACCACTTGTCTTTTACAATTTAAAACTCAATAACAAAAAATGCGCCTTGTGTGAACAGACTATTGATAAAAACGACACTAACTTAGTGGTCCTTTGGCCATGTGGTCACATAGCCCACAAAAACTGTCTTAAAAATCGATTTGAATCGGGAGAAGATACCTGTTCTTACTGTCAACAGCGCGTTAGACGGATAGAGCTTTTCCATAAAGCACGGTGGTTTCTAGACGAAAATTCAGAAACCCCACTACACGACATAGTAAAAAATGATATACCACTTAACGACTTAACATTTGCCTTAGAATTTTTCCACGGGAACATAGACATAAATAAACAAGATGAAAATGGTTATTCAGCGCTTGATATAGCACTTGGCCATGAAAATACAAATCTTAAAGTTCCCCACATAAGATTGCTAATGAAACATGGAGCCAAACCATATAAAGATATAGATAAACATTTTCTTAAATATTGTAAACATGGTCGCTTTGATATTATCAACTATCTCGTAGAAATAAAAAATGGTGCCAATATACATGCAACAGATGGTGAAGGCAAAAGCGGACTCGATAAAGCGCTTGAAGAAGCTCACTTTGAAATTGTTCAATATCTCACACAAGAAGACGTTCAAGTAAAAAAGAATGAAAATATGGAAAAATATCTATTTATTGCATGCCAAAAAGGCAAACTCAACCTAGTTAAACTGCTGGTTCAACATTACAAGGTAGACCTTAATGCAAAGATACCGTTCTATGAGACTGATGAAAAATTATACTCTGCACTTGATATAGCACTTACAAATTCACAAAATGTCGTTATAAAATATTTAATCAAAAAAAAGGTACCTATCTACGGCTTTACAAAAGAAGAACACCTTTTTAGGGCACTAAACAATTACGATCTACCTGGTGATACAATCATTGAAATCATGTTTTATGTAACCCAAGACGTTTTAGATTTACGAATAAAAAATCATAACCATCAATCCATTCTTGATGTACTACTAAAAAGATTTAACTACAGTGAATCTTTCATGAATATAATAAGACCATTCTTGCAAGCAAATGCAATAATTTATTATGCACCAAAAAACTATATTGTCAGAGCAATTGAGCATGGAAAACTAGAAATCGTCAAATATCTTGTCAAAGCAGGATTAAATATCGATGACTGGATTAAACAAAATGGCGAAGAAAAAGAAATCGTTGAACTTTCAAAAGATCTGAACAAACAAGAAATAACAAAACATCTTGATAAGTTAATTGTAAATCAAAATGTTTTATTTCGTAAAGAGCGTGATCTACACAACTATTTAACACACAAGAAATACAAAGAAATAAATAAACCAGAACGCAGACAAAAGCTTGTAAAAGAGATTAAAACACTTATATTGGACACAAATACTCCACCTTATGCTATACAAAAAGTGCTCCCAACTATCTTTAAAATACATGAGACGTATCCCCAATTAGTTGCAAGTTACGAACTTCGCAACTTCCTCAAGCGTATACCATTTAATAATGAAGAATTCCTGTTATTACCAGAATTTCAAAAAATCAGAAATTTTGCTGCAAAATACTTCATCATGGGAAGAAATAACCCAATATACGTAAAGGACTCATTTAATTTGACAATAGATGATGCATGTATAATATACCTGAAGGGAACTGACTCCATAGACACCATAGACCACGTAATATCACATAAATTTTCCAACACAAACTGGTTTAGAACTTCTAAGGCCCAGTTAATGCGCTGGCTCAATACAGGCAACACGCAAAACAATAATCTGCTTGAGAAGCTTGATTATGCTAAAAAAATGAAAAACAAAAAGTTCTATCAAAATCTCTTAAACATGGCCTACCTCAAGTGTATGCTTGTAAAAGATAGAATACCATCAGAAATAACATCACATATAGTAAGCTTCTTGCCTAAAAAAGAGCTTGGAAAAATAGGGGACAAAATATTAAAAAGAAACAAAAAACTAATAAAGGATTAAAAATGGTAAAGAAAAAATTATTATGCACTATACTTGCCATATCCATAACTTGCAACACACTTGCTTCAAACTCACACAATACAAGCTGGTATGTACACAACTTTTTTAGAGCCCTAAAAAATAGCACATCCCAAATTCTTAAAAGCATAAAAATCAAGCTCTTTTGCTTTAAAAAACCAACTATATGGGAAAAGACAAAAAATGGCGCATCTACATTAGCACGCGCAACCACCTCAAAGAAGGGATTACTCGTAACAGGTGCTATTTCACTACTGGCAACAACTATTTTTGCACTCAAAAAAATATTCTGGCCCCGAGGCTCCAACTCTAATAAAGATAATCCAAAGCCTGATTCAAAAACCGGTCCCAGTACTAACAAACCAGATAACAAGCCTCCTAAGCCGCACCCCAAAGATCCCGAAAAGTCTACGAGTAAGGAGAAGATAAAACCCCGTAAATTAGGTAACATTTACAAAAAAATAACAAACACAGCCAAGAAAATTTTTGACAAACACCACTTTAATAAAAAACTTGTTGAATATTGCGAAAACGACGATTTAGATGGCTTAAAAAAAATGATTAAAGATGGAGCAAATATAAATAGAAAAAAGTTTGGAACTCCAAAAAACAAGGTAACTCCAATTTACGCCGTATATCCATTGGACATTGCAATAAAAAATAATGCCATACAAGTTGCAAGATATCTATTCTCGCTCAATGCCAGAAGATCTACATACATAGAAAATCTCCTTATTAAATCATGCAAACGTGGACACTTACAAATGGTTAAGTTACTTGTGGAAAAAGGTGCCAATGTAAATCTTATGGTGCGCAAAGCCCCACGTGATCTTAGGCGACACACCGCTCTTAAGTTTTTAGTGGAAAAAATATATGAAAATAGATATGTTGACACAACAAACTACAAAGAAATAATCACATATTTAGTTATGCATGGCGCAAATATCTACCAAAGAATACAATCTCCGCTTGAATTAGCTGAATACTATGAGGACAAAAGCTTTTATGATCTTGGAATTGTAGAAACGTTGCTAAAAGCAAAGTTCGAAAAGATGTGCCATGATCTGGACAATCGAAAAACACCGCTGGAATTCGATAGCTTGTCGTACCATGGAAAAAGGTGCCATTCATGCAACCAAACTATAGATAAAAACGACACTAGTTTTGTTGTTCTCGCACCATGTGGGCACATAATGCATAAAGATTGCCTTAAAAACAGATTTAATTCAGGCGAATATACATGCCCTCACTGTCAAAGCAAAATTGAAGATATAGAGTACTTGCATAAAGCGAAGCTGAGATGGCTTCAAGACAGCAATATACAAAACCTACTGCATTATGCAATACGATC
>JBHPCA010000022.1:0-25728 GCA_042576225.1 Candidatus Babelota bacterium
GAATCATTTTTTGGGTTGTTCTTACGTGATTTATTAATTTTCGGATAAGTTCTTAGTTCAGTTAAATTCATGTTTGTTAATATTGACCTCACAATTTCCTTTGTAGAGTAAGCACATAAAACCAGATATGCGCTTATAGTTAAATTCTTTTTATATCTTGATGAACTGTTTTCATCACATTTAACAAAGGAGTTTGTAAATAAACTTAAAGCCAAAATTATAGAAGGTATTTTTTTAAATAACATTATTGTTGTTTTCCCCAGTCATTGTTTGTAAGTTTTTCCGCTTACCAATATTATACCGGATTTATGGTATTTGTTAAGCAAATTGGAGTTCTTTTTTGTGGCAAAGTGGTAATTAGATGTTGCAAGAACCAAATTTCCAAAACTAAAATAGAACAAGGTTTTATTTTTTTGTTTGAAACCACCTCAATTCTTCACATTCATCTATTTCTTGCTTTCTTTTAATAAAGACTTCCAAAGCTTTTTGTTTTCCCTCAGTTAAAGCAATGTAATGTTCAGGATCAGATATCATTTCTTTGTATCCCCAAATCGCAATTTGAGAATCTTCACCTTTATAATTTTTGTATTTATCAAAAGTAAATAGCCATGTCATAGGCAATAAATGATTAGTTACTTCAAATAATTCTGCTGGATACCATGAAGGAGCCTCCAAAGATTCTCCCACAATAAGGTAATCTAAAGAATCTCCCCTCATTATCATACTGTAAACTGTATATTTACTTCCTATTTTAACGTTGAGCTGAGAATCTTTTTTATAGCCAGCATCTATAGTTTTTTGGGAAAGCGATCCACCAGTATTTGCAATACACTTTACTTTCATAAGTAGCCTTTTAGTTGTTTTTTAATAGTTCTTCATATTCGTCTATTTCTTCTTTTCTTCTAGCAAAAATATTAGTTGGCTCGGATTCTCTTTCAAGAAGATTATAATAGTGATCCTGGTCGAAAACTATTTCTTTATATCCCCATATAGCAGTTAAAAGGTCTTTTCGCATTTTACTTTCTTTGGAATCTATAAATTTAAAGTACCATATTGGAGGCAAATAATTACTTAATATTTCAAATAATTCTATTGGATGATCCATCGGATACTCAGAGTTTTCGGACACCAAAAAACTTAAGCCGCCTTTATACATAAGAATGGCATAAACGTTATAAATATTTCCTTTTTCAATAAAGCCCCCACAACCTTTGTCAGAAATACATTTTATTTTCATTTAGAAACCCTCTTTAAAAACTTTACTTAAATTTAAAATTATCAAATGCATCTAATATTTTGTTGAATATGTAATGTATATTAATCCTAATCGTTTTTCCATTAGAATCTACATATTTTACAAGGTATTGCATTTTTACCCAACCTTCTTCAGGCCATGTTGGGTCAGACATCTTTATTTTTGAAATGATTTTTCCACCATTTTCAGAAGGATATGGGTTAGACATAACCTGTTTCATTGCGAGTTGTTCCTCTAAGTTGTTTGGTATAATTCTACCAGGAGTAGACTTTCTACCAAGAGGTCTTACTAAATTATTAGGTATTTTTTTTACTGTAATCTGTTTTACCGTTTTACTTATAAGGTGTTGCTATAGTAGTAAGAGTTTTATCTGAAAGACTGATTTGGTTAATCACGAAGATTGTGAATTTGTGGGTGTTAGCAAAAAAAATCAATATTTTAATCCAAGCTTCATTCATGATATACTCTCTTTGCATGATAGCACTTTTTTGTTTGTTTAAAACATTTTTTCACTGGTGTTATCATGCAAAATTTTTATAGTTTTGAAAAGTCAACGGAACCTAGATTTAAAGGCTAAATAATGATAAAGCACATATCATTCATCATGGATGGAAATCGTCGTTGGGCACAATCAAAAGGCCTGTTGAAGGTGTTGGGTCACAAAGAAGGGGTTCAGACAATTAAAAAGGTTGCAAATTTTTGTTTGAATAAAGGAATAAAGTATCTTTCTTTGTATACGTTCTCCCTTGAGAATTTTAAGAGGTCAGAAAAAGAGAAAAAATATTTATTTAACATGCTTGTTGATGAGTCAGATGCTTTGCTCAAAGAGTTTAAAGAAAAAGAGGTGCGTGCGCAATTTGTTGGTGCCAGAAAGTTGTTCCCAGAAAGCATTTTGCCTTCTTGCAATAAGATAGAGAAAGAGACTGATAAATTTGATAAATTACACATAAATTTTTTGTTTTGTTATGGAGCTAGACAGGAAATAATAAGTGGTGTGAAACGTATTGCATCAAAAGTTAAATCAGGTGAGCTTGATGAGTCAGACATTACGCAAGAGACGTTTTATAATAATTTATGGTCAGGGAATTTTCCTGAGCCAGATTTAATAGTACGAACTGGCGGACAGATAAGATTGAGCAACTTTTTATTGTACCAGGCTGCTTATAGTGAATTTTGTTTTCTAGATTGTATGTGGCCAGAAATTGATGGTACTAAATTGGAAAAAGTTTTTACAAACTATGTAAAAAGAAAAAGAAATTTTGGTGTATAAGGGGAGTATGAAAATATATGAAGAAAGTTTGTATGCTCGGTTCAGGAGCATTTGCAACAGCTGTTTCTGCATTATTGGCTGATAATGGCTTGCAAGTAAACATGTGGTGTTATGATCCAATGGTTGCCAAATCAGTTGAGACAAAGCATTGTAATGAGGCCTATTTTCCAGATGCAAAATTGAGTGAGAATATAAAGCCGTTTATAGATATCGAAAAAGCTATGGATGGGTGCGAGATTATTTTCGAGGCAACACCGGTTGCATTTTTACGTTCAGTATTGCAAAAAGCAAAGCCATATTTTAGTGATACACAAACATGGGTGGTTTTAAGTAAAGGGATAGAAAACGAAACGCTACTTTTCTCATCCCAGATAATAGACGATATTTTTCAAAGTAGCGTTAAAAAAGTTGTAGTCTCAGGCCCAAGTTTTGCCAAAGACATAATTGCCAAGCAGGTAACTGGGGTAGATATTGCTTCTAAAGATGAGAAATTATCGCAAAATATTTCACAAATATTGTCAAACGACTATTTTAAGACTTTTTTTACTACAGATACACTGGGGTTACAAATTGGTGGGGCGTTGAAAAACGTAGCTGCTATCGCGATTGGTATGCTTGATGGTGCTGGCCATGCCGATAATACAAAAGCGTTTGCATTGCACGAATTTTTGCAGGAGATGCTTTTGTTTGCAAAGTTGTTGGGCGCACAAGAAAAGACCCTGTATGGTCTGTCTGGCATTGGTGATTTGGTTGCGACCTGCATGGGCGGCTCGAGCCGTAATCTCATGTTTGGCCGTCTTTTGGGACAAGGCAAAACACTCAAAGAGGCCAAAGAAGTTTTTTCAAAAATAGGTAATTTATCCCAAAGCGCAGTACCCGAAGGTATAAACACGGTCAAGTCTGTGTATCAGATGACCCAGTTGATTGCTAGTCTTAAAAAAGGCGAAAAAGGCTACGAAATGGCACATAGTACAATAATTGGTGACAAGTTGTTGATTCGAAAAGAAGAAATACCCAAATTTAGGTTATTCGAGACAATTTATGCTATTATTTTCGAGGACCAACCGGTTGAATCTCTCGTAAGGGCCCTTTTACAATAATTTTTTAAGATAGCTTTTTAGTTTTTGTATTAGCTTTCTTTTTTTTCACATTTTAGTAGGTATTGCCATATCTCTTTTTTTCTATTTTTTCTGTTATTAACAAAAAAAAGTGCCGACATGTCACTGTCTTGTATGTTGTTTTTAGTTTTAAATTTTAAAGATGCACTTGCTTTAGCGCCGTATTTGACAAGCAACTTGATGGTTTCTAAATCAGACTTTGCTGTGGCGATAATAATGATTGGGATAAGAAGTTTTTTGCAGTTTTTAATACCTCTTCTGTTTGCCATGCTTTCGAAGTTTTTTCCGTTTGTTTCATAGTATGTATTTGGGTTGGTCCCACTTTTAAGAAGCTTTTTAATTTCTTGTTTATTTTTTTTCGTTATTGCCTCACAGAGCAACTGATTTTTTGAAGTTATATTATTGGTTTCTTTTTGTTTTTGCATGGTGAATGTGTTTTTGGTAGCAAGTGCCAAGCAGCAAAAAGATGCATACAGAGTTATTTTCTTTATCATATTCTTCCTCCCACAAATTGCGATAATATAAAAAAATTATAGAAATTTTTTATAGTGTACGGGCTATTGGTTTATAGTGTCAAGTATTTTGTCTGTTTGCAAGTGGACAAGCAACTTGTTTGTGTTGTGCAAATGGACTATGGATCCGGCCAGGGGTCTTTGATCAGAGATAACAAGATCTTGTGCGCTTGGATTGGTATTTTTGCTATTTTGGTTATTGTATGGGGTGACAATTTTTATTGCAATATTAGTGTATGGTTTGAGAAAATCTAGTACTTTTTCAAGATTTTTGCCTTTGAAGTTAGGAAATACAACAGGTTTTTGGTTGCCTTGGGACAGGTATGTTATGACATTGTTTTTTTTAAGTGGAGTATTGGAAGTCGGGTGCTGTGCTATGCAGTGATCTGTCGGGTAATTACTCGGCAAGTAGTAGCTTCTATTACGGATATTTTTAGGGTTTAATTGTTTTGCTATTTTGTCTTTGTGTTTGTTTATTAAGTGTGGGCATGGTACTTTATGAGGTTTTTTTGATACTACTACATAAACAGCCTGATTGGGTTTTATTTCGCGGCCAGCGATCGGCTTTTGGCTTAAAATGGTATTATTAGGTAAATCGGGCTCTTCTTTATTGGCAAGAAACCTTATATTGAGCTTGCGATCTGAAAGAATGGAAATTGCTTGTTGGAGTTTTTTGCCGACAATGGCAGGGGTAGAAAAAGTTTTTGGTTGAAATAGCTTGCCTATGGCCAGATACCCTAGTAGAAAGCTCACAAATGGTGCTGCCCATATAACAATCCAAATATATTTTTTTAAAGACTTTTTGGTAATTTTGGTGTGTTTCAAGCGCATTACTCTAACCTATCTAGCCTATACATGCGTATACAAAAATACGGCCCTTAAGTAAGGGCCGTTTAAACTATTTTCTGGAGGCAAATAATAGCCCCCCGATTTCCCTGAGTACCCTTTAAAGCTCTGAGTTTAACGAAGAGCGAAAAAGGGGTAACGAAGGGTCTTGTTTCTAAAGGCAAACAATAAGCCGGATTCTGTCTTTCACAAAACCCATAAGAGCTTTGCGAAAGTGGCAACCATTTATCTATGCGACTAACCCGCATGCTTAAGTGACATCGAACACGTCAAAGCATGCTATTTGCCTTGCTCCAGGCAGGGTTTACCCCTATAGGCCATTACTGATCTATATCGTGAGCTCTTACCTCACGTTTTCACCCTTACCAACTTAGCACAAGGCTTTGCTGGCGGTTATTTTCTGTGGCACTTTCCATGGGCTTACGCCCCCCTTAGTTGAAAGATTCTCCTAAGGTACCCTGTTCGAAAGGAGTCCGGACTTTCCTCTTGTAAAAGAGCGAATCTCTTACAAGCGATCGCCTAGTTTACCTTTAGTATATTTCAAAAAAATTGCTACTACTAATATATTAGCACAAATTTTATAAAAAGTATAGTATTTTTCGATGCTTACCCCGTATAAAGATGGCTCTAAAAAGAGCTGTTGGGCAACAATGAATAAGGCTATAAGCACATAGTTAATGATTTGTGTTTTTTGAAGTATTATGTTGGCCCACTTTGCTAAAATAGATAAGGGAATAATATAATAAAAAGGGGTTAGCGTGTGGGGGAAATATATAAAGTATTGCAAGGATAGTAAAAAAGCGGTAAATATAAAGGGCAATTTTTTGTTTTGGTTGAGCAGGAGAACCACGTATAAACAAAGCGTTGAGTTTATTGTATGTTTTCCAAGCAGGGTAAAAAGAGAAATATCTAATAAAAATAGTAGTAATGCAATAGGGTATATGTATGCGCTTTGCGTAATATTCTTTTTTCTCATAATAATATACATATTATATGGTGGGCCCAGGGTTTGCAAGATTCGAGAAAAAACCATGGCGTTTTTTACGGTTTCAGGCTATTTTTAATGGGTGAATTAAAGATATTTGGTTTTAGGTTTTTACTTGAAAAAACGCGTGCTTGACAATTAGGCTAGTACCTTGTGTAGTTTTGCGGGGGATATAAAAGGCGGCCCCCAGCCGTCGTCCCTGAGCTTGACGAAGGGTTTATATTATAATTATTTTAATAAATTTTTCATATAAGTATTATTTTTTTACGTGTTTTGAGTTATTAGATTGACATATTAGAATAAAGATAAGGACAAAAACAAAAAATTAAGAAAAATATAAACCCTTCGTCAAGCTCAGGGACAACGGCTGGAGGGCCGTCTTTTATATCATTCGCGACACAGTGGGTACTAGTTGAATTATTGAACTCGCGTATAAAAAAATAGAATATGTGATAATTATGCGTGTGTTTCGATTGTTTTTTGTAATTTTGTGCTTGTGCTTTGCGTTTGTATTGGGGGCCGTTTTTTTTGTGCTTCACAACAAGGTTGTAGATTTTTCTGCACTTGAGCAGTATGACCCTCGAAAGCCTACTATTTTGTTGGATGATGAGGGGAATGAGTGGGCTCGGTTTCAACTTGACCGTAGAGAGCCGGTTTCTTTAGATAGAATGCCTAAACATCTTATTAACGCATTAGTTGCAATAGAAGATTGGAAGTTTTTCAGCCACTGTGGGTTATCGTTTAAAGGTATAGCCAGAGCTATGTGGAAAAATATTCGTTCTGGAAGAATGGGGCAGGGGGCAAGCACGATTACGCAACAGTTGGTTCGGCTACTTTTTTTTGATGCAAAAAAAACGTTTAAAAGAAAAATAAAAGAGCAGCTCTATACATTGCTTGTTGAGCGTCAATTTTCCAAGGAACAAATTATAGAGACCTATTTAAATCATGTTTGTTTTGGAAGAGGGGTTTATGGAGTACAGGCTGCAAGCAAACGTTTCTGGCAAAAAGATGTATCTGAGATTTCTTTAGAGCAGGCTGCGCTTTTGGCTGGTAACATCCAAAGACCAGAGGGATTTTGGCCCTTTGCGTACCCGTTATCTGCCCAAAAACGCAGAAACTCAGTTCTTTTTAAAATGAAAAAACTGGGGTTTATAACCGAGGGTCAGTATAAGCAGGCAAAAGCAATTCCCGTTACCTTACAAGCATATGGTCACAATACTATTGCCCCATATTTAAAAGAGCATATAAGAATGTTTTTACAAAACTTGGTAGGAAAAGAACGGTTATACGCAGAAGGGCTTTTCGTTCAGACCACATTGCACAGAAGCACCCAAGAACTTGCTGGTAAAAGTTTTTATGAGAATATTCAGAAATTAAAGAAAAAAATATCTGATAGAGTAAATGGTGCGCTTATCTCGCTTGATGTGCAAACGGGAGAGATTAAAGCACTTATTGGTGGTGCAGATTTTAAAAAGTCACAGTATAACAGAGTTTTTCAGGCAAAGCGCCAGATGGGGTCTGTTTTTAAGCCGATTTTGTACTCCAGGGCTTTAATGTCGGGTTTAAGTTTTTGTGACGTTGAGATTGACGAGCCTTTGGAAATAGAGTGTCATGATGGCTCATTTTGGAGGCCCAAAAACGCATACGGTGATTTTGATGGTCGAATGACATTGGCGTGGGGACTTTCTATTTCTAATAATATTTTGGCAATAAAAACGTTACTGAAAGTTGGTATTACCAATGTCATAGATCTTGCGAAGAAATTTAATTTTAGCAGCGAGTTAAAACCTTATCCGTCTATTGCATTGGGGTGTATTGATGTTACTCTGAAAGAATCAACTGCAATGTTCAATGCGTTTGCCAATAATGGTACCTATGTAGAGCCTCATTGCATAAAATGGGTTAAAAACAATCTTGGAGAAAAGATTTTCAAATATACTCGTCACGCCCAAAGAGTTATTAATGCTCGAGTAAGCGGCCAGGTTTCCAAAGTACTACAGCTTGGGCTTAAGCGAATAAAAAAATATTTTCCACAAAAGTGGGTAACTTGTGAAGCAATAAGTAAAACTGGAACAACCAATGATTCACGAGTGTGCTGGTTTATCGGTTCTACTCCAACTTTAACTACTGGCGTGTATATTGGGCGTGATGATAATCAGCCAATGGGAAAGAACATATATCCACTTCGTACCGCTTTTCCTATATGGATAGGTCTTAATAGAGAACTTAATTTTAATATTAAAAACTTCTCTTATGACCCGTCTTTACAAGAGATATGTATTAATAAAAAAACGGGCCAGCCGACATCTGCAACTGACCCACATGCTATAAACATTTTTGTTTAATTAATTATCTAATTTTTTTGCAATATATTTTTTTCGTTTTTTTCTGTACCTGCTTTTTACGCTTCTTATATTTTCGGTTTGTTTTCTGTAAGTTTTATAGATTTTGGCTTTTTAAAGAGCACGATTTTTTCTTTTCTACGTTGCATTGTTTGATTACGCTTTTTAGAATTATTCAAGCCTTCAAGGCTTTTGGTTAAACGCTTCAAATTAATTGTTTTAGAGAATTTTTTTGTTTGCTTATCTCTAATTAGACTTTCTATTTCTAGTAAACTTTCGCTTTTGGCATGCTTTTTATCAGAATTTTTTTGTTTCTTTTTAGTCTTTTCGTCTTTCTTCTTTTGCCCATTTGTAATGTCTTTAAAATCTTCATAATCACCTGAATCTGAATCTGAATCGGTTTCTGTTTCTGTTTCTGTTCCTGAATCTGTGTCTGTATCGGAATCTGAATCTGAATTTGTGTCTATTTCATCAATAATTTGCCCAAAAGGAAGTTTATTGTTTTTCTTTTTTGATTCTATTTGTTTTTGTTGTTGATTGTAAAACTGTCCTATTTCTTCTACAGTAGGTTCTTTTTTGAAAGCTTTTTTCTTTGTTAGTTGATTTAAAGGTTTTATTGAATTTGGAAGATTTCGGGTGGATTTTTTTGCTTTTTCGGGTGTTGTTTTTTCTACAAGCTTTTTTGCTTCTTGTATCCAAGGGTCTTTTTGGATTTCTTTTTTCTTCTTATACTTTTCTTCTTCTTCCTTTATAAAATTGTTTAATTCTACTGAATCAATACTGTCCCTCTTATTGGCTTTGTTTTTTGGAGTTCCTAGAAGTTTAATTTTTTTTTGTAGTTTTTTCTTTTCTTGTATTAACTTATTTATTTCGTTAACCTGTTTTTCTCTTTCGTCTCTTGATTTTTTTACTTTTGCAAAGCTTTTTTTCTGAGTTTCGAGCAACTTGCTGTAATCAAATCTTATTTTCACATTATTTTGTTTTAATTTATCCCGCTCATTCTGAAGTTGTTGAAGGGTCTTTTTATTTTTCTTTATTTCTTCTTTATTAAGTTGTTTAAGATCGGATATATATTTTTCGAGATCTTTTGATTTTTGGGGATCAAATGAATGTTTTTTTCTTAGGTTAAAGATCTGTTTTTCAAAATTTTCTATTTTCTTTTTGTTCTCTAGATCTTGTTTTGTTAGGTCATCGATCTTTTTTTGCTTGTTTAATATGAGCTTATCCTGATCATCTTGGGTCTTAAGTTTATCGCTAAGGTTTTTAATTCTGTTATTTATGCCCTGATTTATTTTTTGATTTCCAGAGACCAGTTTTTCGAGATCTTCTATTTTCTTTTTGTTTTCTTGATCATGTTTTTCAAGATTATCGATAATTTTTTGTTTATCATATACGAGTTTATTCCAACCTTTACTAATTTTAGTTGTATTCTGAAAATCTTGGTTCAGATCAAGTATCTGGTTTTCAAGATCTTTTATTCTCTGATCTTTTATCTTATTAAGATGGTTTTGGTTTTTTTGCTCTGGCTTATTAACATTATTATTTTTTTGGACATTATTTTTAGGGTTTTTAGGGTCTTTGGGATTTTTGTTGCTACTGTTATTGATTTTTCCAGGGTTTTTTTGAGTAGTTGTAGGGTTTGTTGGCTTTGACGGATCGTTATTGTCGTCATCTTCTTTTTTATTTCCCCTGTTTCTTTTAAACAGCTTGTAAAGTAAAGCAAAAAGTGAAAATAATACTGCACCAGTCCCAAGAATTGTTAATAACTTAGCTGAAGGTTTGCTTGAAAATAGTTTATTTTTTATTTTGCCCCAGAAAGAAAGATCTTTTACTTTAGTGTTGCCTTTAGAAAAAAGCTTGTAGGAAACAACAGCTATTACAGAAGCAAGGGAAATAGCGCCCGCGCCTAGTGACAGTTTGGCTGTCTTAGAGCTATTCTTTATGTTTTTTGTTACATTATTCGTTTTAGCTTTTATTTTCGCAATTAGGTGTTTTGGGTTTAAAGACTCCCAAATGCGCGAAAAAATATTAGCTGAAGCGCTATTTTGTATGAATATCAATAAAAATAGTGTAGTGTGAAGTATCTTATTTCTTTTCACTTTTTAATCCTGCTATTTGGTTATATGGTTATTAATCTTTTTCTTTACTACAAACGCTTCTTTATATTTTAAATACATTTTTTTTAATTGAAACCCCCGGATAAAAATCCGGGGGAATATTTTACAGCTGTAAAGTCGGCTTATTTTTTTATGACTTTTTCATAAAGTTTCTTTAATTCCGGCATTTCTTTTTTACGCTTTTCCTTTAACTGTTTAAACTTATCGGAATGTTTTGGCTTCTGTTTGTTTATCTTAGGGATCGGTTGTTGATTAATTTCTTTTTTCTTTTTTATGTTATCAAACTTTTTATTTATTTTTTTTAGCTTTTCATCTGTTTTATTCTCTATCTTACTTTCTTCTTTCTTATCTTTTTCGCTTTCTTCTTTCTTGTCTATCTTGCTTTCTTCTTCGAATTCTTCTTCATCTTCTTCTTCGAATTCTTCTTCAATTTCTTCTTCGATTTCTTCGTCATTTTCTTCATCATTTTCTATTTCATTTTCTTCGTCCTTGGTTGACCAATCGAGTTCTTCTTTTTTAGATGTTTTAATGAATGGAATATAACTGAAGAAAGCTTTTTTTGCTTTTTTTACTTTGTTTTTCATGGACTTCATAAAACCAGTAAATAAACCTTCTTTTTCTTCTTTTTTCTTTTTTTCTACAGGTTTTTTTGTTGTTACTTTAACTTTTTCACCAGGCTTTTTTGGTTCTGAGTCATCTTCACCGGGCTTTTTGTTTTCAGTCCTTAGTGCTCTAATGATGTACATTGCTAAACACGTGAGTGTTAATGCTCCTCCAAACAATAATCTTTTTACCAAAAGAGAAGTCTTTTTTTGAGGTTGTGGTTGAGATTTTTTGGTTATAATTTTGTATACAGTTGTAGCTGCACCTGATAGAATAGCAAGTATACCTAATGATGCGCCTGCTATTGTTTTTTTAGGGTGCTTATTGTATAGTTCTTGAGTTTTGCTTTTTGCTGAATTGAACCAACTTTTTAATTTTGTACATATATTAGGCTTTAGCCAGCTTGGCAGAAAGTGAAGCGCATCTTTGTTATTGTTTTTAGATACAACTACTTTTTTTGGCGCTGCTTTTGGTGTTTCTGGTTTTGTTGCAAAAACTGCGCTTGATTGCAAGGCAAGAGCTCCTGATAAAAGTAAGCATAGTAATTTACGATTTTTCATGGTTTATCCTCCGATAAAAAATTAAAAAATATTACAATATTATATAGCACAATAAAATACAACAAAATACAACAAAGTTTTTAAAATAAGTCAAAATGTTTAATGGTTATTCTATACAAAACAAAGATACAACCTTACCATTTAGCCTTCGTTATTTAATTTTGTTGTTTAACTATCAATAAATATGCCATAAATTTTTTTGCGTGTCAAAAGGGGTACTGGCTTTGGCAATAATTTATATTTGTAATATATTTCCTTGGGCGTTTTGGGTCTTGTTGGAGCTGTGGATGGGGATATGCCCATAGGACTGCAAGTGCTTTTGTATAACAGAGTCCAGTTTGCTTGCCCCTTCTTGTTTACGTACCATTGTTACCAGATCGGGGAATCTTCTTTCTATTTCCTTTGCATTGTCGACTTGATGGGCTGTTGTTGCGGTTTCTAGTGGTATGGTGATACACTTTTTTTCAAAAAAAATAGTCTCAAACAGGGTTCCCGCTCCAGATCTGCATATGACGGTGTTGGCAATCTGGTAATATGTGCTTATAGCGCTGTTGAACTGAAATACGTGAGATTTGACGCTAACTTTTTTGTAAAAATCGTTCCAGTCGGTTGTGTCTTTATCTCCTGTCTGGTGAATGATTTGTATATGTTGTGCCAAGTGGGGATTGCTTATAAAAAGTTGCTTGATTAAATTATTTATGGAAATAGAGCCTTGTGAGCCACCTAAGACTAAAATAGTATATACTTGGGGGCAAAGCCCATACTTGAGGATGCATTGTTCAAGGTTTTTATGTGCAAGATGTGCAGATCCGAGATTCTCAAATCGTATTGGGTATGCTGATAAGATACATTTTTTTTTGGGTAAATATTCGATTGCTTTTTCAAAACAAACTTTGATTTTGGTTGCAAAAGGCGCTAAGAATTTCACAGCTTTACCGGGGGTTGCATTAAGCTCAAAGAGCTCAATGGGAATTTTGAGTAAAAACGCGGCCAAGCAGACCGGTATTGATATGTATCCACCCATACTTACAATTTTCTCAGGTCTCTTTGTAACAAGCTTGAAAAAGCTTTTCAAGAAAGAGATAGTAAGGCGGGCAAAAAACATTGGGTATAGCAGTATTTTTTTGTACGGGATATTCTCCAGTGAGAGAGTGATGTGCGAAAGAGTGGGCAGCGCCTCTTGTGCCTCTTTTATTATTTTATGATCGAGTGTGCTATTGGTGCTAAAAAATAATATTTGAGTGTGTTTATTTTTCGTAATAAGTTTTTTTGCAAGTGTTATTGCGGGAATTATGTGTCCGCCAGACTTTCCCGCTACAAAGCATACGCGATTATATATTTTTTTTTGTTTCCTTTTATTTTTTCTCATGCTCTTAATAGTATATTATTTATTTGTTTTTTTTAATTATATTTTTTGTGCGGGGTTATTATTAAGTACCTTTATCTTCAACAAATCTTTCTTGGGCACATTATTTTGCTTTAATTTCTCTGATAAACATTTGTCGATATAATCAAGTGCTTTGTCATGCTTTTTTTCTCTCATGAGCTTTATTGCTTCTTCAAAGCATTTTTTGTTCATGACAAATTCACCAACTCTGTGTTGCGCCTTTTTTAGTTTAAAGAATAACCGTATAAGCATGAATTCTATTATTCTGTTTGGCCCAGATATTTCTAGTGCTTTTTTGCAAGCATCTATTGCTTTTTGTGTGTTTTCTTGTTGATCATGTAATGTTGCCAAAAGTACCCATCCATTTAAAAACTTTGGTTGCAGTTCAAGGCATTTTTTTGCAGATTCTAGGGCTTTTGTTTTGTTTTTGAGTTTTGAATATCGGGCAGCGTTTTTAAAATGTTCTATAAAATCTGTTGGTCTAGAGGCTGCGATATTTAAATATTTTTGTGAGATTGCTAAAGCGTTTTGTGGATCGTTATTCAAGTCGTACAATGTAGATGTAAGGGCTGCGACTTTTTGATTGCTTGGAAACTTCCTGTGTAGCGGGATTAAGATATCCATGGCTGTATTGTTGTAAACAAGTGGCATACATTTACCTTTGATCATTGTTTTTTTTCTCACAAGCGCATATGCAATCATGAATCCTATATCCGGATCATCTTTTATGAGTTCTGGGAATGCAGATTTGATTAGCGGGATCATGGATGCTATTTTTTGATTATTACCTGTTCTATGGAGAAAATTTATAAGCCATTTGTAGGCGTACTTGTTTTTTTTGACTAGATCTGTAAATAGCTCAAAAGCTTTTTGTGGATCTTTTTTTTGTTGATATACGGCCCACATTTCTTTATGGTAATCGTTTTTAAATTTTTTTTCATCTACTAATTTTTCTGTCGAGTTAGTTGAGTTGGTTGTGTGTGCTTGCAAGAAAAAAATTATAATGCATAAAGTTACAGACGCTTTTTTGCGTTTGTTTAACTGTTTCACTTTGTTCATTGCCCCTTCCCCCTCATTAAGATATTAAGATATTTTTATATCTCAGATCTCTTGTTTTGGACTTGGGCCCCCTAAGACTCCTGCCCATTTTGGCATTTTATAAGAAAATCTCTCAGCGCCTGGCAAAGATCTGGATCTTTTATTTTTTGTAATGTTTCCTCTTCCCTTTTTGTGAGTTTAGTTACACTTATTTCAATCTCTTGTTTAATGGGTTTTTTTTGTTGTTTATTTTTTTTAATACCCACCTGTTTAAAGCGTAACCTTTTGAACTGTTGATTTTCTAGTTTTTCGTTTATTTTCTTGAGTAATATCGGAGAGAGCAGGTAAAGCTCTTGCAACCAACAAGAGTCATATACCCCAAGGACGAGTGAATCTTTATTTATTTTCTCAAGTCTTACCTTGGATTTTAATTTACCTATAATCGAAGGCCAATTTTGTAGGAGTTTTATTTTCCAGCTGTTTTGCTTAGAAAAAACAGTATTTATAACATTTTTTATATTTTGTGCCATAAGAGTATTTTATATTAATTTCTTTTTTTGTGATAGCTTATTAAAAATTGTACTGTTTTTTTATGAAAAAGTGAGAGTTTTTATGGGAAAAGATTTTGAGGTTTTGTCGCATACTGCAGATATAAAAATCAGAGTGTATGGTAAAACCCTTAAGGCGTTTTTTCGTAACGCTGTTATAGGAATGTTTCAAGTTATAGGGCCAAAAATACCTGGGTGTAAAAAAGAAAATAATAGAGTGATTTGCAATAACTTACCCCAAAGGCATAAGGTAGAGATAGAGTCGTTTGATCTGGATTCTGTCTTGGTTGATTTTTTGTCAGAAGCTTTATATTTGTCAGATGTGCATGACCAAGCGTATCTTGATGCTGATATTGATGAGGTAACAGAAAATAAAATTTGTGCCATACTGCATGGAATAAAAGTACAGGGATTTGAGGTGGTTGAGATAAAGGCGGTGACGTATCATGAGATGCAGGTAAAAAAAATAGATGGGATTTGGCAGTCTAATATAGTTTTTGATATATAGTTTTAAAATAGGGAGTTTTGAGTAATGTCAGAACAAGTAATATCGAGAGATGATTTAATTAAATTGGAAGATTATCTGTACGAGATTCCAAAATCTTTCAGATCAGATATGCGTGTTCCTGCACGGGTGTATGCCAATGATAAAATGCTTGAAGATATTGTCAACGACCGGTCACTATGGCAACTGGTTAACGTTGCGACGTTGCCAGGAATAAAAAAATATTCTATTGCGATGCCAGATATTCACCAAGGATATGGGTTTCCCATAGGCGGGGTTGCAGCATGTGCCATTGATGAGGGAGGAGTTATATCTCCTGGTGGGATAGGGTACGATATTAATTGTGGTGTTAGATTATTGGTTGCAAATGCAAATGCAGCTACGTTGCAGCCGTATATGCAAAGACTTGCAACAGAAATTTTTCATGCAATACCATCTGGCGTTGGCAAAGGTGGTAAGTTGAAGCTAAAACTGGAAGATATTAATAAAGTGTTGCGCGATGGTGCGAAGTTTATGGTTGGCATGGGTTATGGAGATGCAAGCGATCTGGAGTATTGCGAAGAAAGAGGTTGTATGCAAGTGGCTCAAGCCTCACTAGTTTCTGATCGTGCAAAAAAACGAGGCCGTGATCAGTTGGGAACGTTGGGTGCTGGGAATCATTTTTTGGAAGTTCAATATGTCGAAAAAATTTATGACCAGGCGGCAGCACAAGCATTTGGCTTATCAGAAGGTGCCGTTACTGTTATGATCCATTGTGGCTCAAGAGGCCTTGGGCATCAAACTTGTACAGACTATGTCCGTGAGATGGTTAAAAATTTACCAAAATGGAAATATGATTTGCCTGATCGGGAATTAGTATGCGCACCGTTTGAAACTCAAGAAGCGCAGGATTATTTTGGTGCGATGGCAGCTGCTGCAAATTTTGCATGGGCAAACAGACATACTATTGCTCATTGGACAAGGCAGGCGTGGCAAAGAGTTTTGGGAAGTGAGGCCTGGCTGAGTACCGTATATGATGTTTCTCATAACTTGGGCAAAGTTGAAAAACACAAGGTAAATGGCAAAGAAAAAGAAGTTGTAATGCATAGAAAAGGGGCAACAAGATCTTTTGGTCCAGGCACTCCAGAGACTCCTGCAAAATACCAAAAAGTTGGGCAGCCGGTGCTTATTCCTGGAACTATGGGAACAGCTTCGTATGTTCTAGCAGGTACTACTGAATGCATGGAAACGGCATTTGGAACTTGCTGCCATGGTGCGGGTCGCAGAATGTCTCGTTCAAAGGCTAAAAAAATGGTGCGAGGTTCACGCTTGAGAGAAGAACTTGAAGCACGAGGGATTATTATAAGATGTGAGTCTGATCCTGGGTTGGCTGAAGAGGCGCCGCTTGCTTATAAAGATGTTGATAATGTTGTTGAGGTTGTGCATGCAGCAAAGCTGGCAAAAAAAGTTGCGCGACTAAGACCTATGGCTGTTATTAAAGGAGGCTGATTTTCATGGAAAAAAAAGTGAATAGACGTTTATTTGTTGCTGTTGAGATACCTCAACACATAAAAGAAGAACTTGAGACTATCTGTGTGCACTTTACAAAACGAGAATTATTTACAGGGACTTGCACATCTTCTGAGAATTTACATGTGACATTAAAATTTCTAGACTCGGTGTCTGAAGATACAATTGACAAGATAACTGAGTCACTAAAAAATATACACGCAAATGCGTGCAAGGCGACACTTTCTGGTTTAGGTGTTTTGCCAACTCGGCGCATAACAAAAATATTGTTTGCTGATCTTGATTGTTTTTGTTTGTCGATACTTGCCAAACAGATTGAACAAGAATTATCCTGGCTTTTGCAACCGGAAGATCGAGACTTTAAAAATCATATAACAATTGCTCGTGTGAAAAACATTGAAGATAAAGAACTTTTTTTGCATGCAGTAGATAAGTTCCAGGTCCAGGCGTTATCGTTTGATGTTACTGCGTTTGTGTTAAAAGAGTCTGTGCTCACTCCCGATGGCCCTATGTACAGCACGATTGCAAGCTATAATTTGTATTAAGTAAAAATAGCAAAAAAGGTTGTAACTATAATTTGCGCTACTTAAACTGCAAATATAAGTTTCGCCAGAAGATTTTGCTGCTGCCAGGCATAGGAGAGTAGGTAAGAGCTTGTTTGAGTTTGTTAACTTTGCTGAGTGCAAACATATGTGTTTGTTGGTCGTCATTTGAGATAGCCTGTTTACTTTTGGCAAGCCAGTGTTTCAAAAGAGCATCTATAATCTCCACGGTGTCTTTCTCACTTGGTTTTTCTTGATCCAGTATTTTTAAAAATGCATCTGGGGAGCAGACTGTATTGTTTTTGAATATGCTTGTAAGTTGGTTTTGGTTGTGCTCCTGTTGGCCCTCATAAAAAGATCTAACCATACAGCGTGATTTTATTGTGGGCAAGATGAGACTTGGTCGTTCTGCCAAGAATATAAAATGGTATCCTTGTGGAGGTTCCTCCACAGATTTTAATAAACTATTTGAGCAGGCGTCGGTTAAAAAGTCTGCATGCTGCAAAATAAAAAATAACTTATTTCCCTCTTGGAGCTTAAAAGAGATGGTATCAAATATGACCTGTATTTGATCACGAGTATATTTTTTCTCCGGTTTTATCCATATGGCCCCATGATATTGTTGGTTTTCTATTTGTTTACACACAGGGCAGTGTTTGTGTTTTTTTGTATCTTGTGCGCACGTTTGACAAAAAATATGTTGCAGCTCTTTGGTAACATGAGCAACCAGGTGCGCATGCGTGCCAATTAACAGTTGCGCAGTGGGAATTTGTGTTGTTTTATTTGTATTTTTTTTAGTCATATATTTTCTATGTTAAATTTTACGCGAATTTGGTAATTCAAAATATTTGAAAAGTACTAGCAGATGTATTTCCTCTTCCGTTCGTCCTGAGCTTGTCGAAGGATCTAAAATCCTTATAACACAAAAATCTTTGGATAAAAATCTTTTCTAAAAACATTATTTAAATTTTTATGAGTTTTTTACATCCTTCGACAAGCTCAGGACGAACGGAAGAAAAAAATTATCTCTAGTAGGTAGATTTCAAGTATCTTTAATTATCAAACTTGCGTTAAATCTTGATCTTTAATAAATTGCTTAACGTTTGCGTAGGCGATCTTTGTAAGTATATCTGCCGGTTGTGCCCCGTCTAAGGTTATAACATTTTTTTTGTTTTTAAAAGTCTCTTCAAAACCGGTTATTAATCTCTTTGTGAATTTTTCTTTTTCTTTTTCAAAAGAGGTTGGCTTAGATTTTCTTTTTTTGAGTCTTTGTAGTGCAAGTTCCAGTGGGACTTTTATATAAAAAATAATATCAGGATTTATATCTTGCATTGCCCACCTGTTTATCTCTTTTATTTTCTCAACGTCTTCTTGCCGTCCATAACCCTGATATGCGACTGATGAGTCTCCCATGCGATCTGAGATAATTAGTTTATTTTTATCCAAGTTTGGAATAATAACTTCTTGAAAATGTTGTGCTCTGTCTGAGGCAAATAAAAAATACTCTGCTTTGCCACATATATCGTAATCTCTTTCGTGTAAAATTTTACGCAGCTGTTTACCTAAAGCGCTATCACCAGGCTCATAGGTTAATAACACATCCAGATCTTTTTCCAGTAACTTGTCTCGAAGTTTATTCGCAAGTGTTGACTTGCCGGACCCATCTATCCCCTCTATGGAGATTAAGATTCCCTGTTTTAGTTTTTTCACGATTTTTCCTGTTGGCATGCTAGTATAAATTAATTTTTATTTATAGTTTAAATTATAAATAAATTAATATAAAATGCTATTTTTTCGGGCGAATAAATACAAGTTTTTTATTGCCTTCTTGAGGTTCACAGTGGAGAATAAGTTTTGCATGTTTAATTTCAAATTTTTTTGCTGCTCTGATTGTTTTTAAGTAATTTGATTCTTGTTTTACTTTTTTTTCTTTTTTTGGAGGTCGGCACATTTTTTTAGTACTACTCACGGGGCTCATAGTTATATTATCTTTGTCTATTTTGTAACTTGCAAAGTAATTGTTGCACGTTGCTTTGCCATTTAATTTCTTTTTTCCAAATTCAAGTGTTATTTCTGGAATAGACTCGAGTACCCATTTGCCCTGTAGCTTAGCACTACTGGTTTTGCTCGATAAGATTCTTAATGAGAAGATAGTCAGCAATACTATGGCTGTAAGAATAATTTTTTTATTCATATTTTTCTTCATTATTATTCTCCAAAATAAAAATTTAATATAACAATCTACTATAGTTTATTATTTTGTTAGGAATATATTTCAAGATTATTGTAAAATAAGCTGTTATTTTGTAATGTTGATTGTTGTCTTGCTGAATTTTTTTTGCTTGTGTATATTCATTTTTAAGTAGTATAAGTTTTAGGGGTATTTCTCGTGGAAAAGAATTTAATGTTGATTAAAGACAGTATGTCTGAAAAAGAACGTTTCGATTTTTTTTATAAAGAGATGTCCAAGTCTGGTAAGATAATGTATGCTGGTAAAATTCTTCAGAAGGCTTATAATAATTTTCCTAATAATGTTGCGTTAATTTACAAAGAAAAAGAAATTACTTATACGCAGTTATATTCTCGAACTTGCTCTTTTGCAAAAAAATTAAAAGAGCAGGGTGTGGGGCCTGAAGATATTGTATTAATTTTCTTTAGAAACTCTCTAGAATTTTATATTGCATATTTTGCTACTTGGCAGACCGGTGCTGTTGTTGCGCCTTTAAATATTTATTTAAAAGAATACGAACTTAAGCATATATTAAAAGATTCAAAGGCGAAGTTAGCTATAGTAGACGAGAAAAAGCAGGGTTTATTTAAAGATTTTGAAATACCTATTTTGACCCAGCAGGATATGGATTTGGGTAGCGAGGTTCTAGAAGAAATTCGTGAATTTAAAATTCGTGAATTTGAAATTCCTGATAAAGACCCTGAGAAGATGGCTGCATTACTTTACACATCGGGGACGACCGGGTTGCCCAAAGGGGTTATGTTAAGTTCGAAAAATATAATAACAAATATGGCTCAGGCATTATCTATCATGCCGTTTTCAGAAAGCAAGAAGATCTATTGTATTTTGCCGCTTTTTCATTGCTTTGCACAAAATTGTTGTGTTTGGACGTCTATTTTTTCTGGTAGCACAATTATAGTTGTGCCAAAAATTTCCAGAGGGGAGATTTTTAGAAGCTTGAAGCACAAGCCTAATATATTTTTGGGTGTTCCTGCGCTGTATGGGCTGCTTTGTTTGTTGAAAACAGCGCCGCTCTCTTGTGTTGACTATTTTATATGCGGAGGCGATGCTTTGCCCGATAAAATTAGAGCGTTTTTTGGGTTAGTGTACGGAAGAAAACTTTGTAATGGGTATGGGCTAACTGAAACCTCGCCATTAATATCAGTTGATTTTGATGATCTTGCACAGCCTACGAGTACCGTTGGTGCTCCAGTTACAGGAGTTACCTGTGTTATAAAAGATGATGATGGTCATGATTTACCTGCGGGGCAAATAGGACAGTTGTGGGTAAAAGGTGATAACATAATGATGGGGTATTATAATGCTCCGGAAAAAACCAAAGAGGTTATAAAGGATGGGTGGTTTGTAACTGGAGATTTAGCGAAATTTGATGCGTATGGAAAATTAGTAATTTGCGGGAGACTTAAAGACATCATAATTCATAAGGGAATGAACATTTACCCTCAGGAAGTAGAGAATGTTATTTTGAAGCATAAGGATGTGTTGCATGTAGGGGTTATTGGTAAAGATGAAAATTTTCATGGGCAGGTGCCAATAGCTTTTGTTAAATTGAGAGTTGATTGCAAAGATATAGAAAGTAAATTGCGTAAGTTATGCAAAAAGGAGCTTGCTGCGTATAAAGTTCCAAGAAAGTTTTTAGTAATAAAAGAAATGCCGCTTACAGCGACAGGTAAAGTTGATAAAAACAGTTTAAGAAAACAGATTACAGATTAAGGGGAAGTAGAATGTATGAATATAAACAATTTCATGTATGGCTTGTGATTATTCCTTTTTGGGTGCTTCATATTTTTGGTGCGCCTTCTCTTTTATCTAGTTTATCTGGATATGATATTTTTTCTTTTAAAAAAGACCCCATGTTGGTTAATGTTTTTGGGGTAACAGATCCATGTGAAGAAGATGATATGAGTGAAATAGCAGATAATGGTCAATTTGATATAGAGCATCTGTTAGCAGATAAAAATTCTAGCAACAAATGCTTGAAATCTTTCATGAAAAGATTACGCAAATTAAAAAAGCGTTATTCGCAAGATATAATAGTTTGTGATAATCGTATTGATCGTATGAAAAAGTTTGCTGGCTATTTGCGAGATAAAGATCTTAATGTTGAGGATAGGGCTTGGGTGACTGTAGCGTGAAAAATAAAATCAAACTTTTGCATGTCACATCAAGTTTGAAAATTGGGGGTGCAGAGGCTGTGCTATGTGATATTGTTCGCACGCTTGGGCATCAAGATTTTGAGCATCATGTGATCTATTTTCATGAGGGGCCAAATGTAGAGAAAATAAAAAATATAGGGGCACAGGTGTACCCGGTTAAGGGTTTATTATGTTTGTATGATCCTGTTTTTTTTGTGCGATTATTTTTTTTGATTAAAAAGCTAAAACCGGATCTGGTTCACTCTTTATTGTGGTCAGCAAATGTGTCCAGTAGGGTTGTGTCTCGGATTTTGAAAATCCCCCATGTCTCTGCGTACCACTTAGACATTTATAGTGATAGCATGTTGAGAAAGTTAATAGATAATACGACAAGAAGAATGTCAGATTGTGTTATAGCAGTGTCAGATGATGTTGCGTTATCTTTGGGCGATAGAAAAAAGTATAAAAAACTAGAAATTATAAAAAATGGGATAGATTTTCATGATATACACAATAATGTGATAAAAAGTAGTGCAAAAAAAAATGATATGAGAGAAGCTATGGGTATAGGGCCAGATGATTTTGTTATCGGTTCTGTGGGAAGGCTTCACCCGCAAAAGAATTTTTCATTATTACTCAAAAGTTTTGCCAGAATTAGTAAAAGAATAGAAAATGCTAGGCTAGTTATCGTTGGCGTTGGCGAACTTGAATACGAGTTAAAGCGCTTGGCTCATAATTTGGGAATAACACAAAAAGTTTATTTTGTTATAGGAAAAAGAGCGTGTGATTATTATCCAATGTTTGATTGTTTTGTGCAATCATCTTTGAAAGAAGGGCTGTCCATTGCGTTGCTTGAAGCAATGAGTTTTGAGTTGCCCTGTGTTGTTACCAATGGCCCTGAAGCACATCCAGTTATAAAGCACAAAAAAAATGGTTTTATTGTAGAATCTGAAAATGAGGCCATGTTGTGTGATGCTATTGTACAGGTAATTGACAACAAGGCTTTTGCAGAAAAACTTGCAGCAAGCGCAAAAAAAGGCGTTATGGAAGGGTTTTCAGTAGATGTTATGGCCAAGCAGTATAAAACTGTTTTTGACGAATTGGCGTCTTAATATGGCCCTTAGATAGCTAAAGAGGTTATTTTATCTTACTTGGGGGGAACAAGGCTAAGAGGGTTTAAGTAGATCATTTTCTAATAGGAAATCATGAGTTTGTAGTGGGTATTAATTTTTTCTTTTTTGTTATTTTTTTAATAAATCTATATAATTTAAAAAAAAATGTTTCTTAAGTGTTGATTTTTTAAATTTATTGTTGTATCATACTATTAAGTTAAGTTAGTGAAGCTTTTAGAATTAGTTGATAACCTCCATTTCCCCTATCCGTGACGTTCTGTCTGGATGGGGGTAAATTTATGAAGTAGATATGAAAAAATTTGAAAAACCTCGTAAAGTTGGAAATCGTTTTTATAGTTATGTACAAGAAAATATTGTAGCGTTCTTTGTAAGATCCGCTTTGATGAGAATAAAGTCTTGGTGGGTAAGAAGAAAAATCAAAAAATCTGATGTTCAGTGTTGGTTTTGCAAATCTGAGCCTACTTCTTGTTCTATACATCCTAAAATTACCTGGATTGGTCACTCTTCTTTTTTAATTCAGATTGGTGGGGTCAACATTTTGACAGATCCTGTTTTAGATGAGCCGTCATTTTTATTCCCTCGTTTTTTGGCTCCGGGGATCCATAAAAATAAACTACCTAACATAGATTTTGTCTTGCTTTCACATAATCATCCTGATCATATGGATGCAGGAAGTTTGCTCCATGTAAAAAAGTGGAATGATGGGACCCATTTTCTTGTTCCCGTAGGGGACAAGTGTTGGTTTGACAATAAAAGTTTTGTGCGTGTGCGAGAGTATACTTGGTGGCAACAGGATTCTTTTAACTTAAAAGGTGGATCTTCAAGGGATATAAAATTTACCTTCTTGCCAGCTAACCATTGGTCAATGAGAACTCTATTTGATAAAAAGAATAGATCTTTATGGGGGAGTTGGATGATAGAGTGCAATGGGCATAAAATCTATTTTGCCGGTGATTCAGCATACGAATCACACTTTTCTCTGATTGCCAAAAAATTTAAAAATATTGATGTTGCGCTTATGCCAATTGGCCCGTGTGAGCCTCGATCATGGGTTGAGTATTCGCATTTGGATTCTAAAGAGGCTGGAAAAGCATTTTTAGATTTACAAGCGAAAAATATTATTCCCATGCATTGGGCGACATTCCCTTGGGGGACAGAAATGTTTGATGAGCCAGTAATACGTCTCAAAAATTGGTGGCAGGAAAATGTGAGTAAATTGGAGGGCAAGTCTTTACATTTGCCAAAAGTTGGGGAAAGCATCGAGTTTCCTGAGCTGTCGGCCACTCATGACGTGGTTAGCGAAGATGTATCAAGGGTTGATAAAATTCCCCCATTGCATGTTGCGCCCAAGAGGCCTGATAGGCCCGAAGATAGATTGCGATAATACCATTTGCAGAATAAAAATTTAACGCTAGTTTATTCTAAAGAAGATAACAAAATTTCACAGCAAATATCTCCAATCCGCTCATCCTGAGCTTGTCGAAGGATTGTGCTTCATTATAAACAAAAAAGATAAGATTATACTTCGAGAGTACTCTCCCAAAAACAAACATGTCAGCATAAGTAATAGATTAGAGGACTGCACTTATAAAAATATCTAAAACTTTTTATTGTCGCTAAATTTTATTTTTTTATTAGGAAGCACAGTCCTTCGACAAGCTCAGGATGAGCGGATTGGGATGGTTTTTCATAGAAAGGAGCTGCTTTTTTTTCAAAGCAAGCCAGTGTTAAATTTTTATTTTTCAAATGGTACAATTTGAAGGGTTTTGGATCTTTGGAGAATAAATCTTTCTTACTGTTTCCCTTCTTATCTAAGTAAAAACCCTCTATTTATTTATATATATTGCATATAAATTTCTATTTGTATTAAAATTATTATGACGATATGGGTAAGAGATATATAATTTACAGGGGGTGTGCATGAGACGTAATATTGGATATAATACCAGATTCAGTAAAAGTAACAAAAAGCGCATAAAATGCCTGATATTTATGTGTTTTATAACGATATTTTGCATCTCACAGGCGTTTATTTATGATATTCGTGTTATGCGTAAATGGGACCCTAATAATCATCATTATTGTTATTTTATTGGGTTGGGAGATTTCCATGATAAGCATCACAAAGTAACGCCTTTGCAGTCAAAACAGATTGATACGCTTGTACAAAAATGTGTTCCTGAGAAAACGAAGCTTATAGTAGAAGACATAGGTTCTCATGGATCTGGAGGGAGACGTTGTTGTGGAAAGTTTTATATCAATCCAAATGGTGGCATATTAGGTGGGCTTGCCAATAAATATAGAAAAAGAGGGCTAAAATCAGTAGATAATGTTGAGTATCGATTTTGCAGAGTTGTATCTCTGGCTCCTGTAGTCAACAATATACATGCGAACTATAATAGTTTTTTGCCAACTCGTATCATTTGCGTGCACAACTTTCAAAAAGAAATAGTTTATACTGCTAAAGAGATATTGGGATACAAAGATTCTCACGATTTAAACAGCTGGTATAAAAAATGTGTGGCTCACTCCGTGAAAGATATGCAAGATTTGAAGTTCAATAGCATGTCAAAGATGTCTGTTGCAAATTATATTTATGCAAACGCTAATAACCAAGATAACCAAAATAGGGCAAAAAATCGGTTGCGTTTTATAAAAAAACTACTTACGTTTGACAGTTGTTTAATAGATGCAAAAATAGTTCACTCCATTGTTTCTTCACCTGAGAAGCAAAATGCGCTTGTCATTGCAGGTGGTTCGCATATTCGAAATGTAAGCCGCGTATTGCAATCTATAGGTTACAACTATCTTCATAGGTCAAAAATCTTATTTAATCGGGAATATAATGCCAAAAAGTGCCTAGGTTGTCATATTGCCCCTGGGGGCTTTTGCCGTAAACCAAAACCTGTCGATTTACAGATATTGCATCGCTTTATTTAATTTTTTTTCTATACTTTATTTCGCTTCGCCTGAATACTCCGAATCTTTGATTCGGGGATGAAAGCCCCTTCGACGGAGCTCAGGACAGGCGTGGCGTCCGTCCCTTCGACAGGCTCAGGATAAACTGCACCT
>JBHPCA010000023.1:0-24061 GCA_042576225.1 Candidatus Babelota bacterium
CATATCACCTCATTTTTCTTTAAATTGAAAACCGACACCTCCCCATTTTCAGACCCAAATACCATATAATTACCATCTTTACTAAAAGATGCACACTTAATAATAGAACTACATTTACATAAGAATTTTTTCTTCTTATTTTTAAGATCTATCATTATCAATTCTCCAGATTCTACATGTCCTTTAAAACCAACTAAAACATGATTACTATCATCACTAATGGCTGTACAAGTAATAAAGTCTTCAAACTTATACGTGTATTTTTCTTCACCATTCTTTATGTCAAAAACTACAATCTTGGTCTTCACAAGGCCGTTTTTATAAAGTGCAGCTACTATAAGGCCATTCTCTTTGTTGAAAAATATGGCAGAATAATTTATATTCTTATACAGACGCTTTACACTGCCGTTTTTTGTATTCACAAGCAAAACAACAGTCTTGGAACCAGATAGTAGCACAAAAATATCATTACTAAGAAATATATCAGGCCAATAACCATGTTTATATACGTGTATTTTTTTATCCTTTCTTATATCAAACATTACAATCCCCTCCTGAAGGCCCACTAAAACATAATTATCATCCTTACTAAATGATAAGCAAACAATAGGTTTATCACACTTAAACAAGCATCTCTCACTGTTTTTCTTTATATTAAAAATCGTAACTTCTCCAGAAAAACAACCTGTACCAACATAATTCCCACAGCTAGATATTGCCTTACATCTAGCATATTTTTTGCTTAGATGTATGCTTTTCCCCCATTTAGACTTCTTAAAATAGCCACTTTTTATTACACTTTTTACACACTTTCGGCCAAAACATTTAAGCCACAAATATTTACAACACCCGCACATAGAAAAACATTTTCCAGGTATTAGCATAAAAATAACGGTAAACAACATGTATTTCTTTAAACTTCTCATAATAAAACCTTTCCATTTAGTTAAAAGTTATTTTTTTAGCAATATTTTTACATCACTAAAATTTTTAGCCATTTTCTTTAAATTCTGCTTTACAAGCTTATTTTGCTTCTTTTTATTTTCATAAATATTATTTGAATGATAAAACTCAGATGATGTTTCATGAACTATTACTTGGCCATCTTCACTAACAGAGACAAGACGACTACCATCCTTGCTAAAGCAGCAGTCCATAACCCGATCAATATGCCTATATAGACAACTCTTTTTATTACCGATTAAGTCAAAAACTATTACTGTTCTACCCTTAAATCCGGATCCCGACACAATGTAATTATTATTGTTACTAAGGCATACATTTCTAACAGGACTGTTGCCATACTCATATGAAAATTTTAACCGATTTTTTTTTATATCAAAAACTGCAACCTTACCACGATAAGATCCTGATGCAAAATAATTACAACACTTACTCAAAACTCCACAAATCGAACTACACCTAACACGATAAGAGTATTTTTTTTGACCATATTTTACATCAAAAACTCTCAGTATACTTTTATTCCCTAACACAAAATGTTCACATTTTTCCCCCAAAAAAGATACAAAAAATGCATTCCCCGCACCCTTATAAAAAAACTTTTCCTTTTTCATTTTTATATCATAGACTATAACTTCAACATTAAATCCGCTTTTAAATCCTGATATAACATAATTACAATCTCTGCTAAGAGATACACAACTAACATCCATTTTATTCTCATTTCGACACCAATAAGAACATTTTTTTTCGTTCCTTTCTATGTCAAAAACTATTACCTCGCCATCCACAGATCCTGATGCAATATCATTACCGTTATTGCTAAAAGACATACAAGAAACCGAAGCGCCCATCCAATATAAACACTTTTTCTCGTTGTTTTTCATATCGAATACTATTATCTCACCATCAATAGACCCTGACGCAACGTAATTACCGTCACCGCTAAAAAGTACACAGAATACCGAACAATCTGCATCCGTATCACTGTGATTATATGAACACTTTTGCTTACCATTCTTTACATAAAATACTATAACTTCAGGACCTTCGTTATCTCCCGACACAACATAATTTCCACATTTGGATATCGCCTTAACGCCGTCATGCTTCAAGTTAAACTTATTTTTCGACTTAAATCTTTCAAATAATTTTAACTTTGAAAGCCTCAATTTTGTCCCTTCTTTTTCCTTTTTCATAGCAAACAGTTTGCTACTTGTGCCGATCAAAAAAGATAACAAAAAAATTGCAAACACAAAACACCTTCTTAAACTTTTCATAATCGATCCTTCCATTTAATAGTTAAAAATCACTTTTTTAGCAATATTTTTACATCACTAAAGTTTTTATTTATTTTCTTTAAATTCTGCTTCAAAAGCTTATTTTGTTTCTTCTTGTTTTCATAGATAGTATTTGAATAGTAAAACTCAGGCGATGTTTTATGGACTATCACCTGACCCCCCTTAGAAACTGATACAATACGATCATTGTCATTGCTAAAAGATACACCTTTGACATACTTGTCGCGTCTCTTGGCACAACTATCATGCTCATACAAAAATCTCAGTTTTTTATTTTCGACATCAAGTACCAAAACTTGACCACCTCTATACCCTAACAACACGTAGCAACTATCCCTACTAAAAGATATTCGCTTAACCCGACCCCCTCCTCGATATGAAAATTTCACTTTCTTATTTTTTATATCAAATACGGTAACTCGAGAAAAATCAGGCCCTGTTACAATATACTTTCCACACTTACTAAAAATTGCATCCCTGCAAACACCTTTTTGTAAGTAAGAACATTTTGCTTTTTTTCTTTTGATATCATAAATTATTATTTCATTATTACCCATACCATTTCTATTAAACGCGTAGGATGCAATATATTTTTCGGATACAGATATAATACGCCCCAGGTACTGACATAAATCTTGTACGATTTTTTTATTTTTCATATCAAGCACTGCTATTCTACCCACACAATAACTACTATATCGCCCATTTTGATGCTTATTCAAATACTTATTAAAGACTAATACAAACTTATTACCGCCTATACAAAACAAACCAGAAATTTGATTGCCCCACTTACTCCAATATTCTATTTTCTTATTTTTTATATCAAATACTATTAATTTACTATCACCGGTCCCCACTGCAACGTAATTACCATCATAACTAAAAGACACACGATAAATATTGCCAGTCTCATGCTCGTATACAAATACCACCTTTTTGCTTTTGATATCGAATATAGCAACGTGTTTTTTATCTCCATACTCTTTTTCTGCATATAAAACTGCAACATAATTCCCACACGGTGATATTGCTTCTATACCTCCATAACCCAAAAAAAACTTTTCTATAAACTTAAACTTTTCCAATAACACTATTTGCTTCTCATAAATATCACAGGTATTTTTTGTTTTTATCTGCTGTTTATGTTTTTTCCCAACGCATTGCTTCTCATAAATATCACAGGTGTTTTTTGTTTTTATCTGCTGTGTATGTTTTTTCCCAAAATACTTACGCCACAAGTATTTACAACACCCGCACATAGAAAAGCATTTTTCAGATGCTAGAAGAAAATAAATAACTATAAACAATGTATAAAATAAAGTATATTTTTTAGATTTCACGATAAACTCCAAATAACCCGAAAACATATATAAATACCTTGATAACCATTTAAAATTATAACAATTTTGGGTTAAAATGCAAATACATAAACAATATAGCAACCTAAATAAAATATGGTTTATTAGAAACCAACCCATGAAAAGCCCTTGCTAGAAATGCAAGCTCCACCTCCCTCACACAAAAACATTTTCTATTTGAAATTGCCCAAGCCCTCTAGTTCAAAGAGTTCAAGATTTAATTTAACCAAAAACCCTGCAAAATAGAGGGTCTTGCAATTATCCAAAGACACTTTAAAATATACCATATGCGCTTATTAAAGCACCTTAAAGTCACTATACCAATATTACCAAACTATTTCTGGGGGAAATTACCGTGTTTTCAACTATAATACTTTATGCATTGTCAAAACAATCTATTTTTATTTTGTTATTTACCTTTTTGGTATTAATCTACAAAGGCATAAAAAGTCACGCAAAACTTAATAAAAATTGGCTTTTGCTCTTATTGTTTATTTTTGGAAACATACTTTCTAGCATTGCTTGGACTTTAGTTTCATACAATATGCTTTATTTTAGGGTCATTCCGAAAAATTTAATAACCTTATTTTTTAATATATCTTGGATTTTTTATATAGCAGGAACGCAATCAGTTTCTCTTTTTGTGGAAAACATATTTCCTCGGGTTAATATTGATAAATTTTCGCTCTCAAACTTGAAAGCTATTAATCACAATAATTGTCGAAAAAAAATTAGCTTACATCAGAAAATTACGATTGTTATAAGCTCTTTATTAATCTTATTATTTCTTCTTGCTCAAAGTGGGTTGTCAAACTGCAGCCATTTAAGGTTTATTTTTCAAGAACTTGTACCACTTTACTTATGCTTTGTTGTTATTTTACCGACACTATGGAAAGCAATACATAAGATACGAAATATTAAAATTGAACAAAAAGTAAAAGACCAGATAAAAATTGCAATTCATTATATAATGTTGCCATATTTGATGTCCGGTATTATCAATCACCTCTTAACACTTACAAATTCTAGACACCTATACTTAGTGATATCAATATCTAATTATGTTGCATATGTTTTGTTCGCCCATGCGGCTGGAAGAATAACGAGGGTCATTCTCAATGAGAGACCTCTGTGGGACGCGCTTAAAGACCTCATGAGAAAAATAGTCTACAATGATTAAGCTGTATATTCTTTACTCCTAAGTTAGTATTATTTAGCTCAAAAAAATCCTTTTATTGAGATCACCATGGGTAAACTTTTTCCTGCACATTGGACATGGCGCTTGCTCGTTTTCTTCATCAATACTTTTTGCTTCCCACTTTTCTATACAATCTTTGCAAAAAACATGTTTACATCCATTGATAAAACAAATAAATTGCTTGCTTTTAAATGTATCAAGGCAAATAGGGCACTTATCTTCTTTTTTGTAAAAAAGATCTATATATTTTTTCTTGTTTTTAACAAACATATCCATCGTTTCTTTTTCTATTTTGTTCGATTTTTCAAACAAAAGTTTAACAAAGTCAAGCTTTTGTTTGTATTTAATTGCATAATAAAGAGGGGTATACTGATTATCACCCTTGCCAATTTTAAAGCCAAACTTCAAAAAATATTTTATAAGCTCCAAACTTGCATTCTTTCTTTTTGCCTCCAAACAAAACATATTTTTAAAGGTACTCTGCTCATAAACACATGGCATAACTAAGCCGGGATACCTATCATAAAGAAATAAAGTGCGCCCATTTAAAAGTTTTTCCGCAAGCTTCTTAATATAATTTGGCTGCTTTTCTTTTAAATCTTGCGCTATTGCTTGTGTAAATAAATATACAATAAACTCAAGTCTGGAAAAACCAGATTTACACCTTGCTGCTACATCAATAACGGTATACCCTTTGGCGTTTTTAGAATTCAAGCTTACACCTTTATCAATAAACCACTTTGCCATAATAAGATGTAACCCATCAACCGATGCTGAAGCTGTAATATGAAGAATATTATTTTTTTTGTTATCAACAGTATACATATTTGCACCACACTTCAAAAGACATTTAACAACACGAATACTGCCGTTCCAATTCTCTAGCCCCCCACCAAAATGAACCGCGTGAACAAGCGGAGTTTGCCCGTATACGTTTTTAGCTTCTATGTTTGCCCCCCGGGATAAGAGATATTTTACCTTCTCTACATTTTGTTCCCTTACAGCCTCGTGGAGCAAAGAAGCCTTATCCTCCCTAAATGTCTCGTTAACATCTAGCTTCGCCCCCTTTTCTTCCAAGTATTTAGCAACATCTAATAAACCTTTTGGACATGTGCCAAACCCCCGCCCATACATAACAATCCCAATTAAAGTGTTCCCATCCTTGTTTTTCAGATCTACTTTTGCACCGTTTTTGCAAAGAAGCTTGACTATGCCCAAAAAATCATATTCGGCATACCGACAAGTACCTGGTATAATTTTGAAAATCGGCGTCTCTCCAAATTCATCTACTTCATTAACTTTGGCTTTCTTTTCTAGTAAATATTCAACAATATCTTTATTCTTGCTATATACCGCCCTATGGAGAGGAGTAAAACCGTACTTATCTGTACAACTAATATTTGCTCCCTTTTCAATCAAACTTTTAACTTTTTTGCTTAAACTTTTAGCTTTCTCCAAATTCGGAATGAATGAATGGTATACGTTATACTTGTCGCCACAACAATCTAAGAACTTTCTATTAAGATCACTTTGTTCTTTATCAGAAAGCTTGGTGGTTTCTTTATTCATGGTTCGAGATGGAGTATAAACTGCAAAAAAGGCAAAAAATATGCATAGAAAAAATATGGACTTGTTTTCTGTTTTTAAAAACATTATTTCCCTCCCTAAACAAAAATCTCTGATCAATTTATAGTCAAGATATCAAATATTATTCTTCTGGTCTATCTCTTCTTTTTCAATAAATTCTCTTGCCTCAGCGTAAGAGGTGTTTTTTTATGTCGCTTACCCTCTTGTTGTATATTCTTCCTTTAAATTTTAAAATCTTATAGTTTCTAATTATCTATCTTTTTGTTTTATGTTTTTTACATGCATTTTTAGGCCTATCATTTTGATCATTGTATATCTCTTTATTCTTCCGTTTTTTGGTTTTTTTCTTTGTATATTTTCTTAATTTTAATTTAAATTTACTTTTATTTTGGTCATCTTTGTGTTGGTTAATTTTGACGTTGTGGAAAAAAACCCTCTTTTTAAGATCATTGTGGGTAAATTTTTTCCTACACATTGGACATGGCGTTTGCTTGTTTTCTTCATCTATACTTTTTGCTTCCCACTTTTCTATGCAATCTTTACAAAAAAAGTGCTTACATGCTTTAATAAGCCAAACAAATTGCTTACTTTTAAATGTGTTAAGGCAGATAGGACACTTATCTTCTTTTTTGCAAAAAAGATCTATATATTTTTTCTTGTTTTTAATGAGCATATCTATCGTTTCTTTTTCTATTTTGTTCGATTTTTCAAAAAAAAGCTTAACAAATGCGAACTTTTGCTTGTTTTTAATTGCGTAATAAAGAGAACTATGAGTATGACCTCCCTTATCAATTTTAAAACCAATCTTAAAAAAATATTTTATAAGTTCCAAACTTGCATTCTTTCTTTTCGCTTCTAAACAAAACATGTTCTTAAAAGTATCTTGCGCATCTTGCGTCTCTTGCACCCATGAACTTAAAGTCCCCATCCTTAAGAGTTTTTCCGCAAGCTTCTTAATATAATTGGGCTGCTTATCTTTTAAATCTTGCGCTATTGCCTGCGTAAATAGATACATAATAAATTCAAATCTATAATAACCACCGACATATCTTGCTGCTAGATCGATAACAGTATACCCTTTGGCATCTTTAGAATTTAAACTTATGCCCTTGTCAATAAACCATTTAGCCATGATTAAATGTCCTCTGGAAATATTTGCCCAACTCATCGCATGAAGAACATTGTGTTTCTCGTTATCAAGAGTATAAATATTTGCTTTATACTTTAAAAAACAATTTAAAATACTTATGTTACGAGAGCAATCATCCCAAAAAGAGTCCCCACCAAAATGAGCCGCATGCACAAGCGGAGTCTGTCCGTATATATTTTTTGCTTCTATGTTTGCTCCCTTGGATAATAGATACTTTACCTTCTCCACATTCCGCTCTCTTACAGCCTCGTGAAGTAAAGAAACCTTGTCCTCCCTAAATTTTTCGTTAACATCTAGTTTCGCCCCCTTTTTTTCCAAGTATTTAGCAACATCAAATAAACCTTTTGGACATCTTCCAAACCCCCGTCCATACATAACCATCCCAACTAAAGTGTGCCCATTTTTATTTTTTAGATCTACTCTTGCACCATTTTTGCAAAGAATTTTGACTATACCTAAAAAATCCTGTTCATTATCCTTTTCAGTAGTTCCCAATATAATCTTGAAAATCGGCGTCTCCCCCCATTTATCCATCACGTTAACTTCGGCTTTCTTTTCTAGTAAATATTTAATAATCTCCATATTCTTGCTGCATACCGCCCTATGAAGAGGAGTCCAACCAAACTTATCTTGACAATTAATATTTGCTCCCTTTTCAATTAAACGTTTAGCCTTCTCCAATAAACTTTTAGCTTTCTCCAAATTCGGAAAAAGTGGCTTGTATTTGTAAACGCTACAATACTCTAAGAGCTCCCTATTGACACAACACTCTAAGAGCTTTCTATTGAGCTCATTTTGCTCTTTCTTTGAGAGCTTGGTGGCTTCTTTGTTCATAGTTCGAGATGGTGTATACACCACAAGAAAAACAAAAAATATGCATGGAAAAAATATGGACCTATGTCCTGTTTTTAAAAACATTGCGTTCCTCCTAAATAAAAATTTCTAGTTAATTTATAGTCAAGGTATCAAAAATTATTCTTCTGGTCTATCTTTTCTTTTTCAATAAATTCTCTTGCCTCAAAAAAATCCTCTTTTTAAGACCATCATGGGTAAACTTTTTCCGACACATTGGACATGGCGCTTGCTTGTTTTCTTGATTAATATTTATTGCTTCCCACTTTTCTATGCAATCTTTACAAAAAAAGTGCTTACATGCTTCGATAAGCCAAACAAATTGCTTACTTTTAAAATTATCAAGGCAAATAGGGCACTTATCTTCTTTCTTGCAAAAAAGACCTACGTATTTTTTCTTTTTTTTAATAAGCATATCCATCGTTTCTTTTTCTATTTTGTTCGATTTTTCAAACAAAAGTTTAACAAAGTCAAGCTTTTGTTTGTATTTAATTGCATAATAAAGAGGGGTATACTGATTATCACCCTTGCCAATTTTAAAGCCAAACTTCAAAAAATATTTTATAAGCTCCAAACTTGCATTCTTTCTTTTTGCCTCCAAACAAAACATATTTTTAAAGGTACTCTGCTCATAAACACATGGCATAACTAAGCCGGGATACCTATCATAAAGAAATAAAGTGCGCCCATTTAAAAGTTTTTCCGCAAGCTTCTTAATATAATTTGGCTGCTTTTCTTTTAAATCTTGCGCTATTGCTTGTGTAAATAAATATACAATAAACTCAAGTCTGGAAAAACCAGATTTACACCTTGCTGCTACATCAATAACGGTATACCCTTTGGCGTTTTTAGAATTCAAGCTTACACCTTTATCAATAAACCATTTAGCCATGGTGAAATGTTTACTATCAACTGTTGCTAAAGCCGTAATATGAAGAATGTTATTTTTCTTGTTATCAACAGTATACATATTTGCACCATGCTTTAAAAGATAGTCTATAATAGGGATTCCCCCTTCCCGGTCACCACCAACAGATCTTCCTCCAAAATAAACCGCATAAACAAGTGGGGTATGCCCATATATATTTTTTGCCTCTATGTCTGCCCCCCGGGATAAGAGATACTTTGCCTTTTCCACGTTCTGCTCTATCACAGCCTCATGAAGCAATGTGAGTTTATCTTTGCAAAATTTCTTATTAACTTCTACGTAAGCATCTAGACTAGAAAACCTATTTTTGCAAAATCTTTTATTAACATCTAATTTCGCTCCTTTTTTTTCCAGACATTTAGCAACTTCAAATAAACTTTTTGGACAAGAGAGAAAACACTCCCCAACCATAACAGTCCAAATCAGGCTATTTTCCTTTTTGTTTTTGATATCTACTTTTGCACCGTTTTTGCAAAGAAGTTTTACTATGCCCAAAAAATCATGCTTACCCCTATTTTCATAAGGATCTGTTATAATTTTGAAAATCGGAGTTTCCCCCTCCATATCAATCACATTAACTTTGGCTTTCTTTTCCAGCAAATATACAACAATATCTTTACTTTTGATAGAAACCGCTAAGTGCAATGGGGTAATCCCTTTTTTGTCTGCCACGTCAATTTTAGCACCCTTCTCTACCAAATATTTGACAATGTTCATATCTTTAATTTTTACAGCACAATGAAGGGAGGTTTCCCCTAAACTGTCCTGTTGATTTACATCGCAACCTTTTTTTAGAAGAAATACTATATAATCAAAGCGATATTTTTTTTCTCCATGTGATATTGCCCTATTAAGAGGGCAACCAAAATGGGAGGGTTGTACTTCGTCATATTTTTTACACATGAGCATAAAAATGTCGATGTTGCGCTTATATGCAAATTCAAGTGACGTTTTTCCTTTTTTACTATCTTTGATATTTATATCAGCCCCATTTTCTACTAAATACTTTGCAACCCAGAAATCTCCTATCTTCATAGCTTTATGCAAAGGTGTATAACCATACTTGTCTTGACAATTAATTTTTGCACCCTTTTCAATAAAACTTTTAACTTTTTTAAAGTTCGTACCACGACAGGAAAAAAATGGCCATGCTTCAGTATCCTCCCTAACAAAAATTTCATCTGCAAAGTCCCTACCATATTCACAACCACAGCGCTTTAGGAGTTTTTTATTAAGCTCCCTTTGCTCTTTATCAGAAAGCTTGGTGGTTTCTTTGTTCATCGCTCTAGATGGCGTATACATTACAAAAAAGGCAAAAAATATGCATAGAAAAAAGGTAAACTTGCCCCATATTTTTAAAAACATTATATTCCTCCCAGGCTAAAAAACTTTGGTCAGTGTATAATTGAACTATCCAGCACAACTACTCTTCTGGCTTAATCTCTTCTTTATAAATAACTTCTTTATTTTTCCTTTTTATCATGCATTTTATTGCCTCTACACCCCTGATTTTTATAAACCCAATAAAAATCAAGTATACAGAGATAATTATTAACGCATACCAAAGAAAGTTTGTTAAAATACCAAGCGTATGAAACAATAAGGCAAGACCAGAAATCATTAAAATCGCACCCTTAACCGATTCCGGTATACTTTTAACTATTTTCATAATTTTTACCCTTATAAAAAATATTTATTTCTTAAAAAGCTTGTTTACTTTCTCAACACCACCAAATTGTATAAACCCTACTGCAAGCAAGTACATTGCTATAACAAAAATTATAAGCTCTTTTTTCAAAATGCCAATTGCATAAAAAAGAAGAATTACGCCAGCCAACATAAGAAACAAGCCCTTAGAAGCTTTATTAATGCCATCCATGCTACACTACCCTTTTTATTAAATTATTTAATAATACTTTTTCATCTTAGCTAATTTTTTTTGTTTTCTCTAGCAAATCCACTAATTGGCCAAGGAGAAGAAAAATCAAGATGATAATCCTGCATAATTTGATGGTGAAACAAAAAATAAACAGTTTGCAACGTAATATCATTTTCACGAATTGTCTTTAAAATCCCCTCTAGCCACATTAACTTATCATAAGTAGAACTATTTTTTGGCAATGGGTTTCTGTCAAAAGAAAGATAAGCTTGATCTGACGAACGGGAAGTCAGTGCCGTCCGAAGCGATACTTTATATTCCATTATCTCTTCTTCTTCTAAAAGATTAAGCCAGCTATTTACCACATATTTTATGTTTTTAGATTTATCTTGCGACCAAAGCAAATTTACTTTTTCACTGCACCATTTTTTATTGTGCCAATAATGCAACATAACATCTTTTTTCTCAGGTCTCATTTGTATAATAGTTTTACGCACTGCTGATTTGTAAGAAGGAAAAGAAAACAGTATCCAGCCATGATATACAGCAAAAAACAAAGCTCCAATTAAAAATAACCCCAACAAGCCAATCAAAAAGCTTATACGTCTATCTTTAAAAATATCTCTCATTTTTTATGTTTGCTTTTTTTTATTCCGTCAATTAAACATTCAAATGTATCTAAAGCATCTATGGAAAACTCGTTAAAATTTTTATCTTTACTTTTTATACACTCAGAACCATCTTGATAGGCAAGCTCTTTAATAAAATTTTCAAACTTCTCTAACGCTTTTTTAGCTAGTTCGTTAAATTTTTTATTTTTACTTTTTACGCAAAGCTTCTTAACTTTTTTGTCAGAATAGTCTTTATACTTAAGCTTTCTTTTGCCTTTTTTTCCAAAACCAAGAAGTGAAACAATAAAAGAACTAAGTGACTTCTTACAATAGTCAGTATACAGACTACAAATATTTTTAACGACCAGGGATACTTTCTTTTTTGCAACTGAAACTTTTTTCTCGACATTTTCTTTCTTTAGACTATATGAATAACTTCCGGATTGTATACAGCCAGAAATAGTATGCTTAGAACTGTTTTTATTTTTATTTAGTTTATCTTTATTAAATTTTAGCTCATTAAAAATAGCAGTAGAATTGCTCAACTCAGAAAGCGAATCTTTTTTAAAAACAATCTCTAAATCATCTGCGTTTTTGCTGTCATTATAAATAAACAGCTTCAGGGTCATCTGCCTCTTCTTATTTCGTTCTAATCTACAAATTCTGGTTTTTGGTCCCTTTTGTACTTTTTTCATAGAAAACAGATTACACTGGAACATAAGAAGTGATGTAAAGAAAGAAAAAAAGACGATAGAATTAACCTTAACCATGTAAAACCCTTTTTAACTTGTTAACAATCTCAAAAAAAATATCTATATAGTTTACCCAATTATCTTTACTTCGCAAACCAATTTCTATCCCTAAAGCCGGTGCTTTTACGCCTATAAGAGGCTTAAAAGGCAAATCCAGCAAGCCCGAAAAATCGAAGTTTTTTTTATTTTCTAAAATTTTTTTTATTTCGCACGCACATCTTTTTGTATCCTCTCTATATATCAGGTGCGCTTTATTATATGGGCAAAAATACAAATCTGGCTTTCTTGTTATAAAATCATCGTTATAAGAAAATGTATACATATATACTTTTGGCCTGACAGCGCTCTCTTTATAAAAGTGAACACTTAAGTAAAAATCGACAGCTAGCCTATTTGCATAGTTGGCATTTTGCAGATTTTGAACTTTCTCACCGGGTGATCTGGTCAACACAACTTTTATGCTATCAAACCTGCTCTCTATCTCCTGTTTTAATTTTTCAGCAAATTGCAATGTTACCCCCCTTTCTAAGCAATCTTCTATTTGCCTGCCAGTATTTTGCGCATCACCTGCCGGATCCAACATAATAGTAAAGTTTTTTACTTCTTTACTAAAAATAAAAGTACTCGAAAATAAGAATAAAAATAAATATAAATTTTTATTTATCGACACTGCAAATCCGTTGTTAAATATTCTTTTAAAAATGTTTTCCTCACCAAACTTTTATTATTTTTGATCGCCATTGCAATTGCTTTTGGCTGTCCAATAAATATACATAATTTTTTCGCCCTTGTAATCGCAGTATAAATTAAGTTTCTTTGTAGTAAAGTAAAATGTTGCGTAAAAATTGGAATAATGGCAGCAGAATATTCTGAACCCTGGCTTTTGTGAATAGAGATAGAATATGCAAGCACAATTTCGTTCAAATCACTATAATCATACTCAACAGTTCTGCCATCAAAGTCTACTAATAATTCTCTATCTTCTAGTTTAATATCTACTATTGTACCTATATCACCATTAAATACATGCTTGTCATAGTTATTGCGCAGCTGCATAACCGGATCACCAATTTTATAATTATTACCAGAATGAGAAAGTTTTTTTACATCTTCTGACGGATTTAAAATAGTTTGCAAATCATAGTTTAATTTCTGAGTGCCAACCGAGCCCCTATGCATAGGAACTAAAACTATAGAATCTTTTGCTCTAATGCCAAACTTAAACAAAGCTTTTTTGTAAATCGTTTTCAAATGTAACGGTACATTCTCGGGCTCATTCTCTTTTATAAAGATAAAATCACGCCTACCTTCTGGCATATAAGACAACGGGAACTCACCACTATTTATTCTGTGCGCATTAACAACGATCATACTATCTTGAGCCTGTCTGAAAATCTCTTTCAAACAAACACTTGCTGCTTTACCGCTTGAAATAAGATCTTTTAAAAAATTTCCAGCACCCACAGACGGCAGCTGGTAAATATCACCAATAAATACAATATGTACATCTAGAGGCAGCGCTTTGAGCAATGCATGTGCAAGAAAAACATCTATCATCGATGCTTCATCAATAATCAGAAAGTCTACCGACAGTGCATTTTGCTCATTATGCGCAAAACCCATGGTGCTAAAATCAAATTCTAATAATCGATGAATCGTAGACGCATGACGACCTGTACCTTCAAACATCCTTTTTGCAGCTCTTCCAGTAGGTGCAGCCAGCTTATAACTCAGATTATGCTCATCCAGTACTTCTAATAATTTTTTAATAAGCGTCGTTTTTCCCGTGCCAGGACCACCGGTTATGACAGTAACTTTGTGTTGTAGGCAGGCTAATATCCCTGACTGCTGGTCTCCATTTAATTCTATATCATTTTTATTTTTAACTACACGTATTTTATTGTAAACCTCAGTAATATCAAAATTATATTTTACCTGTCGCTCACTCAATTTTAATACTTTATTTGCAACACCTTTCTCTGAGAAATAATATTGCGAAAGTGTTACAAAATGCTTATCTTCATGTGAAACGAGTTTAATCTTCCCACTATCATACAAATTATGAAACGCCATTTTTATTTTTGCTTTTATTTTTTCTTTTGCATTTGATATAACACTACCTGTATCAGGCTCTAAATCAAGTTCTAAAATAGTAACCGTTTTTTCTTTTAACTCTTCAAGCTCTACATACAAATGCCCATTACTAAGTTCTTGCGAAACAACAAAAAGAATGCCTGAAGTTATTCGTTTTAACGAATTTTTTTCAAAACCCAAGTTCTGCGCAATCTGATCTGCCTTTTTAAAGCCTATACCCCAAATATCATCTGCAAGCCTGTATGGGTTCTCGTTTATAACTGATATGGCCTCTTGCCCATAAGTTTTGTAAATTTTTGTAGCGTAGACAGTGGAAACCCCCTTCTCTTGCAAAAATATCATTACTTTGGAGATCTCTTTTTGATCTTGCCACGCGTTTGTTATTTTCTCTATTCTCTTTGGCCCTATTCCACTAATTTCGCCCAATTTACTTGGGAAATTTTCTATTATCTCAAGAACTTCTGTTCCAAATTTATTTACTAGCTTCTCAGCATAAACCGGCCCTATACCCTTGATTAATCCTGAGCCTAAATATTTTTTCAAACCCAAGATGCTATTTGGTAAACACGATTGGCAATTTTTTGCCTCAAACTGTTTTCCGAACTTAGAATGCATAGTCCAAAACCCAGAAACTGTCACCTGCTGACCAGGCTGTATCGTAGGAATATGACCTGTTACGGTCACCGTATTATTACCCCTGAGCTGCAACATAAAAACAGAATATCCGTTCTCATCACTCTGAAATATAAGCTTCTCTACTATCCCTGTAAGTTCTTCCAATTGGCTCATAAAAACATTATACCTAAAAAAGCAGGGTGTGAATCTTATCCACACCCCTAATTTAAAACAAATTCGAAAACTTCACTCATGATCGCAGGGCATATAAAAGATGGCTCCCAGCCGTCGTCCCTGAGCTTGACGAAGGGTTTATATTAAAAGTTTATTTTTTCTAAAAAACGTTGTAAAAAATCCCCGCCAATTAGTTTTATTATACAATAAACATATTTAAACTCAAAAAAATATTAATTCTGGTCTTACTTATTTACCTTGCTTAGCTTTCCTCACCATCTCTACAAAGAGCCCTTTACCCTTAGGGCAGCTTCTTGCCATAGCCTCTAAAAATCCTGACATCTCTAAGCAAAGTACTTTAAGGTCATTAAGCGATCTCACATTTTTTCTTATAGCTTCTATCTCATCCCCATCTTTTGTTCTTCCCCAATCTAGCAAAAAAAAGTCTCCAAGACCACTTTTTTCACGAAATTCTTCTATCATAACCAAAAGAGGATCCTTCATACCACGCGCACTGTCAATATATGAACCTATGACACTTACAAGATCATCTTTTGCCTCATGCAAAACTTTTTTTAACGCTTCTTTCCGTGCTTTTTCACTATGTTCCGCGCGTTCTAAGCTTTTCTCTACTTGGGCAAGCTCTATTAAGCAATATTTTTTGCCCTCAAATTCATACATGCCGACTTTCGTTCCATTTGCAGCCGAACTAATCCCATAAAGCCTTTTTCTCACTTCTCTGCGACTTTGCAATATAAGTCCAAAAATATTTGCATTGATTCCAAAAGACTTACCGTCTATCAAGTTCATAATTGGATTGTTTAAAACAATTATATCTTTTTGCGCAACTTTATTAACGTTATTATCAACCGCACACGAAACACAATTTGAGAAAACTAAAAACACAACAATACTTGAAATTATTTTACTCATAAATTTCTCTCACTTTATTTTTTTGCCTGCTTTGCCTTCTTAACTATATCAATAAATAACTGTTTACCTTTTGGGCAACTTTTTGCCAATACTTCAAGAAAATCTGATAGATCTCTGCAAAACCCTGTAAACTCTTTAATTGTCTTTATATCCTGTCTAATCATTTCATGTTCCGCTCCAGCCTCAGCGCCACCCCAATGCAACAGAAAGCACCACTCTATTCCTTTTTTCTCGCAAAATTCTTCTACTAACACAAGCACGGGTTCTTTCACCCCATTAATACCCTCTAGGTAATCTTGTGTGAAATTTATAAAATCTTCTTTGGCCTCATCTAAAACTTCTTCTAGCTGCGCCTTAGTACCTCTATACTCTTTCTCAATAGCATCTTTTTCTTCTTGCCACTCATCTGCTGCGTATTTTAGCCTGTTACTCTCAAGATAATTCAACTTAGACAAATATTCTGCTTCGTTTTCACTTTCTATTCTTCCAAGTTCAACTAGGCAACATCTATTATCTCCCAATTGAAACATTCCAATTCTGCCCCCATTTTTTGCCGGGACACCATAAAGACGCTTTCTAATCTCTCTTCTATTTTGCAAAATAAGACCGAAAACTCTTCCATGAACCCCATAAGACTTTCCATCCACCACAGGAATCATCGGCGACTCCAACAAAAAAGACTTCCCTGCTTTTTTGGCTCTCTCGTCTGCCACTGCAAAAATAGAAGAACTAAAACAAATACTAGAAATTATAGAGCAAAGTACAACCTTTCTCATTTTTCACACTCCCTTATTAAAAAGTTTATAAAATTTATATTGTTACAACTCAATTTTTTTAATTAAAAATTACGTTCAAAGCTTAAAGTAACTTTAAATGGCCTACCAATCCCACGACTAGAAACCGTCTTTTCTGCATTCAGACCAACATAAAGATTACTCTTTCTTCTCTCTGTTTTAAAGAACACAGAGCCCAACAAAGTCCATTGGAAAGCCCAAGGCCTTCTTGCTTTTTCAACATCAAGAGACGCAAGCTGACCTTTTTTCGCACATATCTCATCAATTTTTTCCCTTGTCTGTGCCCAAGCATCCCAGCCAAGATGAATGCCCCATCTTTTACTTTCATATGCAAGTTTGGCTACCCATGTAAATATAAACCCTGGATATACTTTCGACTTATAAACGAACGGATAAAATTTATCAGTAAACATAGTCTCTAAAAATGCAAGATTCTCCGCAGCCTTATCCTCATCTTCAAAATCTCTTACCGCAAACTGCGCCGCTATTACATCATTTTTTTCGACAAACCAACGGTACTCTTTCGCAGAAAACAAATACTCTAAGGAAAGCTTACCCCTGTAAAAGACATTTCCCAACCAACTTCTGTTAAAAATGGATCTAAAAGGTATTTTTGTTTTGGACATAAAACCAAGACCAAAATGCCTGTTATTGCCTAAAGACGAGTCTAACAAAAGAGAAGATATGCCATTTAATGCGTTTAAAGCAAAATTCTTGGCAATAGTTATGGCCTGCTGACGAGTATTATCATGTTGAAGCATGTCAAAAATATCTAAAAAGCTAATACTTGGACGACAACATATCGGCTTGAAGCAATTACCATAAAGCCCTTTAACCACAGCAACATTAGTTGGTATTGTGCTAAACATTCCCAACCGAACTTCAAGATCTCTCCCTACTCTACAACCCGCATAGACAGGATAGTCAAAGTCAAACCTTAAATCGCCTAAACCAAGCTGGTCGCTTATTATATGCCGTCTTGCAAACTTCATTCCCTCTTTTTCATCGGACTCTCCAAATTCACGCGATATAGCCTTTCGCTCTTCATCAGTTAAAAAGAAGTTTCTTATCTTGTAATAAAATGGCGCCTTGAATCTAAAATTAAATTTTCTTATTTTACCCATAAAACTAAAAAACAGTCCCGCACTTCTCTCTTGCGCTGTGGCATTCTTAAACAAACACAAAGCTCTTATGCAATCAATATCAAAATCTGGCAAAAGTTCTTTTATTTCGCTTTCCAAATCTTTTATCACACAAAACAGCGTTGGGCTTGTTAAAGCCAAATAAGACTTTATACAAGAAGCTATCTCATATTTTTGCTTTCGTTTTCCTGTCGAACAAGGTTTGGTAAAATGCATACGTGAAGTTTGATCAAAAAATAAACTTACCCCCAAAATCCAATTTCCGTAACAATAATCTTTATCCATTAAAAATAGTGAATTATCCAAAAGACTTCTTTTATTAAGCCTATTTGTTCGCAGGAAGATATCCTCTTGTAAAATCCTATCCGCCTTGACAATATCTATTAAGATTTCAAGAATTCCCTCCGGTGTTGATTGTCGCGTAATCTCAAACTCATTGTTATCTAAAAAATCCCCAACCAGAGTATTATCATCTGCAAAAATATCAAAATCACCAAGGCCATCTGATTCATCTGCAATAGAAAAATTGCTTATACTAAACAAAAACAAAATAAAAAAAACTTGCAAAAACTTTTTCATAAATCTCACACTATTCTTTTTTAATAATTTTTTATTCCTGATTACATAACAAAGTGATACCAGTATAAAACACTATTCATACTTTGTAAAAAGACGCCATAATTTATAAAAATTTTTTATTTTTTTGTTATACTTTTATCTGGCAACAAAATTTCTTTAAAACAAAGATCTTTAAAAATATATAAAGTGTATAAGGTGTATTATGGAACTCGATATAACACGTGATAAAAATAAAAAACCTCGCCTGCTCATAGTTGAGGGCAATATCGGCGCTGGAAAATCAACTTTTTTAAAAATAATTCAAGAAAATTTGGCCTGTAAAATAGTTTTTGAACCCCATGAGAAATGGCAAGATATAGCGGGCAAGGGAAATCTCCTAGAAAATTTTTACAATAACACACCACGATGGGCTTATACGTTCCAATCTTATGCATTTATCACCAGAACACTTGCACAAAAACAAAGCGCTAAAAAATACCCTTCTACCACACAAGTTTTGGAAAGATCTGTTTTTTCCGATAAATATTGCTTTGCGAAAAATTTATACGAATCTGGCGCGATGAGCGATATTGAGTGGACCTTATACAAAGAATGGTTTGACTGGTTCTTTGAGGATCATATACAAAAACCTAACGGATTCATATATTTGAGAACTACCCCCCAAACCTGTTACAATAGACTAAAAAAAAGAAATAGAAGTGAAGAAAAAGAGGTCCCGCTTGCATACCTACAACAACTGCATGACAAACACGAAAACTGGCTTATAAAAAAGCAAAACCTTGACCATTACGTACAAGATGTGCCTGTTTTGATTCTAGAATGTGATAAAGAGTTTGAAACAGATGAAGCCCAAAAAAATAAATTAATAACTAAGATTACAGATTTTTTTGACATTAATTTATACCAGCCTGCACAACAATTTAACAAAAATTCCCAGTTAAACTTGTAATTTTCTTTTAAATTAGGGTATTATAGTTTATGCAGTGAAGGGTAACGCAAAGTGTAATATTGTAAGTGTAATTGGGAAGGTAATTATATGGATGGAACGTTTTATGTAAAAGCAGCAGCCTTTATAGGTGCAGCCATAGCAATGGGCATAGGCACAATAGGTCCTGCTTTAGGCCAAGGCTTCATAGGTATGAAATCTTGTGAAAACATAGGTAAATACCCAGAAAACTCTGATAAAATAAGAACAACTATGATTCTTGCTCTTGCGATTACAGAAACATCGGCTATTTACGCATTCATTGTTGCATTACTCCTTATATTTGTTCCAAAGTAAACTGTTATAAGAAAATATTATGGAACCTAATTTTACAATTGTCATTCAGGCAATAAATTTTTTCATCGGCTTTATAATTTTGAGGCAACTTCTTTTTAAACCTGCAATTGCGTACCTGCAAGGTGAAGATAAAAAAGAAGAAGGCATAGCAGGAAAGATTTCTGACCAAAAAAATCTGCTTGATACCAAAGTTGAAAAAAAGAAAAAAACCTGGAAACAATGCCAAAAACATTTTCAAAAAAGCTGTCCCGCACCAATTGTGAAAAAAATATTTATACTTGAGGAAACTCGACAGGAACCTGAGGTAGCAGAAATTTCAGATAAAGAAGTTCAATACCTTACAGAACACGCCCAAAAAGTGTTGGTCGAAAGGATGCAATATGTCCATGAGTAAAGAGGCCATTACTATATTATTCAGGATTATAAATTTCGTTGCTATCGCATGGATTATAAAGTATCTTTTTGAAAAAGCTGGGCTTCCAATGATAAAAGAAAAATTGGCAGAAAAGCTTGCGCTCTTTAAAGGCCTAGAAGAAAAACATAAAAACCTTATAGATCAAAATGCATTGGTAGCAAAAGAGATAAAAGATCAGGATAAACTTTTTGAAATGCTCAACAAAAAAATAAACATCTGGAATCAAGCACGAGAAGAACAAAAAACACAAAATCTACTTATTATTCAAGCAATAAGTGAATACCACAAAAAAAGAATAGAAACGCAAACCCAAAACCTCCACCAACAAAAAATAATTAGCGAAGTGTTCCCAAGAGTTATAAAAGGCACCTATAGACAACTAGAGCAAAAATTTGAAAAAGAACAAGAATCTGAAAGTTTTTTGAAAGATATAATAAGTCATATGAAAAATAGCACACAACAGATAAATAAAGAGTAAATAATGGACAACAAAAAAATTATTACTCGTAAATATGCTAAAGCTTTTTTAAATTTGTATTTAGAAAAAATCTCTGTAGATTTATTTAATAACATAAAAAAATTAGAGAAATTCTTTGATGCGCATAAAACAGCGGTATACTTTCTTTCTATCCCAAGTATAAAAAGAAAAACTAAAGAAAAGATTTTGAATGAACTTTTTGAAAAATTTGGGCTTAAGAATCTATTTGAACCCCTAATACGTGTTTTGGCCACAGACAAAAGGCTTTTTTTGATTGACGAAATTGCAAAAAACATCCGCCTATTGTACAAAGAGCGAAAAAACATTATGATGTTTAATATCACCAGCTCGCACCAACTTGGCTCCCAAGACTTAGAAATTATTGAGCAATTTCTTGCATCCAAAACAGGCAAAAAAATTATGTCTCAATACAATATAGACAAAAGTCTGGTAGCAGGAATAAGACTTCAAAGCAGCACGCTGCTTTGGGAATACTCTATCAAAAAACAATGCGTAACATTATGCGAGCAGTTTAATTACAGGCAATGTAATTTATAATATCAAAGAGGCACTAAACTATGAAAGTTAAAAATACAGATCTGGTATCATTATTTGAACAGTCTCTCAAAGATCTTCCTCAAGAAAAGCTTGGTGAAATAGGTATCGTCGTAAAGGTTGGAGATAATATTTGTCAAATTCATGGACTAACCAACGCAGTTTATAATGAACTCATAGAATTTGAAGGGGGAAATAAAGGAATAATATTTAACCTGGATGAGGAAAGCGTTGACGTATTCCTTCTTGACGGCAGCATTATTGTAGAAGAACTTGAAATAGCAAAAAGAACTGGTAGCGTCCTTAAAACTCCTGTCGGCGACAACTTCTTGGGTAGAGTGATTAACGCGCTTGGGAAACCGATAGATGCACTCGGGGAAATAAAAGCAGCTGAGTACAGACCAATTGAAACCGTAATTCCATCAATAATAGAAAGAAGCCCGGTTAACGAGTCTCTAGAAACAGGTATTATTGCTATAGACGCACTAATACCTATTGGCAAAGGCCAACGTGAACTCATAATTGGTAACAGAAGCACCGGTAAAACTGCAATCGCAATAGATGCTATTTTACACCAAAAAGATCAAGACGTAATATGTATTTATGTCTCAATCGGTTTGCGACAAACTAACCTAGCTAGAACCGTAAGATTACTTGAGGAAAACGGCGCACTAAATTACACCGTTGTTATAAGTGCTGACTCTTCTGAAGCTGTTTTAAACCAGTACTTAGCCCCATACGTCGGCTGTACTATTGCTGAATACTTTAGAGACCAAGGCAAAGATGTTTTAATTGTTTATGATGATCTGAGCAACCACGCGATCGCATTTAGAGAAATGTCACTGTTACTTCGCCGCGCACCTGGACGTGAGGCATACCCAGGAGATGTTTTCTATCTTCACTCGCGATTATTAGAACGTGCAGGAAAACTTGCATCAGGTGGCTCCATAACAGCGTTGCCAATAATTCAAACACAAAGTGATGATATTTCAGCTTATATCCCCACAAACTTAATTTCTATCACAGACGGGCAAATCATACTTGACACAAAATTATTCAACCAAGGTATACGCCCCGCGGTAAATGTTGAATTGTCAGTCTCTCGTGTCGGCGGCGCAGCCCAAACTAAAGCTATCAAAAAAATGACCAAAGCCCTAAGACTCGAACTCGCACAATATCACGAACTTCTAGACTTTTCACAATTTGGCACGGAGCTTGATGAAGCCTCTCAAAGACAACTAGAACGTGGCGCTATAGCAGTAGAAATACTAAAGCAGCCACAATACGTAACCTATTCATTTGTGGAACAAAGTTTGATCCTGTTTGCCTTAAAAGAAAATTACCTACAAAAACTAGAGCTCAAGTATATATCTAACTTTATTACACAGTTTGCTAACTACGTAAAATCCGTCTATCCCGACACATACAACAAAATATATGAGACCCAAGATATAGACGATGAAACATTTGCAAAGCTCAAAGAGATTGCTGATGAATTTAGCAAGCTATTTGTGCCACCTGAGGACGCAACCCAAATAATTTAAAGAATTGTCATATTCAAAGCCCCTTTACGGGGCTTTTTTCTTGCTCTTGCACCTTACAACCCCCTTTTAAGGGCAAAAATACAAAAAATATTGAGATCTTTAAATATCTAGGGTATAATAACTATGAATAGGCTTTATTGTAGAAAAAATTTGATATATTTTGTGAAAATAAGTTTGTGCCCGCCCTTCGACAAGCTCAGGATGAGCGGAAGAAGGAAGCGAAAGTGGCATTAGAAAAAATTTGATATATTTTGTGCCCGTAGCTCAGCTGGATAGAGCAACGGATTTCTAATCCGTAGGTCACAGGTTCGAATCCTGTCGGGCACACCATAGTTTTATAAAAACCAAAAAACTTGAAACGTGTATTGAATTTGCCCGCCTTTAGTCCTGAGCGAGCGTAGCGAACCGAAGGGTCAGCTGGATAGAGCATCCTCCTGCGCTAAAGCTTCGGAGGACATGACGGATTTCTAATCCGCCCCCGATCGTCCTGAGTAGGAGCGTAGCGACGTATCGAAGGAAGGTTCGAATCCTGTCCTCCTACGCCAAGGCTACGGATAGCACGGCCATCTTTTTAACAGAATTTAATTTTTCATTTTTATTTTGTTTGCTGTAAACCTAGAGTTTTTTTTAATGATAAATAACAAAATTTTTATAGTCCTAATACCTAAAAAGTGAGGAACCTACATGAGAAAAAGCAATTGGAAAAACAAACTCAGCACCCTACTTATTCAGCTCCCATCTCTAGCAATTTTTGCTCTTTTTGTTTTTACTTATGACAAATACCGTGGTTTTTACAGCAATCTCTTTGGATATAGAAACTCAATTTTGTCTATATATCTCGCTATCATGCTCCTACTAGTTATCATTTTAATAC
>JBHPCA010000024.1:0-20971 GCA_042576225.1 Candidatus Babelota bacterium
TCATCATTATTAATAATATTAAGATTGGCGCCACAGGTAATCAAATAAAAAAACAAATATATCTTAAAATTTCTTGTTTATTGCGTACAATATTACAGGTTAATATATTTTTCTTTAAAAAAGGAGAAAAGTAATGACAAGTAGGCGTTTTAGTGCTTATTTTTTGGCTGTAATGATTTTATGGTCTCGTGAGGCAAGCGGGATGCGTTATGTGAAAAAGGCGTGGCCGCTGATTAAATATGGGATGCCGGCTCTGCCATTTATTACGACTTTTGCATACCATCTGGTGAGTTATTTTTTTGTTATAGGGAGGATCGATAACAATGTTAGAGTAGTGAGGCGTGATGTGAGAGAGTTAAAAGAAGATGCGAGAATTTTAAAAGATGGCGTGAAAGATCTCAAAGAGGACACCCAGTCTTTGAAAAGTGACACGGGAGAAATTAAAGAAGATACGAAGGTTTTGAAAGAAGGGACAGATGTTTTAAAAAAGGGCGTTGACACATTGCAAAAAGATACACAAGATCTTAAAGATAGCGTGCAAAATTTTAAAGATGAGACAGATGAGCATTTTCTTCAGGTGCGCAGTGATGTTTCGGTTATGAAAACCAAGATATTGCAGGAGATAGCCCGTAGACAAAAAATAGTCAGTGATGCAATTAGAAGCACAGAAAAAAATCTAAAAAAAGATATAAGAGAGAAGCATATTAGTGTAACTAATACGCTTGAAGCTATTGAGCAGGTGTTGCGTGGGCTTTCTACTAAAGAGGATCTAAAACTCTTGAGAAGCTTTGTGACTGATTTGGATGCAAAGATTAATAGCCTTAGGGAGGATATTCTTGCAAGTGTTAAAGAATCTGAGTCGAGACAGAAGCTTTTTTTTAAAGATCATATTAATAAATTAGAAAATAACAATAATAATAAGTTTAGTTTGCTTAAAAAATATATTAAAAAGCTTGAGACAAATAGTTATGATATTAAAGATCTTATATCAAAAAATAATCAAAACATTGGTGTTTTAGATGAAAAAATTACTAAAATAAGTAATGAAGTAAGTGAAATTAAAAAAATTTTGATTAACACATAATAAACTCACAGACTTGATAAGTCACAGACTTGGTAAGTCACGGACTTGGTAAGTCAAAAACTGTTAGGGTTACCGTGAAAAAGATTACAACGCTCTTGATACTCATAGGATTGCTTTTTTGTTTGTATGTTCTTTATAAATTTGGTTTTGCTCATCATCTAGAGCTAGAGAGTATAAAAATATACATTAAAGATCTTCATGCCTGGACATCCAAAAATTATGTAATTTCTGTAATTGTTTACACGGTGACCTATTTTACGGTTATAGTAGCCGGTATTCCTGCAACAGCCCCTGTTGTTATGGTTGGGGGATTTTTGTTCGGGACAGTGTCGGCTGTTTTGTATTCTGCTATTGCCGCAACCTTAGGGGCTATTGTGGCATTTTTACTTTTTAGATCGGTATTGAAAGAGACCATAGAACAAAAATATGCGGATAAATTGGCGATGTTTAGAGTTGGCTTGCAGGAACATGGGGCTTTCTACTTACTATTGTTACATTTTATGTTTTTGGTTCCATTTTTTGTAATTAATATGCTTGCAGCTCTTGCTCGGGTATCTTTGTGGAGATTCATCTGGACCACTTTTTTGGGCATATTGCCTTGTTTATTTGTTTATGCTTTTTCTGGAAAAAAATTATTCTCCATAAGATCTATACAGGAAATTTTCTCCTGGAAGATTATATTGGTCATAATTTTATTACTATTGGTTACCATGTTGCCAATTATATATAAGTTATGGAAGAAAAAGAGGGGGGCTTTAGAATTTTAGTTGGGGCATAAAATGTATAAAATAGAGGGGGACAGTGCATGAAAATAATAAATAAAATAAGAATAGGGTTATTACTTGTCTTTATCGCTATAATATTTTTGTTTTACTATTTTGGTTTTAGTAAATATTTCACTATAGCGAGTATTAAAGAAAATAGAATATTGTTGCAGCAGGCGATAGAGAAAAACTATCTGGAGGCGGTTGCGGGATTTATGGGTATTTATATTGGACTTACTGCGTTGGCATTGCCATTTGCGGTGTTATTAACAGTTGTTGGGGGTTTTTTATTCGGGACTTTTTGGGGCGCATTATATTCCTGTGTTGCGGCGACGATAGGTTCTTCTATTGCGTTTTTACTTTTTAGACATTTGGTGGGCCATTGGATACATTTTAAATTTGGAGATAAGCTGAAAAAGTTTAGAAAAGAGTTTAAAAGGCATGGGTATAGCTATTTGCTCAGTATACATTTTTCTGCTATTGTACCATTGTTTATTGTCAATATATTTGCTTCATTTGCACATGTGTCATTCTGGACCTTTGTTTGGACAACTGCAGTGGGCACGTTTCCCGCATTTTTAGTGTATGCGTTTGCGGGCAAGCAGTTTACAACAATTGATACGATGTATGATATTTTTTCTTGGAAAATTTTAATAGCTTTTGTGTTTTTGGCGATTCTTGCAAGTATGCCCATGATAATAAGAAAATATTTAAAAAAGAAGGATAGCTTGGATTATGTCGAAATTTAAAGAGAGACGCATGAAAAAGTCTATAAAAAAGTCAGCAAAAGGGAAAAGTTATACGTACAAAATAATAATAGCCTGCTTGCTTATTTTCTTAGTGCTTTTACTTCGATATACAGGAATTATAAACTATGTCTCTCTTGAGACGGTTAAAGCTAATAAAGCCTATCTGGTAGATCTGGTTGCCAAGCAGTATGTGTGGTTTGTATTTGTTTATCTTGCATTGTTTATTGGGGCAAGTTTTTTATCTATCCCAATTACGGTTATTTTAAGCATTATGGCCGGCTTTTTCTTTGGTGTATTTACCGGTGCTTTGTATGTAAATATTGGTACAGTATTGGGCTCAACTTTGTCGTTTATAACGTTTAGATATTTACTGGGCGGTTTTGTAAAAGAAAAATACAAAGATAAACTTGCAGATTTTAATGCGCATATAAAAAAGCATGGCTATAGTTATCTTTTATCGCTTCAGTTATTCCCTGCAACTCCCAGTTTTTTGATAAACACGTTATCTGGTTTAACTCAAATTAGTCTTTGGACATTTATTTGGACTACGTCAATAGGGATTATTCCTGGTTCTTTGGTTTATACTTTTTCAGGGCAAGAGCTTGCCAAAATAGAATCGACCAGGGATTTGTTATCCTGGCCGATTCTCGTAATTTTTGTTTTATTGGCACTTATATCTTTGTTGCCTATTTTTTTAAACAGGTTTTTTAACAAAAAGTATAAAATTTAAATCTTATACTCTGTTTTTATTTGAAAATCTTGATTTTGCGAATCTTGATTTTGAAAATCTTGATTTTGTTGGTTGTAACTTTGCGAGTTGCGATGGTTTTTAAGATCATAATAGAATAAAGGATTAGTCTCTGGTGTATTAAATTTTCTTCGCGCTTTTTCTATCTCTTCTTGACTCATTTTTTTATCATAGTTAAAGGGTTTAGGATTTATAATTGGTGGTCTTACAACCATTGTTTTCGGCCCTGGGGGTGAGTCTGGTTTATCTTCATCTTTTTTCTTAGTGATAATTGTAAATCCCAGAAAGGCGAGAGCAATAATTGTTGCGCTTGCGAGCCCGGCTAACATGATTATACGATCTTGAGTAAGTACCTTTTTGGGTTTAGGCTTCCAAAAATAGGCGTTGGCAGTTGTGGCACATTGCGTCACAAGTAAAAGAACTAGCAACGAAGACACAAGGCTTTTCTTTTTCAACATAATTTTCTCCACTATATTGCTGTTATCTCAATGTTTTTCTATCTCAAAAGTTATAGAAAGTTTACAGGAGCGCCAAAAGATAGTCAAAAGCCCCTATTTTAGGGTGAGTTTGTAGAAGCTTGAAGCAAAAAATAAGATTTGTTTTTTGTTGTATGTTAGTATATCCTTTTTTAACGGGATTTTTATGTATAATATTTTAAAGGCGGGGATAATCGTGAAAAAAATATTTATTTTTTTATTTATTTTAACTTGCATGGGTTCTTTTGCAACCAAAGTTACTGTTGACGTAAAATATTGCAAAGGGGATAATTACTGTTACAAAAGGCTTGTAGGCGTGGGGGAGTCTATTATTGCCATGCTTGATATCTCTAATATCAAAAAGAATTCACAGCTTACCGTGATCAAAGATTTAAAAACGGGGGTTTTTTATGGCTGTGCGAGAGCAAGGCATTGGGCGTTTCATCCAAAAAATTGGCACACAATTAATCCAAAAAAACCAAAGCTTTGTTGGGGAAAGTATGGCAGCTATGATCCCAAGTTAAAATCATGTGTTGTAAAGTTGCTTAGCATATTGAAAAAAATATCCAAAAAAAAGAAATATAAAACAAAAGATGGGAAAAAAAACTGGAAGATAAAGATAAAAATATAAGCCTATCTACAGCTTGCGAAAATTCTAGTTAGCAAGAACCCGAGATAAAATGCCACTATCGCAAATATATTGCTTGCAAGTATATTGGCAAGTGCAAGATATGCCTTTCCTGAGGTTATCAAAAGAACATTCTCAAGGGCAAAGGTAGAAAAAGAAGTAAATGCACCCAAAAGGCCAACCAAGACAAAAAGCTTCACATGAGTAGGGATCTCAAATTTTATCGAAAAAGCTAGTAACAATCCTGCAAAAAAGGCGCCAGACACATTGACTACAAATGTGCTCCATGGAAATGAGCTGAGTGTTTCTCTAGGGATTAGCAGGCTCATTGCATAACGAGATAGTGCCCCTATGGCTCCCCCAATGGATATACTAAGCAGGTATAGTAGTTGCTTCACTTTCTTTATCCCCTGGGATTATATTTTCTGATATTATTTCCTTTTTTTCTATGTTTGCTACGAAAGTATTAAGTTCGTTGACCATTTTTTTGTATGTAATATCTTGGCAAAGCACTGCATGAATGCCACAGTTTTGCGCAGAATTTACGTTTATCTCTTGATCATCAAAAAAGATACACTCTTTTGGGTCCAGATTGCTATCGGTTAACATATATTCATATATGCTTGGATCTGGTTTAATCATCCCTATTTCCCCGGAGATTATAATATTGCGTTTATCAAATAGCTTAAACAGCTTGGGATATTTTTTTATGACGAGCAAAGCTGATTCACGGTCCCAGTTTGAAAGAACAAATAGTTTATGTCCCGCTTTTTTGCATTTTTTTGCAAATTTTAGACCTTTTGCCAGTAATGTTGTCCCGTTGGCGAATATTTCAGGAGTAAACATGATATCCAGAAGCTTTTTAATAAGATTTTTTTCTGACGAGTTATAAAATGCTTGAGGATTGCTCTCTATAAACTCAACAACCTGTGTTCTGAGCTCTTTTGTTGTTTTTGTACCCATTAGCCAGTCACATGTGATATTTGGCAGCGGTTTGCCATTCTCATCAGCAGCGCCGTAACTGTTTTTGTTAATAGCTGGCATGAGATCCATTATTGTAAAAAGTCTGGTTCGTAGTGCAAATGGGTTATTCAATTTTACCAGGTACATAAAGAAGCTATAAAAGCCGACGTTGCGCATGATAGTATATTTATTGGCGCCGATCAAAACGCCTCCTAAATCGAAAATAACATTGACTGTCATGCAGGTTTGAGATAATAATAAAGCTATGATTAGAAAAAAGGGTTTTACTTTTTTAAACATATAACTCTCTTTGTTTTGAGGGTCAAAAATTTCTAGTTTTTATATATTTTAAACTATTTAAAAACAAGAGCAAGAGCCCTTTTTATTACCATTATATACTGTTTTTTAAGAATTAAAAGAACGGTTCTATCTCTATTGTACAGGTACCTGTGGTATACTTGTGTGCGGCTTTGCGATAGACTGTATATAGTGTGTTAATGGGGTGTATTATTGCTTTAGGTGTTTTTGTGAGCTTTAAAGGTAGCGTTTGGTGAGGGTATAATCGTGAAGTTCTATAAAGAGATTTTGATGGATCATTACCAGAATCCGCGTCATAGAGGGCGTGTTGATAATCCGGATTTTGCAACGGCTCAGTATAACCCTTCTTGCGGAGATAGCGTCTCTTTTGAAGGGGTAATAGAAGACGGAGTATTAAAAGAGCTTTATTTTGGGGGTAAAGGGTGTGTTATCAGCCAGGCGACGGCCTCTTTGTTTACGGAGTTTTTTGTTGGCAAACGTATAGACGATATTCTTAGTGTTGAACCGGAGATTCTCAAAGAGGTTTTGGGGATGGAGCTTGGCCCTACGCGCGTTAAATGCGCTTTGCTTTCTTTAGTGGCTCTTAAAGAGGGCATTGCGGAGTATAAAAAGGGAGAAGAGCAAGAAAAATAGGGTTTTTTGTATAGTAGTGGAATAGAAAGGTGGGGGAAAAGTGAGTAATTGGGCGTGCTTGATCGATGCAAATTAATAAAAGAGATAAATAGTGTATCTGATAAATTATTTGTAGATTTTACTTATGAGAAGAATATTGCAAGGCAAGTGTGGGAAAAAATATCCAAAGATCCAACTTTTAAGTATAAAGTTAAGTCTGTTGATACACACTGGATAATCCCTGAGTGGCAGGGCAATCTAGGCGATGTATTTGAAATTGAGCAAAATTTAGATAAATATATAGTTTTATCTGTTGATGGTTCGCAGATATACCCCGATAGACATTCTGGCACAGCGTGCCATTTGATCAATGTGGGTTATGTCGGGTTAACGTATGGCTTGCCATTTAATGGCGAACCATTAAATGGTGAATTATGTGATGGGGGTCTTGGAAAAAGGGTTTACTTAAATTCAGAGCCGCATGTGTTTGCAGATTTGGATGCTAGTAGCTTAGGAGACTTGCCTGATAGCCCAACTGAGATTGTGAACTGTCGCAGGCAGGAGTTTGAGTTAGTGGCAGGATATGATCTTTGCAAAGATTATAAAAAAAAGTTTTTGCAAACCCAAGCTCCCATGGTTTTTCTTTTTGATGGTTCTATTATTTTTTGGCATTTGGAATCCAAGGCGACTGAGGTGAAACAGCATTTTCTGGCAAGTTACTTACAAATGATGCACCAGTTTTATCAAGAAAAGATTCTTATGGCCGGGTATATCAGTTTGACCAAGAGTAAAGAGATAGTTAACTTAATTCGCGTGGCTTTATGTGATTTTGTGATTGAAAATTGTCAGGAATACAAGATTGTTGATAGAGTTGTAGATGCGATGATTGCATCGTTTTATTTGCAACCATTTGAGCGCAGCACAATATTTAAAAATAATTCAAAAATCACGAATTACTATCCAGAGCATTTAAAGCCACATTTTTTTTACATGCATATTGGCAACGAAATTGTGCGAATAGAGATTCCTGCCTGGGTTGCCCAAGATCAAGAAAAAATAGAGATAATCTCTCGCGTTATAGCAGATCAGGCGATTAAGGGAAGGGGATATCCGGTGGCTATTGCAGAGGCTCATGAGCAGGCCGTTGTTAAAGGAGCTGATCGGGAGTTTTTTTATCATTTGATCAATAAAATTGGCCTGGAGCATAATCGAACTTTGAGAATATCACAAAAGAGTAGGAAGAAATTGGGCATGGGCATCTAAGATGCATGGGCATCTAAAAACAAAATATCGAGAGGGTTTAATATGGGAAAGAAAGTTGTCGTGTTATTTGTACTGGGTACTAGTTTTCTCGTGTCTAGGGCTTTTTTAAAGCCTAGAGATTATGATTTAGAGAAAATGATAAAAGAAACGCAAAAGGATCTGAAATCTAAGCTAAAGTTGGAGCCATATAAACCGGCAAGAGAAAAGCATAGCCCGCCTAAAGCAAAAATTAAGTATTATGATAAGCATATCGTGACGATATCCAGTGGTTGGGTAAAGGTTAGAAAATTAGATGTGTCAGAAAAAAGTCTTTTGAAAAAAGATAAAAAATCCCGGTTTTTTAATTTTAATGTTTCCAATTGGGCTAGCCATAAGCCTAATTTTGTTAGCTTACGAAGAGCATTTGTATTTGTTGATATTGACAAAGGGGTAAAGCCAATAAAGAGCGAGATAGACAGTTTTTTTATTGATAACACGAAAAAAAAGTTTAGCAAGCTGAGCGACAAAGATTTTAAGGGGATACAAAAAGAGGGTATTGGTGCGATGGGATGGAGATATAAAATTCATCTTCAAGTAAAAGAGGAGTATTTGAATTCGTTTGTGAAAGATTTTACCAACTTTGTGTTAAAAGACGAGCGTTGCAAGTACATTTTTGAGTTTAAGTATCCACGAAAAGTAGGAGGTATATACAAAGAGAAAAAGAATGCTATGCCAATGGTTGTGGTATATGTGTCTCTTCTTCCTGGATCTAAAAAAGAAAAAAATAAGATTTTAAAACCAATAGTGGATGCGATAGTTGAGCGATATGCACATGTTTCAAAAAAAATAGATCTTAAAATTCCTCCAAGATATAGCAGAAAAATAAAAGATTTTATATACATAGCTGGCGGTGATGGTGACGATAAAAAATATTATCTTTGGCTAATAGAAGAAGACAAGCTTAAAAGAAATCTTATTTATACAAAAGATTATGTATTTTTTAAAGGCTATGAGTTTGATTACAAGAAAAAATAGGCTTTTAAATCTTTAATAAAATTCAAAAATATAAACGGGGTTCAAGATAGGGCCTCTTTTTAATAAATATACGCAATCTCTTGTGTTTATCTGTTAAAATATTCTATTATTAAATTAGAGGGCGATGCTTGTTAAGGTGAGGGGGTGCTGTGAGGGAAGATTTTTTTCAGACAAGAAATTTGCTGCTTTTTGTATGCATAGCGAGCTCTGCGTTTTTTTTGTTTATTGCAGGCAAAGAGATAAAGATTAACGAAAATATTCGAGAAGCTTTGAAAAAGATTACGGTTAATGACAAGAGAGGTGAGCCTTACAAATTACCCAAAGAAGATATGACCTGCTTGATTAGTAATTTGTTTAAGAAAGAAACTACTTCCCGCTGCAAGCAGCGGGGTATCTTGAAATCGGTTAGATCCGCCGTCGCTAAAGCTATGGCGGACGCTACGCCTTTCATCCCCGCATCTCTGATGCTGGGAATTCAGGCGAAGCGAAAGAAAGTGAGTTATGTAAGTACATTTTCTCGTGTTCCCAAAAGGGTTGCTGCACATATCTGTAAAGAGTATTTCAAGTGCAAAGTTGCGTGTAAAAATAAATCGGGTGTCCTGCGTAAATTTGGTTGGTGTACGTGTGTAAAAGCAAGAGCTTGTACTAGGCTGTATGCTATTTTGCACATGCTTAATATAATCTCTTGCAAAGATAAACAAAAAGAGTTGGTATACGTTTCTTTTGGCTCAGGAAGACTTTTACAAGATTATTTGACCATAAAGGGGTTGATAAAGGTTGGCTTTAAAAAAATACATATAAATTTAATCGATATTGGATATGGGAATAAAGAAGGTTTAGGCATAGATTGTTTTTTTAATACGCACTATAAATTAAAAGAGGATAAAACTGAGAGTGGGGTTAGAAAAGAAAAAGAGGCGTTACGTTCATTTTGTGAGGTCATGAGAAAATATAAAAATATTATAGCTATAAATTCGTATACGACTTATTTTGATTTTCTAAAAAAATGGGATAAAAAGTCGGTGGATATTCTTCTTTTAGTTGATCCTGCTACAATAGCTGCAGAATTGCTTGCGGCAAAAAATCCCAAATATGCCAATCACATACAAATAAAAAATTGTAATAGTGCAAGTCGAGGTGATATTGTACGTGACATTATATGCTTATTACCCTATAGAGGCAAGCCCAAGATATTTTATAAAGGGAGCTTAGAAGGCGATATAAAAGCGTATCTTGCATCCGGGATTAATCTTTATGAAAACTATAAAGACAGAAAAAATTTTGTATGCTTTTTAAAACTATTTTTTCCAGATAAAAAAACAGCTGGAGATTTTAAAATAAAAACCAATATAAGCCAAAGCCAGAGTCAGCGATATTCTTTTTATGAACTTATTAAATCAACAAAGTCAAAAAAAGCTTTAATTTACCAGGTAGATAAAAATAAAATATTTAAGGGGCCTCTAAATCTTTTGGTTGATGAGTATGCCCAAATGGGTTATAAAATATTAAAATAATTATCCCAAAAATTTTTTGAAAAAGCCGGCGATGCCGCCACCGTCTTCAGGGGGTGTGTCGCCGATAAGTTTAGTATACGCTTTAAGCTTAGATTGCGCCTCTTTATCAAGTTTTTTTGGAATATGACATTGAGTTATCACAACTAAATTGCCGCGTCCTCTGCCTCTTAATTTTTCAAAGCCCTTGCCTGGAATAATTAATTTCTCGCCTACAGGGCAGCCTTTTGGGATTTTGAGACTTACCTTGTTCCCGTCTATGTTTTCGATCTCAATTTGAGCACCGAAAACCAATTGTGGGTAGGTTAGTGTGACCTGTACTTCCAAATTATCTTCCACTCGATAAAACTTTTTATCAGGCATTATGTTTACTTGAATAAAGAGATCGCCTGACGGGCCGCCATAAACGCCCGCATCACCTTTGCCAGAAATTCTGAGTTCAGCGCCATTAAATATCCCTTTGGGAATATTAACGGTAAATTTATCATATTTTTGAGTTCTTGATTGTCCTGAACAAGATGGGCATGGATCTGGAATTATGTATCCCTCACCTCGGCATGATCCGCAGGCATGAGAATACATGAAAAATCCTTGGCGTGTACTTATTTGCCCGGTTCCATTACAGGTGCTGCATGATTGCGCAGCAGTTCCTGTTTTGGTCCCTTTTGCTCCACAAGTTTCGCATTTGAAAAATCTATAATACTTAATTTCTTGCTTTGTGCCGGTAAAAGCCTCTTTGAGCGTAATACTTATACTTTTATGCAGATCATGGCCTCGCCTTGCCTGAGGGCCGCCTTTTGCTTTGGCTCGTTGATGTCCGGTACCAAAAATATCACCGAAAATATCCCCAAATGCAGAGAATATATCGTCCATATTCATGCCACCAGGTCCACCTGCGCCCATTCCCATTCCTTCAACACCAGAATGGCCAAATTGATCGTATTGCTTACGTTTTTGCTTATCAGAAAGTACCTCATAAGCCTGTGCAGCCTCTTTGAATTTATCTTCAGCCTCTTTATTGTCAGGATTCCTATCTGGATGGTACTTTAGCGCAAGTTTTCTATATGCTTTTTTAATTTCATCTTGAGAAGCCGCTTTTTTGACCCCCAAAACCTCATAATAATCTTTTTTACTCATATATTTTTTCTTTTTTTTAATTACGTGTCCCAATTTCCCACATATACTCTTAATATAGCATAAAATGGGTAACTATGCTAGGTGGGATAAGAGAAAAAAGGCTAAATCTCCAGGCTTTGATACTTCGAGCAATCTGCACTGGAGTGTTTGATGTCGCCTGTGCGGGCAGGTTTAAACTGCATCTCTTTATTATATTTTGGGAAATCTTTTTTCAGCAGCGCGACAAGCTCAAGTAAACTTATGCTTTTTCCTGTGCCGATATTAAAGGCTTGGCCGTTCATAAATTTACTTTCCAGCATTGCCACTGTTAGGTTTGCCTCTACAACATCTTGGACCGGAATAAAGTCACGTGTTTGCAGGCCGTCACCAAATATGGTAACCGGTTTATTTTTGCCCATTAAATCAGTGAATTTTGCGACAACTGCCCCGTAGGCGCCATTAGGGTTTTGGCGCTGGCCAAATACGTTAAAATACCTCAAGGTAATAGTTTTTAGGCCAAAATTATTTGCAAACTGTTTGCAATAATATTCGCCCATTAATTTGGTTGTGCCATAAGGTGATTGTGGATTTGGGGTCATGTTTTCTTTGCAAACCAATTCAGTTGGGCCATAAATAGCAGCTGAAGATGAAAATACAAGTTTTTTTACGCCATTTATGCGCGCAGCTTGCAAAATATTAAACGTTCCGTCGACGTTTACTTGGTGGCATAGTGTTGGATTTTCCATAGATTCAGGAACAGAAATAAATGCTGCAAGATGAAAAATAACAGCCTGGTTTTTAGTTGCCTTCAGGCATGCGTCCATGTTTACTATGCTTTTGCAAATAAATTTAATCTTTCCCTTTAAGTTTTTAAGATTTTGTATATTGCCTGAGGAAAGATCATCGATAATTGTAACTTTTGCTCCAAGTGTTACAAGTTTTTCTACTATGTGAGAACCAATAAATCCTGCACCTCCGGTGACCAGTACTGGTAAGTCTTTGTAAAACGTTTTCATTTTTTGCAATCTCCCGCTTTTTATTTGTGTATTTATTTTCATTGTTTGACTAACTTGGCTTATCAAAAAAATAAGCGTTATTATGGTGATTTTTGTTTTTTTTGTAATTTTCCAGTTCACTCTTATGCCCTTCGCTTGTATCAGAAATTAATTTATTCGCTATTTTTTGTCCGTCCAAGATTGCCTCTTGCATGCTTGCATATTTCCACTCACCATATCTGCCTACTGAATGAATATTGTATTGATTTAGTATTTTGTGTATGTGCGGGAGATTTTTATCTCTCCAAAAATCATAAATGACGTAGGCGTGTGGGATATGTATTATTTTTTGTGTCAAGATATCGTTGTCGCTTATCTTGAGAACTTTTTTTGCTTCTTTTAAGCAAAAATCTAATTTATTTGCAATATATTGTTTTGATTTTTTCAAACAGGAGAATTCTCCGTATAAAGCGCTGCAGCCTTTAGGTGCCATAGCGCGAGAAAAATTGTGATAAAAGCCTGTTCTATAAAACGGGTATTTCTTTTCAGGGTAATAAATCCAATGTTTGTCGTATGTGTTTGGTGAAAAAATACCCAAGTTAAAATTAATAACCTGGTTGCATAATAGTTTTTTGTTCTGTTTTTTCAGTGATATAGCAGCAGGTTCTTTTATATTTTTTAATAAAGTGTCTAATGGGATAGTGTTTATCAAAATATCAAATTGTTCTGTGTGATAACTGTGTTTTGGATGTTTGTTTTTGTGAGTATCTTGAAAAATAACCACTTTTTCTTTTAAGTCTATGGTTTTGGCGCAAAAATTTGTGTGTATAGGATTTTGTATTTGTTGCGAAAATTTTTTAACCCAGTCATAAATGCCTCCGGATTTGGGATAAAAAAACTGTTTATTGTATCCTATAGTATATTTATTTTGCTCAAGAGCACCACAAATTACTTGCCTAAGAGATGTTTTTGGAACAAACCTGTTCGTCCAAGTGCTTGACAATTTTCTTACGTTATGGCTGAAAATTTTTTGTTGGTAAGGAAAAAAGAAATGCTTACCAAACCCGGCCCCAAAATTTTTAAGTACCCAGTGATAATATGAGTTGTTATGTGGGGGGTAGTGGGAATTATTGTGTGAATTGTTAGGTGCATGAGGTTCTTCTGTTTTTTTAGTGCGATTTTTTTTGCGATTTATAAATCCGGTTATACAATCAAGTATAACTTCTTTGGGCAGGCCGTATAAGTTTGTTTGGTACGGATAGGGGGTGTATCTATCGTGCGAATAAATAAAAGATTTTCTTGTAATATTATTTAAATTATTAAAACCTACGGTGTTTTTTATAATATTTTTAAAATAATCATTGTTTATGTGCAGAAGGTGTCCGGTATAGTCAAATGTGAACCCGTCCTGGTATACAGATCTGCATAAACCTCCAATTTGGGATTCTTTTTCAAATATTTTGTAATCATAAAAGCCGAGTTGTTCAAGATGGTATGCGGTCGATAGTCCGGTGAGGCCTGCGCCGAGTATTATAATTTTTGCCATGAATTTTCTAAACCCCTTTAATTATTGACTACTCTTTTTTTGCTTTATAATTTCGCTTCATATTTTTTGTCCAGTAAGTTATAAAAATAAAAGAAAAAAAAGTCTAGTATTTTTAATATATTAACGCGAACTCGTGTTATATTATGCTCGAAAGATTTAAATAGTTATGGAAAAAATTAAATATTCGATTAAATATCCATATGGACAACAAGATCCTTATGCACGAGTTGAGCTTATTGCAAGTACAAATGTACACAGTGATACATTTACGGTTGATCAGATGCCGGTGCTTTCTGCTCGTGTTTCTCATGCAGCAAGTGGAAAAACAGGCGAGGATGCTGAACGGGATAAAAAATTAATGGATTATTTGGCACAGCATTATCACATGACGCCGTTTGAGCACCAGAGCGTGACTTTTAAAGTGGTATTACCTTTGTTTGTTGCTCGCGAATGGATGCGCCACAGGACACAGTCGTATAACGAAGTTTCTATGCGTTACTCAAGTGATCCGGTTGGGCAGTTTTATTGCCCAGAAGTTTGGAGAATGCAGGCGTCTCGCAATAAGCAGTCGAGTGCTGGGGCTGTTGCAGACCAGCAGGGGTGTACGGAGATTTTACAACAAGCGTACCAGAATTCATTAGATGCGTACAAAAAATTATTAGAAAAAGGGGTTTGCAGAGAGCAGGCACGTTCAATTGTACCTGTGGGAAATTATACACAATTTTATGCTACAGCGAATTTAAGAAACTGGGTAGGTTTTTATAAATTGAGAATTGCTCAGGATGCACAGTGGGAGATTAGGCAGTATGCCAAATGCGTTGGCGAGTTTATGCAGGAACTATGGCCTGATAGTTGGGATGCTATGCAAAAGAGTTTGTGAAACGCAAAAATATACGGGAAATATAAGAACGGGGCCATTGGCAGCCTCTATCTATATCTATTTTGGTTTGTCTCCCAAATAGAGGCAGAGATTGTGCTCAGAGGCGTATTCTTTGTACGGTTCGGGTAAATAGTCTTTGTCGATGGTAAAGTGCCCCTCTTTTAGGGCTTTTTCTAGTTTTTTTGGGATTGTAAGCACGAGAGAAAGCTTGTTTACGGCGTATAGGGTTTTGGGTTTTTCAAATTTTAAAATAAGCTTTTGTTCTGATTTTTTCCATACGCTGTCGCAGATTAGGTATCTCTCTATAGGCATAAAGTTTTTGTCGCTGTTTTTTTCGTAGAGTGAAGCAATCAGCTGATCTAGTGTTTTGCCGTTCCAGTAAAGGTGCAGCTCATGCAACGATACATAATCAGAAGCTGTTTTTTTTATGATTATATCACCAGCAAGGATCCATTTGTCGTCAAACATCTTTTTTTTATTGTTTTTTTCTAGATCTTCCCATTTTGATTCTATTTTGATTATAAATTGCTCAGAAACCTCTTTAACCTCTTTTACTCCGTTTTTGCAATTAGTTTTGCTGTGTATTGATAGATTTATTGCTGCGCAAGCAACTAATGCGAGCTTTGCGTACTTCATTTTCATATTCCTACTCCATTTTTACTACTTATTCAACCTCATCACAATAGATAATAGCATATTAGGTGAAATTGCGTGAAGTTTTTTGTCAAAAAGTTGCATAAGGCCTGTTTAGAGGCTTATTTGAAGCTTTGTTTATGGCTGCTTGTACTTTTTACTGAAAATGGTATAATTATAGACATAAATATGAGTGGTTATTAATAAGTGGTTATGTATATTTTTACTTTAAATTTTAATGGAGGTATATACTATGTTCAATAGTAATGTTTTTTTTAAGAGATTTTTCCACATCACATGTTTTTCTCTAAGTATATTAGGGCTTTTTGGGAGTTTTTCATTGTCTGGCATGAAAAATAAAAGGGCTATGGCAATTGAGAAGAAAAAAAAGATAGAGAAGAAAAAAGAACTGGTCAAAAATGAGTTAATGAAAAACCTGAAAGTAAGCGTTTATTTCACTAATGCGTTTGCCAAGAAGTTGTCTGAAAAGAAAAAGATGAAAAAAAACATTAACGCAAAGCTTGATCTCTCAGAGGTGCTTAAGATTCTTTTGAAAGAAGAAAATGCAAGTGAGATTAGCAGCCCTATTTTGGAAAAATTCATTATTGACGCTATGGAGCAAGAGGAGGTTTTAAGGAATGAGTTTTTTGTGTTTTTAAAAAACTTAGAAAAAGATGAAAAAAAGAACTTAAAAAAAGATAAAAAAAAGAAGAAGTTACCGATTATTTATGATAGTGTTAGTGACGATGATACTGATAGTGATGAGGATGCAGATAGTGACAGCGATAGCGATGAAGATGAAGTTCCGAGCTTATCAGTTGGTATTTTGCAAAGAAAGAAATTAAACGAAAGCAAGGGCGTTTGGGTCTCTGAGTTTAAATATAAAATTCCTACCATTACTAATGGTATTTATAAAAAAAAGGATTGCACTAAAGAGTGTTGCATTAAAAAGTTGCCTGGTTGCCCTAATGTTGCAGTAATCCACGTACCTTGTATAAGTCAAGAAGATTGGGGTAAAAATAAAAATAAAAAGAAATATGATCACTGGTCAGGTAATGTGTGCCCATTCCACTCGATTAAAAACTCTGAGATTTTGGCTTCATCAGGAAGTCCTATTGATCTGATTAAGAAGCTTAACTCAAAAGAGACTAAAAAAGATATAGAAAAGACTGTTAAAAAGGGTTACAAGCTTCTCAATAAAAAGAAGCCGGAGTTTTTGGGCGCTGGTCAAATGGTAAAAATAAATAAATCACGAGGGTATAGCAATAAGATTGTGAATATTAAATCGCCAAATTCTTTTATATTACGGTCTATTATTAGTGAAACAATTGGTCTTGGTGATGGCGATATATTTTACTCTTTACAACTTAAACTTAAGGCACTTAAGAAAAATGATGATCCGCGTAAAAGGTTTAAGAATCAAAAAACAACTGAGGTTTTAATGCTTAATGTTGGTTCTCACTGGATTGCTGTGAGATTAGAGCATATACCGCAAGAACTACAAAAAAAGTTTGGCTTTGAGTATGCGATAATTTTTGCAGATTCACTACCTGATTTTAATTATGAAAAGATTTTTGACTCAAAAGACGAGGATATTAGAGGAATCAATAATCATGAGTGGTACTTCAAAGAGATCGCAAAAGCATTTGGCATGGGTACCCTTCGTCAAACTCAGGATGATAGTGATGAAGATGATAGTGATGAAGATGATAGTGAGTGAGGATTTAAAACAAGCAGGCTTATAGTTTTTGAGAAATAATTTTAAAACTGGGGTAAAAGTGTGTTATTGCTTTTGCCCCAGTTTTTTAATGCCTATTTTTTAACTTGTGTTAATACACTCTAATAAGCGCTTCTTCTTGCCATGACCATACCAGCAGGGATAAAGAACTTAATTGGCAGGGAATAGGTATTTTTACTCAAGTAGCTTGGAACTGGCGGAAATGATGTGCTGGATTCGTTAATAATGCTAAGCATAAATTGATCAAATGCATGTATTCCGGAGGTTTTTGCAACTGATGTATGATTTACTCTGCCATTATTGTTCAGCACAATATTGATAAGTACTATTAACGTGTCACGAGGTGAGACTGGGCGCATAACCATAAGTGTGTTTTTTCTTATTTTTAGCGACGTTTCTATGCAATCAAATATTTTTTTAATGTATCTTTCGTGCTTGAGCTGCTCCTCTGTTGGCATACCTTTTGCGCTTTTTGTATATTGAATGAGGTTCGCTCCCTGTTTTTGCGCATAATCTAAAAAGCCTTTGGATATATCTTTGAGTGTTAGCTTTTGCGGTTTTTGTTCTGGCTTTACGGGTTTCACAGGTTTTTCTTGTTTTACTGGTTTTTTTGGCTCAGGCTTTTTGGGTAAAGCTTTTTTTTCAGGTATTTGCTTTTTGATGAGCCTTGTTTTTTGCGGTGATTTTTTCACGAGGGGCTTTTTTTTAGGTTTGGGTTTTGGTTTAGGCTTTATATCAGGTTTTTTTTCTTGAATTTTTGGTATTGGCTTAGGTTTTGGCTTTTGCTGGGCTCGAGGTTTTTTAAGTCCCTGAAACGCAGGTAGCTTTGGTCTAGGCTTAGGTTTTGGTTTTGGAGGCTGAACCTTTGGTTTAGGTTTTGGTAGGGGTTTGGGCTTGGGCTTAGGTTTTTTGAAGATGACTTTGGCCTGTTTTTTTTGTTTTTTAAAAAAAATGTCTTTTACTGAGTATCGAAAGAAAAAAAACAAAAGTATAAGCACTATAAGGTGCAACATGAGTGAAATTAAGAAGATGTGTCTTTTTTTTAGGTTATTTGCTCTCTCTTTTTTCACTTTTTTCCTCATCTACTGCCGTGACTTAGTGACTTATATTATGACTTGCACACACTTTGCTTTTTATTAGCCTAGACGATATTGGGTAAAATAAGAAACGCTTTTTGTTATTTTGTGCCAAAATAGTAGAAAGATTCGGGTAAATCAATGTTTTAACGGAGATGTAGGCTTGTTGCGTACTTATCGGGGTGAGGCCTCCAGGAGTGGAGCCAATTCTGTCTAAAAAATCCCAAAAACCCCAAAAATCCCAAAATAACGGGCAAATAATGGCAAAAAGGGCTTTTGGCCCGTCCTTTGTCATACTTCTTCGCAGCTGCTTACGCCGTCGCCCTTTTTAGGGCTATGGCGCACAGGGCAGGATGATTGGGCTGAAAGCGAAGATGTGAGCCTGTTGGACGGCCATATAAATATTTTCTACAAAAAATTACAAATAGCCTTGATTTTTCTTTTTTAAATCTTCTATAATAAAAATAGAAGAGAGGGTTTGGGTATTTGAGTAAATTGATCAAAGTAGGAAAAAAGGGAGAATTAAGGTATATTTTTTTAAAATGTGTTGTGTTTTTAACCCATTTTAAAACCAATTTAAATAAAGGGGATATTATGAAAAACAAAATATTTGTTGCGTTTATGGCAGGGCTGCTTCTTGCAGGTAATTCTGGCTTGCTTGGAATGATGACTGAAAAAGAGCAAAAAGAGCGATGGAAAAAGGAAGGTATATTTGAAGGAGCAATTGAGAATGCGGTTCAATATGGGGATAAGAAGTATGTAGACAAGGTAAAGAAATACGTTAAAGATAAAAAATTTGGGATAGAATGTGAACTCTTAGGAGGGACGCCTTTGCAGGTTGCTTTAGATCAATGGAAACATGTGAGGAAAGCTGCTAATTTAGGTATAATTGTATGGCTTATAGAAAATGGAGCTAATGTAAAAGTCGAAGATCCTGACTTTAAAACCATTCTTGATAAGGCTATATATCAGCTTTATTGGATGTCTTTGAATAAAAAAGGATTTCTTGACTCATATAGAGATCAAAAGAAAGGGCTTGATGTTTTTTCTAAAGGGTTGAAAATAATAGCCTTGCTTATTAGTAAGGGCTTGAAACCGACCGAAGATAGCAAGAAATATTTGGGGTTAACCAAGAAAATAGTATTTGATTCGGAACGTAAAGTATCTTACGAGGCAAATAAGGAGCTAGATAAATATTTGAAAAAGTGGAAGATAAAGTCTCCTCTCTTAGGCAAGCTTAAAAAGCCTTATATCTTTTCAAAGACTTATAAGAAGCCGAAGCCTAAAAAGACTTTGTTGTCAAAAAAAGAGACAGCTTCTTTAAAAAAGAAAATAAATAAAATTAAAGATATTATTAGTAAAAAAGAGGAATATTATAAAGTTGTTGTGAGGGGCGGTGTATCGAATAGCTATTATGGAGATTTTTTTAACAAACTGGAAAATCACAGGAAAAGGGGCAGAAAGATTGATAAAGACGAATATGATGGAGATTTAGAATTTTTAATTGATAATATTGTTAAACGGGGAAAGTGGGTAACAAATCCAAACCTGAGAAGGCCGGTTAAAATAAAGCTTAAATCCGAAAAAACAATTAGAAAAGAACTTAAAGAGCTTGAAGGTTTTAAGAAAAAGCTATTCGATCTTGAAAAAGAGCTCAAAAAATAAAGAGCTTCCAAAATAGAACACCTTAAACAGGATTAAAAGTAATGAGCTCGGTGCTTAATAAATGTACCGGGCTTATTTTTTTATTTTTCACGTAATTTTTATATGCACAATATTTTTTTTCTTGACCAAAGACCAATCTTTGAGAATCTGGTGTTCTTTGCTGCCAGGTTGTTTCAAAAATTTAATAATCTCGTCTAGAAAGCTTTGCGTGACAGGGAATTTCACTTGTTGCCTGATGAGCCAGTGTATCAAGACCCGATAGAGCATGACTGGATGTAAGCGAAGTAATTGGTTTAAGTTTATATAAAAAACCCCTGATTTTTCGCTAGAAATCTCTTTAAATGTTTTATGGGTTAGCTGTTCTAAAAATTGTTCAGTATCTTGGAGTCGATCCATGGTAGTTTTAAAATTTTGGTCAAAACGTTTGTCACACGCCTGCAGTGCAGGAATAACCTGTTGCCTGATTCTATTGCGTAAAAACTCTTGAGATATGTTGCTCGGGTCTGTAAGATATGCGATATTGTTTTTGTCTAAGAAATTAATAATATCTTGCTTGTTTATTTCTAAAAGCGGGCGAATATACGGGCCGTTTTTCGGTTTCATTGCAGTTAGGCCAGATAACGAACTTCCTCTAATGAGCCTAATAAAAAAGGTCTCTTGCTGGTCTTGTGCATGATGCGCAAGGGCGACTAAGTCACAATTATATTCTTTTTTTAAGAGTTCAAAAAAATAACGTCTGGCCTTGCGGCCAAATTCTTCTTTAGAGCCCTCAAATTTCAATTTTGCGCTAAAATCTGACATTTTACCTGGGACACAAAAAGTGCCATATTTTTTTGCGATATCAAGGCAAAATTGTGCGTCTTTGGATGATTCTGGTCGCCATTCGTGGTCCAGGTAGGCTGCGATGACCTCTTTGATAAGGCCTTCTTTTTTGAGTTTTGCAAGAAAATCTAGCAAAAAGACAGAATCGGGGCCTCCAGAAAGGCCCAGCAAAATTTTGCTGTCTTTGGGTATTAAGTTATGCTTTTCTATGAAGTCTTTTATTTTTTTTTCTATAGCCATCCTGAGTCCTGAACTTGAGAAAAAGGTAAAATATACAGCTTTATAGTTGGTATTTTCTTAATTTTAGCTGGTTTTTATTATCTTGAAAAGAAGAATTTGGCCGCAAGGCCAGACGTTATTTTTTTGAACT
>JBHPCA010000025.1:0-19972 GCA_042576225.1 Candidatus Babelota bacterium
CATAAATTGAAATCTTTTAGACATAACCTTGTAATCTTTGAACCATTTTTTTCAAAATTCATACAAAATAATAAATTGCTGCAAGCTACAAAAGAAAGGTATAACAAAATAAACAAAAAATTAGATTTTGTATATTTCATGATAATCCCCCAAAATCATAAAAACTACACAGCCCCCAATAAACCAATATAGGTCCAAACTACTATATTTTTACCTATAACATGCTTATACTATGCCAGCGTAGCACACATGAAAAATATCACAAATTACCTGTTAAAAAGTTAAAAAGCTTTAATTCAAGCAAGCAAAAGCAAAAAGAGAAGGGGAAAGGCTCCAAAAAGCCTTTATACCCACTCCAGTCTTGCTATAGTAGCTGTATCACTCGCTCTTTTTCCCATAGGGAGAACTCTCGTATAGCCACCTGGCCTATTGATATATTTAGGAGCTATCTCTTTAAATAACTTAATCAAGGCCTCCTGTTTATAAGGAAGCAGCTTTTGAGCCATACGCCTTGCGTTAAAATTGTTACCCTTTCTCGCTATAGTAACAAGCTTCTCTGCAAGTTTTTGAGTCTCTTTAACTCTCGCCTTTGTCGAAACTAAATGACCATACATTATTAAGCTTATAACCTGGTTTCTCAAAAGAGCCTTTTTATGAGCCGGCTTTACGTTTAATTTTTTTCTACCAATCTGATGTTTCATAGCAATCTAAAACCTCTTTAATTAACTATCTTTTTTTTCTTTCTTCATTCTGCTTTGAAGAATCTTTTTAATATCTTCTTCTTTTATAGCCATATCGTAAGTAAGTCCAAAAGCTTTCATGCTCGCTTTGACCTCATTCAATGATTTGCGTCCAAAGTTCTTTATTTTTAGTACATCTTCTTCTTGAAGATTTACCAAATCAAGAATTGTTTTCACACCGGCATTAATCAAGCAGTTATGGGCTCTTACAGAAAGCTCAAGCTCATCTATAGGCTTCATGAGAAGTTCTACAGGAACACCTTTAAGCCCCAGCTGGTCAAGCTCTAGTGGCTCTGTTTCTTGCTCTTTATCAGGCATAGCTGAAATTTCATTAAACGGTATCTCTGTGCTTATCAAGAAACACTCAAGCTGAGTACGTAAAACTGATACTGCATAGTGCAAAGCATCGACAGGATTTTCCGATCCATCAGTATAGATCTTTAGCGTCAACTTATCATAATCAATTTCTTTACCAACACGAGTTTTTTCTACGTTAAACATAACTTTTGAAAGCGGAGAAAACATAGCGTCGATATATATGCGATTATCATCTTGCAAAGCTTTACCCTGCGGCCATTGCGAAGACCTGTAACCTCTTCCAGACTCCACAAAAAATTCAATATCAAGTTCGCCTCCATCTGCAACATGAGCCAAAACATGATCTTTATTAATGAGCTCAAGATGATCATCTGATTTTATATCAGAAACACGCGCAGCTGCTTCTCCTGAAACCTTTAGAGACATTTTACCAGGCTGACCTGTCTTGTTTTTTACAACAATCTCTTTAATATTCAATACCAGTTGCATAGCATCTTCGACAACGCCATCAACCGAAGAAAACTCGTTATTTATACCTTTAATTATAACCGATGTTACAGCAGAACCTTCTACAGCACCAAGTAACGCTCTTCGCAAAGCATTACCCAACGTATTACCAAAACCTGGCTCTAAAGGCTGAGCAATTAACTCGCCATACGTTTCGCTTATCTTTTTTTTGTCCCAGCTCAACCGCGGAATTATTAAGGGTTGATATTCCTTTTTATCACCTTCCATAGGTTCTCCTGAAAATCTTTATCCATACATATAATCAAAAAAGCACATCGCATATCGCATACTTATCAATTATTTAGAATACAACTCAACAATCAAATGTTCTTCAATAGAAGCTTTTATATCAGCTCTTGAAGGTTCACGTAAAACTAATCCCTTGCGATCCTGCTTGTTAAGTTCTAACCATTCTGGAACTTTTATCCCAATGTTAAGCCTTTTATCTACTACCTGCTCTAAAAATGTTTTTTTATCTACAACATTTTTAGCAAGGGAAATTTCATCATTTATAGAAACCATAAACGATGGTGAATAAACTTTTTTACCGTTAACTAAAATGTGCCCATGAACAATAATTTGTCTTGCTTGTCTTCTTGTACTTGCTAGCTTAAGCCTATACACAACATTATCCAAACGACTCTCAAGCAAGCTAAGCAAAACTTCACCTGTAGCGCCTGTCTTTTTTACCGCAGTATTAAAAAATTTTCTAAACTGCTTTTCGCGCATACCATACATATTTTTTACTTTCTGTTTTTCGTGCAGCTGCCTGCCATATTCAGAAAGTTTCCGAGCTCTTCTGAGATCTTCTTTCTTTTTTGAAACATCTCTCTTAGAAGATTGCTCAGTCGTTCCCCTAGCCTTTGTTTTCATCTTCGCCTTATATTAAATTAATAAACTAAAACGTTTAAAAATATACTATTAAACTACCATTATGCTATACTCTACGTTTCTTCGGAGGTCGACAACCATTATGGGGCAATGGAGTCACATCTCTTAAAACCGTAATATTAAATCCAGCTGACTGCAACGATCTCACAGAAGAATCTCTTCCTGAGCCTGGACCTTGCAAATTTACCTCAATATTTCTAATACCATATGTACTCATGTCTTTTGTAAGATTTGCTATGACCTGTGAAGCTGCAAACGGTGTTCCCTTCTTTGCGCCTTTATAGCCAAGCATACCAGCAGACCCAGAAAGCAATACATCACCGTCCAAGGTAGTTATTGTCACTATAGTATTGTTAAAAGTAGATTTAACATGCGCAATAACAGTATCTACTTGTCTTTTTATTTTTTTTGACTTTCTTTTATAAGCCATTATATCCTTTACACCCTCATATCATAGATTAAACTATATTATTTCTTAGTAGCTAACTTCTTTTTAGCAACAGGAGCACGTCTTGGACCTTTTCTTGTCCTAGCATTTGTTTTTGTTCTTTGACCCCTTGCCGGCAAGCCTCTTTTATGTCTATCGCCACGGTAACTCTTTATATCTCTTAATCTATTTATATTTTCATAAATCTGTTTACGAAGCGCACCCTCAATAACATAGTTATTTGAGATTTCTTTTTGGATCAACGTAATCTCTTGATCAGTTAAATCCTTAACGCGCTTATCAAAACTAATCTTAAGTATATCAAGAATATCTCGTGAGCTTTTAAGACCTATACCATAAATATATGTTATGCCAAACTCAACCCGCTTGTTTAATGGTAAGTTGACACCTTCTATTCTAACAGCCATACAAATTCCTCATCTATGCCTTAACCTTGGCGCTGTTTATGCTTAGGATTCTTCTTACAAATAACACGCACAACTCCTTTGCGACAAATAATCTTACAATCCTTGCAGATTCTTTTCACTGATGTTTTTACTTTCATATTTTAATCCCTCAAAAATTTATCACATTAAAATACAACATCCATCATTTCTTATCTTTTACTTCTTATGCCTTAAAACTATTCTGCCCCTTGTTAAATCATACGGGGAAAGCTCTAGCGTCACTCTATCTCCGGGTAAAATTCTTATGTAATTCATACGCATCTTCCCCGAAACATGCCCCAAAACTATATGTCCCCCTTCTATTTCAACACGAAACATAGCATTAGGAAGAGTCTCCCTAACAATGCCTTCTACTATAACGACCTCTTCTTTTCTTTTCATAAATTTTTAGTCTCCATGCACTTATGCCTCGTTAAAATTTTTGGCTCACCGTCAGTTACAATCACTGTATCTTCAACATGAGCTGTTAAGCTTTTATCAACAGACCTCACAGTCCAACCATCATTCATAACAACTACGTTATAATCGCCTGCCGTTATCATCGGCTCTATAGCCAACGCCATGCCAGACCTCAAAATCGGACCCGTACCAGATTTTCCATAATTGGGGACCTCTGGCTCTTCATGCAAATGCTTTCCAATACCATGCCCTGCAAAATCTCTCACGATACCAAATCCATTTTCCTCAACAACCTGTTGTATCGCTGAAGATATATCCGACAGATGATTTCCAGACCTCGCATTATCAATTCCAGCATCTAGAGCTGCTTGCGCCACACTCACTAGCTTTTGAGCTTCCGGAGTACATACATCAACACAAAATGATCTCGCCATATCGGCACAGTAATTTTTCCAAGAAGCACAGACATCAATTTTAACAAGATCCTTAGATGTCAAAATTTTATCTTCTGAAGGCACTCCATGAATTACCTCCTCGTTTACCGATATACAGCTTTCATGCCTATAACCCGCATATCCTTTTGATTTGGAAACAAGATTTCTCTTTTTAAGTTCTTTGCTAATCCATCTGTTTATATCGGCAGTATTCGCACCAGGACAAATCAAAGAAGGAAGCTCTTGAAAAATTTCAGCGAGCAATCTTCCAGCTTGGGCCATCTTAGCAATAGAAGACTTATTTTTTATTGCTATCATAAGTCTCCCTTAGCCTTCTAAGCCCGCCATTTTTTTAAAACTATCAAAAACTTCATCGAGAGGCATACTCGCATCTATTTCAAAAACAAGCTGACCCTTATCCTTGTAAAAACCCAAAAGCGCAGACTCATTCTCATGATACACTTTAAGTCTTTCTTTTATGGCTTCAGGCTCATCATCATTTCTTATTTCAAGAGGACTTTCACACAGATCACACATCTTATTGTTTTTAGACCTCAGCTCAGAACCCTCTATAATAGAATAAACTGCATGGCAATCCTTGTTTTGACAAACTGCACGACCACCAAGTCTATTCACCACAACATCGTCTGATACCACAAGTCTCACAACGTAAAAGCCAACATCCTTGAATTCTTCTTGTTTCAAGAAATCATCTAAAGCTTTGGCTTGAGCCAAATTCCTCGGATAACCATCCAAAAGAATGCTTTTGTCTCGCCCAAGTTGCTTAGCCAACCATTGATTCACCATGTCAACTATAATGCCATCATTTACTAGTTTACCAGATTTCAAAACTAAATCTATCTGTTTTCCTATTTCCGTCTGCTGGGCAATCTGCTTTCTGCACAAATTTCCCGTCGATAGCTGCTTCCAGCCGAAATTCTTTATACAAAGACCTGAAAATGAACCCTTTCCAGAACCCGGTGGACCTACCAATACAAAAATATCACCTTTCGCACTCATGCTCATCTAGCGCCCCTGCCCTTCATTCTACCTGAAGACAAGAAACCTTCATATCTGTGCTCAATCAAATAAGACTCTATCTGAGAAGCCGTCTCTAACGCCACACCGACCGCAATAAGCAATGAAGTACCGTATAACATAAACGGATACTGTAAAAATATTTTTACTATATTCGGCGATATTGCCAAGAAACCAAGATATAGAGCTCCAACTAAACCTATTCTTGTTAAAATATAGTTGAAAAACTCTGCAGTTTTTCTTCCTGGACGTATCCCAGGCAAAAATCCACCACTTTTTTTAATATTATCTGCCAATTCTTCTGGATTAAACTGCAACGCAGTATAAAAGAAAGAGAAAAAAACAATTAATACAAACATCAAAACATTATGAAATAAAGTTGTTGGCATCATAACACCTGAAAGCCATTTAAAAGCAGCATACTTAGATAAGGACTGAGACAAAAACGCTGGGACTTGCAAAATAGAACTCGCAAAAATAACCGGCATAACACCTGCTGGATTTATTTTAAACGGTATATAAGTACTTTGCCCACCATACACTCTGTGACCAACAATTCTTCTTGCGTATTGAACCGGGATCTTTCTCACCCCTTTTTCCAAGAAAACTATGCATGCGGTAATAGCCAAGAAAACAGCCAAAACAGATAGAGCCGATATTAAAGACATGTTGCCTTCTTGTACCTGGTGCACGGTTATTAAAACATACCTAGGAAAATTAGAAATGATACCCGCAAATATTATCATGGAACTACCATTACCTATTCCATGCTGTGTAATCTGCTCTCCTAACCACATAACAAGCATAGAGCCTACAGTCAAAGATAAAACAAATAAAAACCTAAATCCCCAACCAGGATTTAAAACTAAGTTCATATGCTCAAGAATAAACGAGAAACTAATACTCTGTATTATACTTATCAAAAGCGCCAAATATCTCGTATATTGGCTTATTTTTTTTCTACCGTATTCGCCCTCTTTCAAAAGCTGCTCTAAATAGGGAATCGTAAACCCTAGAAGCTGCATCATAATCGAAGCAGTAATAAAGGGGGATATTCCTAGTGCAAAGATTGTACACATTCTAAGAGCACCACCAGAAAAAAGATCTAAATATCCCAACAAACCTCCAAGGCCTGTAGCAGGATTCATAGCTACCTTTAAAGCATTTAAATCTATACCTACCGTTGGGATGTGTACACCAAATCTATAAATAATCAAAACACCCAGAGTAAATAGTATTTTTTTTCTTAATTCTGAGATATAAAAAATGTTTATAAAATTTTTTAGCAGTACCACAACCCTAAATCTCCTTCGTTACTATTGCCTGTCCACCAAGATTTGTAATAGTCTCTTTGGCTGACTTGCTAAACGCGTCTGCCACAACTTCAAGCTTCTTTTTTAGCTCACCGTTTCCCAAAATTTTCAAATAAAATTTGCTTTTACCCTTAAAAACACCCTTTTCTATTAAAACTTGCTTGTCAACTTTATCACCATCGTTAAACAAGCTATCTAGTTTTTGCAAACTAATAATTTTAACTTCGGTAGCAAATCTAGTATTATTAAAACCTCTTTTTGGTAGTCTACGAACTAAAGGCATCTGGCCACCTTCAAAAGCTACACTTATCTTATGCCCAGATCTAGCTCTTTGACCTTTATGTCCTTTTGTTGAGGTCCCACCTCGAGAACCACCTCTTCCAATTCTTTTCTTTTTCTTGCACAACGGAGTTAATTCATTAAGCTTTAACATCTTTTTGCCCTCCAACAAGTTCTGTAATTGTCTTTCCTCGTATACTTGCCAAATGTTTTGCTGTACGCAACTTAGCTAAAGCATTTAATGTTGCCTTTACAACATTTTGAGGATTCCCAGACCCTAACGATTTAGCCAAAATATCTTTAATACCGGCAACTTCCATTAAAGCCCGAACAGCGCCCCCTGCTATAACACCCGTACCTTTTGACGCAGAACGAATAACAACTTTACTTGCCCCGTGCTTGCCTTTAACATCGTACGGTATTGTGTCATTTCGCAAAGGTATTTCTATCAACCTTCTGCGAGCTTTGTTTGTAGCTTTTGATATAGCTGAAGAAACCTCTCGGCTTTTACCTAAAGCTATACCAACACGCCCTTTTTTGTCACCGGTAACAACCAAGGCTGAAAAGGAAAACCTCTTTCCACCTTTTGTTACTTTCGTAACACGTCTGACGCTTATAACGTTATCTACAAAATTATCTTTTCTAGTTTCTGCCATTTTTATACATCCTAAATTGATCAATCAAAACTAAATTTTTAATCCGCCTTCTCTAAGGCCATCTGCCAAGGCTTTAACCCTTCCATGATAGAGAAAACTTCCTCTATCAAAAACAACTTCCTGTACGCCTTTTTCTTGTGCCCTTTTTGCAAGCTCTTTACCAACAGCATTGGCTATCTTTTTTTTATCGCCCTTGAGGCCTTTTAGCTCCAATGAAGAGCAACTTGCCAAGGTTGTATTCTTGTTGTCATCTATAATTTGCGCATATATATACTTCAAGCTTCTGAAAACAGAAACCCGGGGCAATTCTGTCTTGAATTTTTTTCTTACCCTAAGAGCCCTTCTCTTTGCCCTATCTTTTAATTTTCTTAATATTGACACTTTATAATCCTACCTACCAAAATAATTTAATTTAAATTATGCCGCTGCTTTAGCTTTGCCGGCTTTTCTTCTAATAACCTCTTTGACCCACTTAATACCTGTACCCTTGTAAGGCTCTGGTGGTCTTAATGCTCTTATTTTACTACAAATATGCCCAACAAGCTCTTTGTCAAAAGACTTGAATGTAAGCAACTGACCAGATTTATCAACTTCTAATGTAACATTATCTGGTAAATCCATATCAATTTTATGGCTAAAGCCAAGAGAAAGGACAACCTTTTTTCCTGACACGGAAGCTTTATAACCCAAACCATTTATTTTGAGCTGACGCTCAAAACCTGTATCAGCACCTTTTATTTTGTTTGCAATCAACGCTCTGTGAAGACCCCAAATTCTATTGATATCACGATCTTTCAACGCTGAATCAGAAGGTTTAATCAAAAGAGAATCACCTTCCACTGTTGCTACAAGCCTATCTGGTAAAACATACACACCAGAATTTTTTGCTCCTTTGTAGTGCACCTCACCATCTTTTATCTCTACCTTTGTATTACCAAAAGCCACAGGTTTTCTACCAATTTTTGACATAACTATTTCCCAAATTTACCAAACAGTACAAACAACTTCACCCCCAACATTAAGTTCTTTAGCTTTTTTGTTGGTCATCATACCTTGACTAGTAGACAATATCGAAACTCCTAAACCCCCAATAACGGGCTTAATTGTTGTCGCACCTGAATAAGAACGTAGACCAGGCTTACTAATCCTTGTAATCTCGTGTATTACTGATTCATTATTCACATATTTCAAAAACACTTTTATTGCTTTTTTCTTAGGATCATCCTCTAAAGCGATGCAATCCTTTATAAATCCTTCTTCTTTTAAAATTTTTGCTACATCAAATTTTATTTTTGAATACGGAGCAACAACAAAAGTTTTCGACACCATCAGGCCGTTTCTGATAATTGTTAAAAAGTCACCGATAGTATCAACTGACATTGTCTTCCTTCCTATACAAATTCATTATTAATTACCTTACCAACTTACTTTCTTAACACCAGGTAACAGTCCCGCTAATGCATTCTTTCTAAAGCAAATACGACAAAGCATAAAAAAACGCATGTAGCCTCTAGGCCTGCCACATAACTGGCAACGGTTTCTTGATCTCACACCAAACTTAGGTTTTCTTTTAGATTTCTCTATTAATGCCTTTTTGGCCATTTTAGCTACCTCAACTAAATTTTACTTTTTAAATGGCATTCCGAACTTCTTCAACAATTCAAAAGCATGCTCGTCGCTATCTGCTGTTGTTTGAATTGTTACGTTCAAGCCATAAACTTTATCCCCAACAGTATATTCTATTTCTGGAAATACTGTCCATTCTTTTATTCCCAGATTATAGTTCCCTCTGCCATCAAGTTTCTTAGTAACACCCTGAAAATCTCGAACCTCTGGCAAGGCAATACTTATCAATCTATCTAAAAACTCATACATCATTCGTCTTCGCAAGGTCACTCGAACACCAATAGGCATACCAGCACGCAACTTAAATCCTGCTATCGATTTCTTAGCCAAAGTTCTTACAGAAAGCTGCCCAGTTATTTTAGCAACAGCCTCCATAACTTTTTTTAAAACCTTGCTATCTTTAACTGCGTCCTTTACCCCAACATTGACTACAATCTTGGAGACCTTAGGAACTTCCATTATGTTCTTCAACCCAAGATCTTTTTTGAGCTCAGAACGAATCTTTGTGTTGTATAACTCTTCTAGCCTAGCTTTGGCCATAATTTATCCTTAATCCTAAACCACAAACTGCCAAATCTCAATATGTTACAGATTCTCTTTGCACCTTGCACAAACTCTAACACTTTTCCCGTTTTCAAGCTTTTTTAAACCTATTCTGCACGGCTTTTTACAGGAAGAACAAACAGGCATGACGTTAGAAAGATTAATTGGCCTTTCTTCATGTCTTATACCTGCTACTTCACCTTGCTTGCGAGCCTTCGCATGCCTTATTACTATGTTAACGCCTTGAATTAACACCTTCCCCTTTTTAGTAATCACATCTACAACGGCGCCTTTTTTGCCTTTATCTTTTCCTGTTACAACTAAAACCGTATCATTCTTTTTAATTCGAGCCATAATAATCCCCTACAAAACCTCTGGTGCAAGCGAAATAATTTTGTTATAACCTTTTGTTCTCAATTCCCTCGCGATAGGGCCAAATATACGAGTTGCAATAGGTTCTTTATTTTTAACTATAACTGCTGCGTTATCACCAAACCTGACATAACTACCATCAGCTCTTCTAAATTCTTTTCTTGTTCTTACAAGAACAGCTGTGACCACATCACCCTTCTTGACTATTCCGCCGGGTATTGCCTTTTTCACAGAGCACTTTACCTCTTCGCCCAAATAAGCAAACCTCTTTCTCGTACTTCCTATCACATGGATGCACTGCAGGCTTTTTGCACCTGAGTTGTCTGCAACTTCTAAGTAAGATTCCTTTTGCACCATAATTTTTTACCTCGTCAACCCTATTTTAAAGCAGAACTAGACTTTACAACGCGCTCCAAATACATAAACTTTGTCTTTGAAGTTGGGCGACCTTCATAAAATTCTACAACATCGCCCGTTTTAGCAAGCATTTTCTCATCATGAACTTTATACTTCTTTGCTGCTCTCATAACCTTGCCCAACAAGAGATGCTTATAATCTCTTTCCGTTTTAACAACAACGGTTTTGCCCATCTTATCAGAGACAACAATGCCTCTGTATAAACGCTTTTGTTTTTTCTGCTCTTTTTCTTTTACCATTAAATATTTACCTCTAACTATTACTTCGATGCACTTTTTCACTCAAACATGTTAATGCACGAGCAACACTTTTTCTCAATTTTTTGAACCGAGAATAATCTTTAACATGAGCAGTCATAGAATTAAGTCTAATGCTAAAGAGCTCTCTTTTGAACTCTATAACCTTTTCCTTCAATTCTTTTTCTGAAAGCCCTTTAAGCTGTTCTCTTTCTTTAGCTAACTTCATGCTTGTTGCTCCCTCTTAACAAACTTAACCTTCAAAGGCAATTTATGTGAGGCAGCCTTGCAAATTTCTCTTGCCACCTCTTCAGAAACGCCCTTCAACTCAAAAATAATGCGCTCCCTCTTAACTACCGCAACCCACCTATCAACATTGCCTTTACCTTTACCCATGCGAGTCTCAGCAGGTTTTTTTGTAATAGGCTTATCAGGAAACACTCTTAAAAACATTTTCCCAAATTTTTTGGTTCTACGCGATACAGTAACACGCATTGCCTCAATCTGCTGCGCTGAAAGCCAACATGACTCAACAGCTTGAATACCATACTCTCCGAATGCGAGTTCTCTCGCACCCTTTGATCTTCCCTTGCGAGAACCTCTTTGCTGTTTTCTATACTTAACTTTTTTTGGCATTAACATAATTATCTCTCAATCTCAAAATAAATCAGCCATGCTGATAATCACCTCTGCAAATCCATACCTTTACGCCTGTTACTCCATAGGTAGTATGAGCTTCTGCAAAGCCATAATCTATATCTGATCTCAGGGTATGTAGAGGCAAAGAACCAATTCTTGTCCATTCAGTTCTAGCAATTTCAGCACCATGGAGCCTTCCCGAACAACAAATCTTTACACCCTTTGCACCAGCTCTCATTGATGAAGCAGCAGCTCTTTTCATCGCTTTTTTATGACTTACACGTCTTTCAATCTGCTCAGCTATTGCCTGAGCCATCAATTGAGCATCTAACTCAGGATTTTTAATCTCATTAACAGAGATCTCTATATTGTTCCTTTTTATCTTCTCAGCTAATTTTGCCCTAATATCTTCTATGCCTTTACCTTTTTTCCCTATAACCATACCTGGGCGACCTGAGTTAATAATAATACGAACATTATCCCCAGCCTTTTCTATCTCAACCCTGGAGACTTCCGCCCTACTAAGCTCTGACTTAAGAAGTTTCCTAATTGCCAAATCTTCCAATAGCTGCTTACCATAAGAATCCCTCGCAAACCAACGAGAAAACCAGCTTTTATAAACTCCTAATCTAAATCCTAACGGATGAACTTTTTGTCCCACACTAAGCCTCTTGTTCTTTCTCTAATACCACACTTATATGACTAAACCTTTTTCTGCGAGGATTTGCTCTACCCATAGCACCAGGAGAAAAATACTTATAAGAAGGTCCTTGGTCCACACAGATTTTCTTTACTAAAAGGACATCAGCTTCTAAATTTTGTAAATTTTTTGCGTTAGCAACTGCTGACTCAATAAGCTTCTTAACAGGCCCCACCTTCTTCAATGGACAGGTAGAAAGCCAGTTTAAAACATATCGAACATTTTTGCCACGCAATACGTCTGCCAATGGCCTTAACTTATACGGAGAATACCTTATGTATCTCGCTTTAGCTCCAAATTGCATTTTATCACCTTAAATCAAAGCTCTTTATATTATATAGTTTACATAAAATATCTTCAAGGAGCAAACTTTTTTTGCACAAATATACTTATGAAGGCGTTGCTCCAGCCTTCCTTTGGCCACTATGCATAATAAACTTCCTCGTAGGAGCAAATTCACCTAAGCAATGCCCTACCATATTCTCTGTTATAAAGACAGGAATAAACTTCTTGCCATTATGCACAGCTATTGTCAAACCAACAAAATTAGGCACTACCATGCTTCTTCTTGACCATGTCTTAATGGCCTCTCTTTTTCCAGAGGTTTTCACCTTCTGAATCTTCTTCATCAAAGAAGCTGCTACGTATGGTCCCTTTTTGGCGGATCTAGCCATATCTTTTATACCTCTAAATTATATTTTTACGTTTATTTCTTACTCTTACGTCTTCTTAAAATCAATGGGTTCTTGCGTTTTTTTGTTCTCGTACCTTTACAACCCTTACCCCATGGCGTTCTTGGGTGAGATCCCGATTTAGATCTTCCTTCACCGCCTCCATGAGGGTGATCAACCGGGTTCATAGCCATACCTCTAACAGAAGGCCTAAACCCTAAATTCCTTATTCTTCCTGCCTTACCCCAAGAAATATTTTTATAGTCAGCATTACCTAAAACACCTACAGTAGCCCAACAATCTAAAAGCACAAGCCTCATCTCTGTTGAAGGCATTTTCAATGTTGCATGAGTTTCACTTTTTGCAACAAGCTGTATAGAGGTTCCTGCGCTTCTTGCAAACTTGCCGCCTTTTCCTGGAGCTGACTCAACATTATGAATAACAAAACCAACAGGAATAGACCGTAAAGGCATACTATTTCCTACTCTTGCATCAGCAGTAACGCTTGACACAATTTTTGTGCCCACTTTCAAACCATCTGGCATTAAAATATATCTCTTAGCGCCATTTAGATATTTTACTAACCCTATGCGCACATTTCTATTAGGATCATACTCTATTGAAGAAACCACCCCTTGAACATCTCTTTGGCTTCTTCTAAAGTCAATTATTCTGTAATTTCTTGAAGAACCACCGCCTCTATGTCTTGTGGTTATTCTACCATAGGCATTTCTTCCGCTACATCTTTTTGAAGAACCATCAACCAATGACTTTTCAGGCTTCTTTTTCGTAATATCAGAGTTGTCTATAAATGTCTGAAACCTTAAAGATGGATTTGTTGGTTTTCTACGTTTTATCGCCATTTCATTCCTATTTTGATGATTCACCTTTGACAGGCTTATCGCCCTTCAAAGACTTATCCGAACTTTCAGAAGGAATAACCGTGACACCTGGCTGATCCCAAATATCCACCTTATATCCCTCTTTCAAGGTAACAATCGCTTTTTTCATGGACGACTTTTGTGTAGTCTGACCACCTTTTAAACGATGCAATTTACCTTTACGGATAAGCATCCTAACATTCTTAACCTTCACCTCAAACAATCGTTCAATTGCCTCTTTCACCAATGGTTTATTGGAATGAGGATGAACCTTTAAAACTAATTTCTGAAACTTTCTGTTAAGCTTATAGGCCTTATCTGTCATAATAGGCCCCAGTATAACATCATATATGCTTATTCTTAAAGCCATCGTACCACCATATCTTTAAACACATCAAAATCTTTTTTCAAAAATATCCAACGCTTCCCATTAGTCAAATCAAAGGCATTCGGTTGATCAAAAAACATAACATTTATGTTGGGAATATTTGAAAATGATGCTTGAGTTAAAAAATCATCTGGCTGAACAAACAAAACTAATTTTTCGGAATTAATTCCAGCTTTTTTAAGCACAGAAAAAGCTTCCGACGTTTTAGGCCTATCATCTTCTAAAGCCCAATCCAAACAACACACTCTTTTGTCAGACAAAAAAGCCAACAAAATATCTCCCAAAACTCTCTTTTTGACCTTTCGAGAGACTCTTAAATTTCTTTCTCTTTTTTGAGGACCAAACGTAACACCTCCGCCTCTCCATATTGGAGATCTAGCAGAACCCGCTCGAGCCCTTCCCGTTCCTTTTTGCTTCCAAGGCTTTTTATTAGAAAACGAAACGTCTGATCTTCCTTTACAAGCAACAGTACCCTGTCTCCAATTTTGCATAAGAGAGCGTACCCAAGTCGCAAATCCTTCACGACATGCAGGCCTTGAGACATTCTCTATTCCAAGATCTTTAAATGTTATATCGCTATACAATTTGCTTTTGCTTGTTTTAGCTTTAGCTTTTTGTTTCGATTCTACTTTTTTCTGTTTATCCATAATAAACCCGCGTTAAATCACTTTCTCTTTTCGAAGAAAAACCAATGAGCCAGATTTCCCAGGAACTGAACCCTTAACAAGTACAACCTCAGCCTCTTGTTTCACCTGTACTACCTCAAGATTTTTTGCTGCACGCTTACGGTTTCCCATATGCCCAGGCAACTTCTTGCCTTTTGCAACTTTACCTTGAGAACAAGCACCACCCAAAGACCCAGGCTTTTTACCCATTGTTGAGCCATGACTTCCAGGAGGTCCAGCAAAATTATATCTCCTGACTACACCTGCAAAACCACAGCCTTTTGTCATTCCAAATACATCTACAAGGTCACCTTCTGACAATATAGATTCGAAATCCACAGGCTTGCCTACCACAAAAGGTTTTTCTTCTGCCAATTTTATCTCTCTTACAAAAGAAAAATAATTTTTTGGCTTTTTCAACCAATTAATATCAAACTTCTTATCTGCGTATCTATCTTTAACACGACCGACCTGAACGGCACTATAACCGTCGCGTTCTTTCGTTCTTAGGTTAGTTACAACCCATCCAGATACATCCACAGCTGTAACGGGAACAACCTCGTTTTCTTTAGAAAACACCTGCGTCATTCCTATTTTTTTACCCCAAAGACCTGTAATCATCTGCAATCACTCCATGTTACTTAAGTGCTATTTAATTTCTACGTCAACACCAGATGATATATTCAATTTCATCAACGCATCCATAGTCTGATCCGAAGGGGAAATTATATCCAAAATACGCCTGTGAACAACCAATTCAAATTGCTCTCGAGACTTTTTGTTAACATGCGGTGAACGCAATACCGTAAAGCAACGCGCTTTGTTTGGCAGAGGAACAGGCCCTACAAGATGCGAACCTGTTCTCTTTACTGTCAACACAATTTGCTTAACTGCTTTATCCAGTAACTGATGATCGTATGATTTCAATGTTAATCTTATCTTTTGCTTCTTCATCAATCACCCAACTATTCTATAATTTCGGAAACAACCCCAGATCCAATAGTTCTGCCGCCCTCACGTATAGCAAATCTCAAGTCTTTATCCATTGCTATAGGCGATATAAGCTCTACTGATAACTCAACGTTATCACCAGGCATAACCATCTCTCTTCCACCTTCAAGTGTTACAACACCAGTCACATCTGTTGTTCTAAAGTAAAACTGCGGCCTGTAACCATTAAAGAATGGGCTATGTCTACCACCTTCGTCTTTTGTCAAGATGTAAACCTGACACTTAAACTTTCTATGTGGCGTAATAGATCCAGGCTTGGCGATAACCATTCCTCTTTCTATTTCTTCTTTCTTAACACCACGTAAAAGAATGCCGACATTATCACCAGCTTGTCCTTCATTCAAAATCTTTCTAAACATCTCGACCCCGGTAACAACAGATTTTAATGTTTTACCAAAGCCTATAATTTCAACTTCATCGCCAACTTTTGCTTTACCTTTCTCAATTCTTCCAGTTGCAACGGTTCCACGCCCTGAAATCGAGAACACACCTTCAACCGGCATCAAAAATGGCTTTTCAATATCTCTTTTTGGCTCAGGGATATAAGAGTCTACTGCTTCCATCAATTTTAAGATAGATCCAGCACCTAATTCACCTGAATCACCCTCTAGAGCCTTGAGAGCAGATCCCTTTATCACAGGAATCTCATCGCCCGGAAATTCATATTTACTGAGAAGCTCTCTAATTTCCTCTTCAACCATATCTATCATCTCGGGATCATCAACCATGTCAACCTTGTTAAGGTAAACAACAATCGCTGGAACACCAACGTTACGCGCCAACACAATATGCTCTCTTGTTTGAGGCATTGGCCCATCTGCTGCAGAAACAACCAATATAGCACCATCCATCTGTGCAGCACCTGTTATCATGTTTTTAACATAGTCAGCGTGTCCAGGGCAATCGACGTGAGCATAGTGCCTTTTTCCAGTCTCATACTCAACATGAGATGTAGCAATTGTAATTCCTCTTGCTTTTTCTTCTGGCGCATTATCAATCTCATCAAATGCCTTAAAGTTAGCCTTCCCCTCTCCAGCTAAAACCTTTGTTATAGCTGCAGTAAGAGTAGTCTTTCCGTGGTCAACGTGACCAACCGTACCAATATTAACGTGCGGCTTAGTACGCTCAAATACGTCTCTTGCCATTGTAAAATCTCCCAAACAGTTAATTATTTATCAACTCACTTTACTATTTTAACAATAAAAACTATATGCTCCAAACATACCTATTTTTTCTTAACTATGTCCTCTTGAACATTCTTTGGAACTTCTCTATAGCAAGTAAATTCCATAGCATATCCAGCTCTACCTTTTGTCATCGAACGCAACTCAGTTGCATAACCAAACATCTCTCCAAGTGGAACCTCAGCTGTGATAATCTGTTTGCCAGACTTCTCCTCCATACCCAAGATTCTTCCCCTTCTACTGTTAAGGTCTCCCATTACATCACCCATGTATTCTTCTGGCGTATCAACCTCAACCTTCATTATAGGCTCTAGCAACACAGGTGAACCTTTAGCCATACCTTCTCTGAAAGCAATAGAAGCTGCAACCTTAAATGCTATCTCAGAAGAATCAACATCGTGATAAGAACCATCATACAGCGACGCTTTCAAATCTACAACAGGGTAACCACCAAGTATCCCAGATGCTATAGCTTCTTTCAAACCTTTTTCAACAGCAGGAATAAACTCACGAGGAATCCTACCACCTACAACTTTATTTTCAAACTCAAAGCCCTTACCTCTTTCTTGAGGCTCAAACTTAATCCAAACGTGACCATATTGACCGCGACCACCAGACTGCTTGATATACTTACCTTCAGCATCGGATGGCTTTTGGATTGTTTCTTTATAAGCAACTTGCAACTTGCCTTGAGCAACTTCTACTTTATGCTCTCTTTTCAATCTATCAACAATAATTTCTAAGTGAAGCTCGCCCATTCCAGAAATAACTGTTTGACCAGTCTCCTCATCATAGGAAAAAATAAATGACGGGTCTTCCTGCATCATCTTTTTTAAAGATATCGCCATCTTCTCATAATCACCCTTATTTTTGGGCTCAACAGAAGTAGATATAACAGGCGCAGGAGATTTAATTGTCTCAAGAAGAACTAAATTCTTTTCTTGACACAATGTATCACCGGTAATCGTATCTTTCACGCCAATCACCGCTGCAATATCACCCGCTCTTACTGAGTCTATCTCTTCTCTCTTGTTAGAGTGAATTTTCAATAAACGACTTACCCGCTCTTTTGAACCAGTTCTTGCATTATATACATATGAACCAGACTTTAATTCACCAGAATAAACTCTTATAAAGTTTAAAACTCCAACAAAAGGGTCTGTTGCTATCTTAAACGCCAATGCGCAAAACGGCTCTTTAGGGTCCGTCTTTCTCACAATTTTTTCTTCACTTCTTGGATCTATACCCTCAACCGGAGGCACATCCAAAGGGGACGGCAAATAATCAATTACGGCATCCATAACAAGCTGAACGCCTTTATTTTTAAAAGCTGTTCCGCAAAATACCAGGGTCAACTCTTTATCGATCACCCCTTTACGCAAAGCCTTTTTAATCTCTTCTATAGAAACCTCTTCGTCATTGAGATATTTTTCAGCTACTGCATCGTCTAAATCGGCAGCTGCCTCAACAACCCTTGCTCGCACCTCTTCTACCTTACCCACATAGTCTTGAGGAACATCTTCCCACGCAACCGTTGCGCCTCTATCTTTTTCGCTAAACACTGCCATTTTTCTTGTCAAAACGTCAATAATCCCAGACAAATTCTCTGAAACACCCACTGGAACCTGCATAGCAACAGCTTTAATCGCAAACTTATTATTTATATCATCTACTACTGCAAAATAATCTGCTCCAACACGATCAAGCTTATTTACAAAAACTATTCGAGGAACCCCATAACGATCTGCCTGCCTCCAAACAGTCTCTGATTGGGGCTGCACACCCGCAACACCACAGAAGACAATAATCACACCATCCAAAACACGTAAAGACCTTTCCACCTCAATGGTAAAGTCTACGTGACCAGGAGTATCGATAATATTAATCTGATAACCCTTCCAGAAACAGGTTGTCGCAGCAGACTGTATTGTTATCCCCCGCTCTCTCTCCTGCTCCATCCAGTCCATGATAGCTTCACCTTCATGAACCTCACCAATTTTATGTGATATCCCAGTATAGAACAAAATTCTTTCTGTTACAGTAGTCTTACCGGCATCAATATGAGCCGCGATCCCTATGTTTCTATATTTTTCTAATGGAAAACTCATCAAAACCCCCTAATTACCAAGCATAATGGGCAAATGCACGACTCGCCTCTGCCATTCTATGAACATCTAATTTTTTCTTCATAGCACTTCCACGTCCTGCATGAGTATCCATTAACTCATACGCCAAACGCTCCGCCATTGTTTTATTCGATCTGGCTTTAGCAGCGTCTATTACCCATCTCATCGCCAAAGCTCTGCCCCTTGCAGAACGAACCTCTCTTGGGACTTGGTACACACTACCGCCGACTCTTCTTGAGCGAACCTCAACCAAAGGAACAACCTTCTCAAAAGCCTCCATAAAATATCTTAAGGCCTTTTGAGAGTCTCCCCCGCCGATCTTTTTTGCCAATATATCAATTGCATCGTACACAATTTCTCTGGCAACATTCTTTTTTCCACGTCTCATAATAACGTTAATAAATTTTTCTACAAGGTTGGATTTGAACCGTAAGTCCACTCCAATATCCCTTGAAAAACTACCTCTTCTGCGCCTTGGCATCTTTAATATCCTCTTGTACTTTTATTCTATTATTCCTTTGGACGTTTTGCACCATAAAGAGAACGTGATTGTTTTCTGTTCTCAACACCTGCAGCATCCAACGCACCTCTAACAATGTGATACTTAACACCTGGCAAGTCTTTTACCTTGCCCCCTCTTACAAGAACAACAGAGTGTTCCTGCAAATTATGACCTTCCCCTGGTATATAAGCTGTTACCTCATACCCGGTAGAAAGCTTAACACGAGCAACTTTACGAAGAGCCGAGTTTGGCTTTTTTGGAGTAACCGTAAAAACCCTCGTGCAAACACCTCTTGCCTGAGGAGATTTCTTTAACGCAGGACTCTTCGATTTAGCTTTAACTCTTTTTCTTTTAAATCTCGCAAGTTGATTAATCGTAGGCATAATAAAAAATTCCTAAATTAAAAAATTAACAATATAATAAGGCTAACCTCTATCAGATTCCTTAAAAAATCCTTCTTTTTGACTGAAAACCGCAAAAAGAAAATTCAATCTTTACTTATATTGTACATTTTTAAAAAAATTTTTTCAAGGAAAATTGTA
>JBHPCA010000026.1:0-19347 GCA_042576225.1 Candidatus Babelota bacterium
CTTCAGTGTTGCATAGAAAGCCGTTTTGTCCATTTTTAATGATATCTCGTTGTCCTGGCCCATCAAGTGATACTACAGGACATCCGCATCCCATAGCTTCGGCTAAAACAAGTCCTTGGGTATCACTGGTAGATGAGAATAAGAAAAGGTCAGATTGTAGATATAGGTCTGCAATTGTCTGTTTTTGTGGTCTGTGTATAAAAGTTACACTATTTTTGAGTTTTAGTTTTTTATATGCATATTTTTTTATGTTTTCATATTCGTTGCCGTAGCCAATGAGCGTAAATGCAAAGTTTTTTTCAGGGTATTTTTTTATAAGCTTTGCAAAGAGGCGCAATAAAAATTCTATATTTTTTTCTTTTACGAACCTGCTCACCAAAATAAGATTAAAACCCTGTTTTTGTATATTGCATAATTTATCTTTTATAAATATTGGCAGTATGCCGCTTGGGATTTTTTCTGTTTTAGTTTCGATATTGTTTTTTTCAAGGTAATTTTTTATATAGCTACTGGGAACAATTATTCGATCTACTTTTTTACAAAACGAGAGAACCATTTTTTTTACAATTGGTTTTGAGATGAATTGGGGTACAGGTATATAGTGTAAGTATCTTTCATAGATAGTGTGGTAGGTGAAAACAGTTGGGATGTTAAGTTTTTTTGCAATTTTTAGCGCTGCGTTACATATGAAAAATGGATGCTGTGTGTGAATAATATCAGGGTTTAGCATTTGTATAATATGTTCCAGTTTTTTGGTTTTACTGGTAGGTATACCCATGTGATTGTTTTTATACATGAATCTATAGGTGCTTGGTATTCGAATGACATAGTATGGGTCTTTATGTTCTGCGCCCAAAAAGTCTAAAGTTATTATAAAGGCCTTGTGCCCCTGCTTGTGTAGTTCGTTGACAAAAGAGTCTATTGAGCTTACAACACCGCCTGAGTATGGTGTATAGTTATTTGTCACAATTGCGATATTTAATCTTTTTTTTGACATATTCGCTTTACTAGGGTTTTGCAGGCTTTTTACAAAGTACTCTTTTACATTATAATTATTTTTGAGTTATTTGTGAAAATTAAATATTTGGGAGTTATTGTTATGCAGAAAAAAGAACATGTGATACTGGTAGACAGAAGCGATAATCAGGTAGGTTTAGAAGAAAAATTAAAGGCGCATGAGCTTGGTTTGTTGCATAGAGCATTTTCGGTTTTTATATTCCGGAAAAAAGATAGCCAGATGCAACTTCTTTTACAGCAAAGGGCCAAGCGTAAATACCACTGTGGGGGGTTATGGGCAAACACCTGTTGTTCTCACCCAAGAGAAGGTGAAGATGTTATAAGTGCTGGTAAAAGGCGGCTCAGCCAAGAGATGGGAATTGATATTGACAGTCTCAAAGAGGTTGGAACGTTTATGTACAAAGCTGAGTTTGAAAATGGGTTAACAGAGCATGAGATTGACCATGTTCTTATTGGAAAACTTGGTGTATCTGGCTGCGAAGACATAAACTTTAACAAGAATGAAGTAGAATCAGTTCGTTGGATATCTTTGCAAGATCTTGATAAAGCGTTTGCAGAAAGCCCAGAGATTTTCACTCCTTGGTTTAAACCTGCGTTTGCGCTCATAAAAAAACAAGATCTAGACAAACTTTTTGAGTGACGAGAATCGGCTTGCAAGCTCGTAAAACTATTTGTAAATTTACGAGCTTATCCGAAAATTAATAAACCACGTAAGAATAATCCAAAAAATGATTCTCCCCCCGTTCTCCCTGCCGTGCCGGTCGAAGGGTTCATATTAAAAGTTTATTTTTTCTAAAAAAAGCTACAAAAAAAATTATCAGTCTAAACGGGTAAAAAGTTTAACCCAAAAAAAATTTAATTTCTCTGGGTTTAATTATGCGCGGCGTGCTATGTAATAGCTTCCAGAGCTTGTTTTGGAGTTTGTGCCAGTTATTTCGTCTTATAAATAAATTTTCAGTATTATTTGAAAAAAGTAACTCCTATTAGAAAAAATAAACTTTTAATATGAGCCCTTCGTCAGGCTCCAGTCTACGCCAAGGCTTCGACCGGCACGGCAGGGAAAACGGTGGGAGAATCATTTTTTGGGTTGTTCTTACGTGGTTGGTTAATTTTCGGATAAGCTCTTAATAGCCTCGACGTTCTAACCTTCACATTTTTTATAAATCTATGTACGCCATATTGAGAATCTAACTCAACCAACAAATGAATATGATCAGGCATAATCTCCACCCCTATTACGCCTACATTCTTTTCAAGCGAAATTGTTTTCAATATATCCCTAAATTTCTTTTCAACCTGATCAATCAAAACCTTGCGCCTATATTTCGAACACCAAACTATATGATATTTACAAGAATACACTCTATTATTATTTCTTTTTACCTTCATAATAACGTATTATATCAACTTATCAGAATTAATACTAGCCTTTTCTCAACTTTTTTGTTAAATCTTTATTGTTTTAAAACATTTAAACATCTTTCATCCCCATGCATAAATGCAGGGGCCTTCAGATGATTAGGAGTGGTGACAAATTGTTTGGCATGGAAAATAAAAAAAACGTAGATTTTAAAGCAAATAAGCAGTATGTGCAAATATATTGGACTGTTAAAGTATAAGAGTTTTTCAAAGAGAGGTTTTCTGTGAAAAATGTAAAAGTAGCTTTGGTGTTTGTAGCATTGCTTTTTTTAATAGGCACTGAAAGAATATTACTTGCCATGAAAAAAATAGAAAAGGGGCAAAGGTTAAAGACGAAGCTGGTCGAATTATTGGATCGGTTTGAAATCAAAGAAGTAATACGTTTAAATGGGTGTTGTAATAATAAGTCAATATCTAAGTGTGGGAATTATGTTGCGTCGGTTTTTGAAAAAGGTATTGTTGTATTTGATATAAAAAATAAAAAAGTAAAGTGTTCATATAAGCATAAGGGTTATATTAGCGATCTAATGTTTAATCACGACGGTAATTATATTATGTCGGGTACTCATCTCCAGATAAAAATTTATGATATAAGGAATAAAAAAGAAATATGGGTGTACGACTCCCCTACAGGGAATTGTGCGCTAGGCCTTTTTAACCGGCAGGGCTATTTTAAGGTGTTTTCTCCTGAGTTTTTGATATTTGATTTAAAAAGAAACAAGAAAATACAGCTTTCTAATAGGGATGACCTTCTTGCTTTTCCAGAAAAGGTTGAAAATTATAACAGAGAGTTTTTTCCTATTGATTCTTACTATTATAAGCGTTTTCTAGACTCAAGAAAAGTAATAATTTACAATAAATTTAATAAAAAGAAAAAATGTTCATATGAGCATGATGATGCGCTATCTTGGGGAAAAATTAGTAATGATAACAGATACATATTATCGTCTTCTTGTTCTGGGGAAGTAATAATCTATGATATAAAAAAAGAAAAGCAAAGATGTGCGTACAAACATAAAGATCTTGTTTTTTTTGGTTATATTAGCCAGGATAATAATTATGCTATAACAGGATGTAAGGATGGGCAGATAATAATCTATGATATGAAAAATAATGAAGTGAAACAATATTGGCATGATGATAACCTTGCAGTTGGAGCTGGACATGTAAGTAAAGATGGTGACCATATTACATCAGTTTCTGAGGGGGGCCATGTGATTATTTGTAAAACGTCTCCTAATTTTTATTATTCGAATATTATTTGTAAGAATAAAAAGAAGCAAAATATGTTTTTCAGGCGAAACTTAAAAAAGATGGGAAAAAATTTCAGCGACGTGAAGGTATTGTTGAAAAAGTAGCTTTTAACTAAGAAGCAAAATTTTTTACGTGAATTTTTTTTTGAGTATTGGAGAGACATTTTTAAATAACTTGTTTTTTGGTACATTGTTTGTGATATTTAAAATCAGTGACAGATAATATTTTATCTTTGTCTTCCCCAAAAAGGGGAGTTTTGCTTATGGAAAAACAATGATACATACCATAGAGTTATTTCCAGAAATAAATGCTCAACTTGTATTACTTTTAAAAGATTTAACAATAGAAGATTGGCATCGGGAAACTGTGCTTCCTGGAAGAACAGTGAAAGATATAGCATAGCATATATTAGATTGTTCTCTGAGAAAACTTTCTATACAACGGGATGGCTATACTAAGAGCTTATCCGAAAACTAATTTTTAAGTAAAAAAGAGCTCCAGATTTTGTTAAGTTAAATGCGATGAAAGCATTAAAAAAACAAAAAGAGGAGCTCTATGGATATCTTAACAGATTCTTTGTGGAAAAAAATAAAAATTTACATTCCTATGAAAAGAACTAAAGTTGGTCGGCCTGAGTGGTGCCCGAGAAAAACCCTAGAAGGCATATTGTTTATCATACGGACGGGTGCCCAGTGGCGCTTTTTACCAAAAAAATATGGATGTAAAAGCACTGTACATGGAAAATTTAGAAAATGGGTAATGATGGATGTATTCAAAAAACTTTTTGAAGAAATAAGAAAATTTTATATCGAAAGCAATAGAAGAATAACCAACTGGTCAGCTATTGATGCATCTCATAGCAAAGCTCCGTTTGCAAATTGGGGAGGTAGAAATCCAACTGATAGAGGGAGAAACGGCGTGAAAAAAGTTATCATCGTTGATATAAATGGAGCTCCATTAGCAATTGATGTAGGACCTTCCAATAGGCATGACTCACAACTCTTTGAAGAAAGTGTAATTCAACTAAAAAATCTAGAAACCGGTGCAATTTTTACTATATCTGGAGACTCTGCTTATGACAGTGAATTTTTAAAAAATTTATCAAAAAAACATGGTTTTAATCTGATAGCAGCTATAAATAAGCGACGTCTAAAAGATATAAAAAGTTGTAAAATTCCTGGAAGATGGTTAGTAGAAAGAACCTTTGGATGGTTTTCTTGGTATAGAGGAATAAAAATATGCTGGACTAAAACTTTGAGCTCGTTTCTATCGTTCTTACAAATTGTTGCTTCTGTTCAACATTTAAGGATGAGTTGAATTTTCGGATAAGCTCTAAGAGAAAGGGAAACGACCCCGCTCCTTGGTATACTTCCCGAAGATCACAGAACAATACTGTTTTCTCGCCTTTTCAACACAGCATCATTGGTTGTATACGGATGTTTAGCTCTCTTTTCTATAAAAAATATTATTCAAGAATTAGTAAGTAAAGATAAAAATCAAAGCGAAAAAGAAACGACAAAGTTAAACTAATCTCTAAATAGATAAAAAGATCTACTATCACTTAATATCATTGCGCTAATGCATTGCTTATCTGTTATCTGGTGAAACTAACTTCACGTATTTTAGTACACAAAACACACTTTTGCAAAAACCTATCTCTCACATAACCAACTATTTTATATAGCGCAAACATTACAGAGGCCATTACCAGTCTCTCAAGTGCAACGATTGGGATCAAAGCATTCCAAATTGCTGCGTTCAGCCCAAGTGTATACAAAAATATCACAGAGCCAACGGCATGAGCAACAAACGTACTTGCCAACATAGTTGCAAACATATTTTTTGATCTTGTTGCATATACAACTATTGGAATAAGCCAAAAGAACGAATATGCAAAAGCATGATAGCCAATAGGATGCACAAGAAATAAAATCATACACAAAACGGGGACTATCAATTGCATACTTATACGCAACAATTTATTTGTGCTAAAATAACATGCTGCGCATAGCCCAGGAATATAAAAAGCCAACAAATGCAAAGACGATAAACCAAAAAGTACATATCTGATTGCAAGAGAACAGAGACATATCACAAAGCTTACTAGACCACCGGCAAACAAACCGGTCAATGGCATCGTCGCCCCTGATCCTGAAAAGGTCGCAAACTTAGAGCCAAAAATAAAACTTACTTTGCATAAGCTGGATAACTTTATAATACTTGCAAAAAAAAGCGCTTTTGCAAGCAGTTTTAAAAAAAATCCAAAAATATCTCTTTTTGACTTCATATTAGGCCCCTGATCTATTACTCTATAACTAATATATTTTAAAAAATTATCTATTTTAAATAGGGTACCTTAAAAAGGCAAAATATGAAATACTCGGCAATAATATTCGACCTGGACGGCACCATAGTCGATTCAGAACCAATATGGGAGCGAGCGACCGTCTGCTTGTTAGCATCAAAAGGAATAACAGTTGATCAAACATCTGAGAAAAAATTAAGAAAAGAACTTCATGGCATAGGCATTATAAAATCAGCAGAAGTACTAATAAACTTTTTTAATCTCAAAGAAACGTCCCAAGAGCTGATCTCTGAACAAAATACTTTAGTAAAGAAATTTTATGAGCAAGAAATAAAGTTTATAGACGGCTTTCTTGATTTTCATAAAAAGCTCGGAGCATTTAATCTCAAAAAAGGAATCGCAACTAATGCAGATTACCATACGCTCAAAATCTCGAGAACCAAATTTGGGCTCGATAAATTTTTTGGAAACCATATATACTGCGCAGAAGATGTAAACAACATAAGTAAACCAGAGCCTGATCTATATCTTCATGCCGCAAAAAAACTAGAAGTAGAACCTGCAGTTTGCGTTGCTATAGAAGATTCTATGTTTGGGATACATGCGGCTAAAAAAGCCGGCATGTTCTGTATAGGTATCAACACAAGTGGAAAAAGGCAGTCGCTACAAGATGCCGACATGATAGTAAATAACTACCAAGAGATAGAGCTTGATGCTTTTTTTAAAAAGCAAAACATAACTGGATAACAAAAGATGTCGAAAAGTTTTTTAATAGCTGTTCTTATAATTTTTTCTACAATACTCTATGTACTAGTAAAAAAATTTAGGGCAAAACATATAACACCTGTAAACTTAATAAAATATAAACCCATAACCCCAAAAAACACGATAATAGCCTTTGATCTTCATGACGTTATAGTAAACTACGATTATATTGGAATTATAAAAACTTTTTTTGCAAGCAACGGTAAACTTAGACTAATACTTGCTATGCTTAACCCACTCGTCTGGCGAGACATAATCAAGCTTATCTACAATCATGCAGTCGCAGAACAATATATTGTTTGGCTAGGAAAAAAACATAAACGTTTAGAACCTTATATCCCTCTGGGCATCAAAATAGCCAATTGCCAAATCGTAAACCAAGAAGTTCTTGCCATTATAAAAGAGTTAAAAAAATATGGCTACACTCTACACCTGTTTTCTAATATTGGCACAGTTACATACAAAGACTTCAAGCAAAAACATCCTGAAATATTCCAATACTTTGATGATGTCATATTGCCCTCCCAAGAAAATGGGTATCTGAGAAAACCAAACCATAACGCATTTGTAAACTATCTTGAGAATAAAAAAACTCCCAAAAACCAAATCATTTTCATAGACGATAAAGTTAAAAACGTTAAAAAAGCTGAAAAATATGGCATCATTGGAATTCTTTTTGAAAACCATGGGCAACTTGTGCAAGAGCTACAAAAACTGGGCATTTTGAAAAATTAACAAAAACAAGAAAAAGAAAGAGAGAAGTATCGTGATCATACAGCACAAAAACCCCCAGGGCCAAATTCAGGCCACTATACAGATAGAGAAGCTAAAAACAGGCAAACAGAGCATCAAAGTAAGCGCCGTAAACACCCAAAATAATCTACATAATCTGTTCATCCCCTATGCCCACTGGGAAACAAATTACAGCCCACAGTTAATAAAAGAAATTCTAGACATAAAGGGCCCTGCATATTTATGTGATGAAATTATGCGTGATGAGTGCCCAGAGTATCTTGAGAAAAGCCTCACTTATAGCATACTCAGTTACGTAGAGAAACAAGCATTTGCCAACAAAAGAATATTGGATTTCGGTTGCGGTGCCGGTGCATCCACCATGATACTCAACCGCATGTTCTCAGACCTTGATAATGTTAAAATCGTTGGCGTAGAGTTAGAAGAAAAATTTATTAAACTGGCACAATCACGAGCCAAGCACCACAATTATGACAATATAACATTTTTACGCTCACCAGATAGCAATAGCCTGCCAGAAAATTTAGGCACATTTGATTATGTTATTTTGAGCGCCGTATTTGAGCATCTCCTACCCAAAGAACGCAAACAACTATTTCCAAAAATATGGGGCCTGCTCAATCCTGGTGGCATCTTGTTTCTCAACAGAACACCTTACAGATATTTCCCCATAGAAACGCACACAACCGGCCTGCCATTTATTAATTACTTGCCTGACAAACTTGTACGTTTTTGCGCCCACAAACTATCAAAACGCAACCTCAAAAACGACACCTGGGATATGTTACTCAGAAAGGGCATAAGAGGCGCAAGCATACGAGAAATAACGCATATTTTACAACACGCAACAAATAAGCAAAGCAAGCCAATTTTTAGGCCAATATTCTTACAACCCAATAAACTGGGCCTCAAAGATCGCGTCGACCTTTGGCACCATGAGACCAATACAACCAAACATAAACGAATCAAAAACATTATATTTCTCTTGCTCAAAGCCCTCAAAATCACCACTGGCACCACCCTTGTGCCAAATTTGTCACTCGCCATTAAAAAGAGCAAGGCATAATCCAATTTGACAATTATTTTTAATGATGATATGCTTATATACAGATATAGATGGGGGTTATGTTCTATTTAATGGAGGTTTCGTATGTATAAAACTATTATAAAAATAATAACTATGTCTCTATTGATGGTTTTTTCAATAAAACCGTTAACAGTGAGTCTTGAAGGGTTAACTGAGCAAACAAGGCAGTTGACTGAGACGGTTAGCAGTTGTATTTCTCAGCATAATAACGGTCAGGATCTTGATACTACACTGTTAACAAATAAAGTGCAGGAAAAATCTGATGATTTGGGTTTAAGCTTAGAATTCGCATTATGCAAAAATGAACATGTGCCTAAAGCTCCGGTTGTTGAAAACAACTTGCAAGTTCAGGATCATGCGCAAGATTATAAGTTGTCCGGAACCTGCAGATGTACCGGTTTGGATATCTGTGATATTTCTATCGAAAAGTCACCAATTGGGGAATATGCTTGCTCAACCGATCTTGATTTCAATAAAGATGGGTGCATGATAAACAATGAGGATGGAAGCCTCAGCGTGGCAGATAAGTTAGAGTCTGTGTTTATAATGAGTGGAAATAGTATGAAAGAAGGCACAAGTGCTGATTTTGATACCGGAGGTGCAAACGTGTACAAAATAAAAATGCTTCCCTCATTACATCAAAAATTAAACGGTCCATGTGGCTATTACGCACTCTTTAATCTTTTGAACATGTATAATGGCAAAAAGTCTCCAACTGAGTTATTAGATAGAAAACAGTATGAAACACTATTTAAAGAATGGAAAGCATATTGTAAAGACCTGTGGGTAATTTCAAATTATGATTTAAGAGATCTTATTATGCATAAAATACCGGATCTTCATAAAGAGAATGTTGCCATATCATGCTGTGATATCAACTATACCGATGAGTTTGACCCGAAATATGTATTTACTTTTGGAAAAGATAAGCATTCTATTGTTCAGCGAGTGCAAGATTTTCGCGAAAATGGCACCCCACAATATTTGATTGTTGGGACCAATAGAGAGACAAGAAAAGATATCCCAAGCGTGAATATACAATGGGATGATTATAGAGGTCGTCGCGCCTGTCCAACAGGCCATTGGATTGCCATAAAATTAGAATGGGCAGGGAAAAAAGGAGAAAGTCCGGTGATTGTCAGCGTATCTGACTCCAGCGGTGCACAAGACAATCGATTTACTGCGATAATACACTGGTATTACTATATGTTTGCGCACAAAGATACTTATAATGAAAAATCAGGAAATCTCGCGCAAGAGATTCTTGATACTTCCTATAGTTCTGATAGTTCTGATCACAAGGATGTTTTAGTTTGCTCACAAGAGGATTCAAAGCCTGAGGAGCAGCTAGATTATCTTTTAACCAACACTTTAATCAGCACAGAAAGCAAAAGTTGCTTAGAATCTAGCTTTTTTTGACAAAAAGCCTCAAATTTGGTATTATTTTCTTAGAGATAGAAATATAAATATATAAATTAAATGGATATATGTTGATTTTTGAATTTTAGCGTAAAACTAAGCAAATAACAGGGTTTATCATGAACAGTTTATTGTTCCTTTCTATATTCTCTTCTTCCGGTCATGGGGCTTAGCCCTTAAATATCTTATTACCAAATTTTATTATTTCTTTTATATTTTCTTAATTTTGGAATTTTAAATAGCTATACGTTTTTTCACATAGCTAAAAATATATTTAGAATATCTAGAATATTTAGAGTACTTAGAAAGGCAATATCGTGAATTATGTATTATTTTTATCAGTATTTTTTTCGTTAATTGGGTTTTATTTTATACTGGGTATGCTGGTCTCCAGAAAAATTAAAACAACGACGGATTATTTTTTGGCAGGCAGAAACTTAGGCCTGCTGCCTGTAACACTGACCCTTATAGCAACACAAATTGGTGGCGGCATGTTATTGGGTACATCGCAAGAAGCGTACAACGTAGGCTTTTATGGGATCTTGTACACAATAGGGATGAGTCTTGGGTTTCTGGCGCTAGGCCTTGGCTTTGCAGCCAAACTCAGATCGCTCAACGTGTCGACAACCGCAGAACTTTTTGAAACAAGATATAATAGCCCATTTTTAAAAAAAGTAGCTTCTTTGCTCTCTATTGCAACCATGTTTGGTATAGTAATTGGACAAATTATTGCCTCACGAGCACTACTCGAAGGGCTTGGGATAAGCAGCGAGCTTGTATTTATTGGCTTTTGGGCATTTATCATCGCTTATACTATACTGGGTGGTCTAAAAGCTGTTGCTATCACAGACAGCGCACAGGTAATATTTGTGGTTCTGGTATTTGGCGGCATATTTGTGTACGCCCTGCTTGGCGAACCTACATCTTTCTTCTCTCTTGGCACACTCACAAAAATACAAAATATGTTCCCACCAGAGACTATGACTATGACAAAACTGACCGGAATTGCTCTTATGCCAGCTCTTTTCTCTCTGATTGAGCAAGACCTAGCACAACGGTTTTTTGCCTCCAGAACAAAGAAAATTGCTGCACTCTCAGCGATTTTAGCAAGCATCTTCTTGATAGCATTCTCACTGGTACCGATCTATTTTGGCATAAAAGCTAAAATGATGGGTGTCGCATTTTCAGGCAGCCCGTTATTACCGGTACTTGAAAAACTAACAGGTCAATTTGTGTTAGTGCTTGCAGTATGCGGCATTATCGCAGCTATAACATCTACTGGCGACTCATTACTCTGCGCAATAAGCTCGAATTTATCACAAGATTTTGATTTCTCTTTTACAGGGATTAAAAACAAGCTAAGATTATCTAAAATAATAACGTTTATAATTGGCATAAGCGCAATAATTGCTTCTTACTTTGTTCCAAAAAATATAATCTCTATTTTGGTAGGAAGTTACGAAATATCAGTATCCTGCCTACTGGTGCCGTTATTGGTCAGCTACTTTAGAAACAAGCTAAACAAAAATGCTGCAATTGGCTCAATAATCTTTGGACTTGCAGGGTTTATTATCTTGAGAATCTTTCCTATCCCATTCCCTCGAGAAATCGCCTCACTAGGGCTTTCTGTCATTGGCTACCTAATAGGGAATAAAATAAAGCGCTAATCAACCCATACACGAATAAAAAAAGACCCGGTGAATCAAATCACTGGGCTTTTTTCTCACATATACCAAATCGCGCTCTACGCACATAATTTGGCTCTCAACACACCCAAAACAACGAAAATACTTGACAACTTGCAAATATCAGGTATAATTATAAAAGAAAGATAATTGGTTATAATTCTAGCTATTATGGAGGTTCTTTTATGAACGCATCACTTAAAAAATACGTTTTTACAGCTTTAGTCTTCGGCTTTGGAATCGCTGTACCAAGCAATTCTCTCGCAATGGACAAGAAAAAAAACGAACAAAAAACGCTCAAATTAAAATTTCACGAAAAATTCAAACTTGTAAAAAAGCTAGAATTTAAAAATAATGAATACGGAGCAATATCCAAGTATATGAATTATATAGCATTGAGAAAAGACAACAAAGTCGTAATCTTTGACACCATAAGCGGCAAACAAATAGTATCTTACAAGCATAATGATACAATTAACGAAATATCTTTTAGCAACGACAGTAAATACGTCGTATCAGGGGCCGATGACGGCCAAGTCATAATCTTTGATATCAAAAATAAAAAACAAGTACCCTCTTATAAACACAATCCCAATAATTGGATTTCCGATGCATTTTTTAGCAACAACAACAAGTATCTTGTATCAGGATCTAGATATAATAATACTCCATTTATTAGAAATGATACCCAAATCATCATCTTTGATATCGAAAACAAAAAACAAATATTCTCCTACAACCATAACAATGAGATTATGCGCAAGTCTTTTAGCAATGACAGTAATTATTTTGTGTCAGGTTATAGTAACGGCCAAGTCGTAATCTTCGATATCAACAACAAACAAAGATACTCTTACAAGCATACTAGTGATATTATTTATGATGTATCTTTTAACAGCAACAGTACATATCTTGCATCAACATCTAAAGACAACCAGGTCATAATCTTTGATATCAAAAAAAACAAACAAGTAAGCTCTTACAACCACAGCAGTTATATTACGTGTATATCTTTTAGCAGCGACGGTAATTACCTTGCTTCACTATCCTTTGATGGCCAGCTTATAATCTTTGATATCAAAAAAAAACAAAAAGACTCTTACAATCAAAAAAACCAGATTGATCGTAAATCTTTTAGCAATAATGGTAATTATCTTGCGTTAGGAGATGAAAAAAGCCAAGTCAAAATCTTTGACATCAAAAACAAAAAACCAATATTTTCTTACAAACACAATGGCACTATTCAATTCTTATCTTTTAGCAACGACAATAAGCATCTTTTATTAGGGTCTTCAGACGACCAAGTCATAATTTTTGATATCAAAAGCAGAAAACAAATATTCTATTACAAGCACAATAACAGTATTTCTTGCGAATCTTTTAGCAACGATAATAAGTATCTTTTATTAAGGTCTATAAGCGGCCAAATCATAATATTTGATATCGCAAACAACAAAAAGGTATGCTCTTACAAACACAAACATCCCTTTCTACTTAAACCTTCTTTTAGCTGCGACAATAAGTATCTTGAGTCACAAACTTTTAACGCCCCAAAGCTTGATGAACGCCAAATCATAATTCACAAGACATCCCCTGATTTCTACTACTCAAACATTATTTGTAAAAACAAAAAGAAACTTAATCAGTTCAACAAGAAAAATAAATCTAAAAATAAAGATGAAAACAGGTCGCGATCAAACTTTCTTGATCTAAAAATAAAAACTTTTCAATAATCTCCATAAAATGGCCCGGTGAGTCAAATCACTGGGCTTTTTTCTTAAACACTTTGCAAGACTCATACACAATTTTAAATGCATCGTCTATATCATCTGTAAGAATAAACAGATTTGCAAGTCTTTCGTCAATAAGGCCGCTTTTAAGGCCAGAGTCATATAGTAAAGAGACAAGGGGTTTCCAGTAATCTTTGCCTATCAAAATAACAGGGAACTCTGGAATTCTATGGTGCTTCATAAGATTAAGTACATCAAAAAGCTCATCCAGCGTACCAATACCGCCGGGAAAGATGACAAAACCAACCGAGTATCTTGTCAATAGCCATTTTCTCATAAAAAAATAACTCACATGCAATGTACTGTAATAACACGTACTTTCAAACCAGGTATCTATGCCAGTTACCGCCACACCAAGCGTATCTTTTTGCTCCGGATAGTCTTTGCCATGAACACTTGCAGCCCCGCAGTTTGCAGCCTCCATAATACCCGGGCCACCGCCAGTTAAAACAGGAATATCCTGTTCAACAAATTTTTTTGCCAAAGCAAATGCCTTTTTAGAATACACCCCCTCTTTGCCCTCTTTTGCTCCCCCAAAAATAGTTATAACAGGCTTATGCAACCTAGAAAGCTTCGTAAAACTTCGCATTAACTCCCAACCCACTTTTATAGAATGGGTCAATATGTTGCAGCACTCTTTAAAATATTTGAACCTCATGTGATACTCTTCCCCACAATTTTTAACTTGTTTTATTTTTTAACGCGTAACGTTAATTTTTCACATTCTTCACATACAATTGTAAATACTTTATCTATATCGTCTGTCAATGTAAACAATTCTAAATCTTCTCTCTTAATAAGCCCATGTGCAACAGCACTAAAGTTCAGCCATTCAATAAAATCTCGCCAATATTCCTCACCCACCATAACAATCGGCAATCTTGGCAACTTTTTTGTCTGTATAAGTGTTATAATCTCTGCCAACTCATCCATTGTGCCAAAGCCACCAGGAAACACCACAAAAGCCTGTGCATGCCTTGTCATTAACCATTTTCTTGCAAAAAAATACTCCAACTCAAAATACTCTTGCACACATGGATTTTTTCCCTCACCCAACTCTTTAACACCTATGCCCACACTTTTTACACCACTTTTTATCTTTGATATAGCACCACAGTTTGCCGCATGCATAACCCCAGAACCACCGCCCGTGATAACAGAAACTCCATGATTAACAAATCTTTGCGCAAGATCAAACGCATCTTGTGCAAACTTGGTTTTTTGCCCAAGCCTTGCACCCCCAAAAATAGTAATTCTTGGCTTTGATAAGTTTGATAATTTCCAAGAACCATAGGCCACCTGGAATAAAACTTTCATGAACCCAAAAACATCTGGAAAACATGAAAATAATCTTTTAAAAAACATGTTTCTATCCTTTTTTAATCCAAATTAATCCAATTAATCCAAAGAGGCCCTTTTTAATCGCAGCGCATTTAACACCACAGAAAGACTGGAGAATGACATTGCAGCACCTGCCAGCATGGGACTAAGCGCTACCTGCCAAAACGGATACAAACAGCCTGCTGCAACAGGAACTAACACTATATTATACCCAAAAGCCCACACAAGATTTTGATAGATATTTTTCATTGTTGATTTTGAAAGATTAATAAGCTTTGGAACTAACGATATATCAGCTCGCAACAAAGCAACCTCTGCACTCTCAATTGCGATATCAGTTCCAGAGCCTATAGCTATGCCCACATCTGCCAAGGCCAATGCAGGCGCATCGTTAATCCCATCACCAACCATCGCCACAACATTTCCTTCCTGCTTTAGTTTTTGAATATAAGATGCTTTCTCTTGAGGTAAAACTCTTGCAAAAAATCTCTTAATACCAACCTCTTTGGCAACTACTGAAGCTGAAATTTCATTATCACCGGTTATCATAACAGATTCTATACCCATCTTTTTTAACTTATCAATAGTTAGGGCAACTTCAGGCCTTATCGTATCTTTTAAACAAAAAACAGAAACCAGCTTTTTATCGATACTCACAAAAGAAACTGACACAGCCCCCTTGGACCAGTTTGCATTACAATCGTAAGCCTCATCTGTTATTGAAACCCCATGCTGCTCCATCAGTTTTTTCGAGCCTATTAACACTTCATGATTATCGTAAAACGCCCTTACCCCCAAGCCTGAAATTGCTTCAAACTTGTTCACTTTAATATCTTCAAGCTCCTGATATTTCTTCTCGAGGTAACGAACCACAGCTTGTGAAACCGGATGCCCGGATAATTTTTCTATAGAGTGTATAAGAGATAAAACAGATTCTTCAGACACAAGCCCACCTGGCAAATCATGTGTAAGGAACACAAAATCTTTTACCTCCTGTTTGCCTGCAGTCAACGTTCCAGTCTTGTCAAAAACAACAACAGAGATTTTTTTTGCCAACTGAAATACACGAGCCTCTTTGACCAAAATCCCCTCTTTGGCTCCCCTGCCTGTTGCAACCACTATAGAAGTTGGAGTTGCCAAGCCCAAAGCACACGGACATGCGATTATTAAAACAGATACAATAGAGATAAGTGCATACAAGAATCTGGGTTCAGGACCGTACAGTCCCCATACAATACCCGACAATAAAGCAATAAAAATAACAGCCGGCACAAAGTAAGAAGATATAGTATCGACCAGTTTTTGAACCGGCGCCCTTGAGGCCTGTGCGCTCTTTACCAATGCTATTATTTGCGCCAGCATGGTATGTTTTCCAACTTTAGTTGCCCGCATGGTAAATGAGCCAGTTTTGTTTATAGTAGCCCCTACCACAAAATCTCCAGTGCGCTTGAATGCAGGTGCAGCCTCCCCTGTTACCATACTTTGATCAATGGTAGATTCCCCGGTAATAATCTGACCATCAACAGGAATCTTTTCTCCCGGTTTAATCAAAATAATCTCATCTTTATTAACTTTTTCTACCGGTATAACAATCCAAGCATCTGATCTGAACACAGTTGCCTGCTGAGGCTGCAAATTAACTAAATCTTTAATCGCAGATGAAGCGCGCCCCTGTGCACGAATTTCTAAAAACTGTCCCAATAAAATAAACGTTATAATCGCACAAGAAGCTTCAAAGTACACATGCGTTGGCACCCCTAAAGAAGCAAGCCAATCCCCAAATAAAACAACAAACGCAGAATAAAAATAGGCCACCGACGTTCCAAGCACAATGAGCGTATACATGTTTACTTTGCCTTTTTTTAAGGCTTTGAACGCTAAAACATAAAATCGCCACCCCACCCAAAACTGAACCGGCGATGCCAACAACAACATGAACCATTTGTTTGTAAAAATTTTAGGCACAAAATCAAACCACGCTGAAGCAGCTGAGGCAGCTGAGCCTATTGGGCCAAGAATTAAAATAAAAGTAATTATGGAACTTACGACAAGTTTAATTTTAAGAGCCCTTAACTGCTTTTTTTGCTCCAAATCATCCATATGGGCTACATGATCATGTACGTGATTATTATTATTTTCATGTTTATCATGATTACCATGACCATCATGTTCATGCTTATCTATATTCATAATTTTCTCCAAAAAGATTTATAAAAAAATAATAGCACGAATCCAATTCTTAATTTAATATTATTATTAACACGAAAACAAAAAATTTAAATAAAAAATGGCTAAAGAGAAGTGTTTGAATATAAAAAATAATTTCATATTGAAAAATAATCTTAAATTTTGTTAAGATAAGGACGAGAATAGAAGGGGATAAAAAATACATAGAGAAATTTAAGTGAAATAGAGGGGGTACAAAATGAGAAAAATAAGACGAAAGAAATTAAATATATATCGCATAATCTTTAAAATACTTGTGTTTGTAAACTTTATTGGTAATTATCAGGTAATAATTGGCAATTCTCACATGGGTGATACTCGTATGGGTGATTCTCAAAAGAGCCTTAATGCTCCAGAGACTTGGCTTACGGTGTTTTTTCACGGGGTAATAAGCATAGCCCCGGTATTATCTTTTGAAACAATGGGACAAATAAGAAACAATAAAATAGAAAATACTGTTTATGAAGCTTATGTTAATAATGCACGAAGAAATAACTTTTTTAACAAAAACCAAATCAAGCAGGCACTTGGTCTTAGAAAAATAGACAGAACCAGAAGAGATACTAATGACGCATGCTCAGTTATTGCAAACGTAATGGATCTACAATATTCCTGGAGCACTGCCCCAACCAAAAATCATTATTATACATTTGGCTGGTCTGGGCTTATGACCAGTGATAAAAGATACCAAAGTGCAAAGAAATTTTATAACGCATTTTCTAGCGAGATAAAAAAATTTCACGACAAGGGAATCTATCCAAAAACCAGACTTATAGGGTTTAGCCATGGCGGCAATGTATGCTTAAACATCGCCAATGTACTGAAAAAAGAAAAACTTACAAAACCATTTGACGTAGACGAGTTAATCTTACTTGGCATGCCCGTCATGGATAAAACAAACTTTTTGGTAAACAACCCATTATTTAAAAAAACATACCACTTTTACTCAAGCTCTGATCGGGTCCAATTTCTTGATTTTTCCCAACCTGGCAAACTATTCTCTAGAAAAAAATTTCGGGCAAATAAAAAACAGGCGCTTACAAACAACCTTTTGCAAGTAAGAGTAGAGATGCTTAGAAATATTAACTTAAAATCCGGTTGGGGACTTTATAAAGAACTATCAAATAAAAATAATACTAAATCGAAAATGTCGCGACACTCAAGCAGGATAAGAAAAAGCTCTCCCGGCCACTGTGAATGGTGGTTTCTCAGCTATACAAGTAAGCATTATAGAGATAATTTTGCACTTGCACCTCTTCCTTTTGTCGCATTTATCCCTACAATTATATCACAGATGCACAACACAGAGCATACACCCAACAAAACAAAAATATTTGGCAACCAACTAACCCTTAGAATAAGACCTTTTGAGTGCTCTATGGCAATAAAAACAAGATATAGTAAAAAAATGGCACAATTTTTGTCAAAAGAAAAATTCGATCTCATAAAAAAGACTGTCGACCAATACCCCTTTGAAAAGACAAAAATAAAGATGTGTGAAGAACAAATTAATAAAGAAATAACCAAAGCAAAAACCAGAGTTGCCAACTATTTTAAAAAACACCCAAAAGACAATCGTAAACACAGAAAAACGAGTTAAAAAAATAGCTCTTTTATTCTAAAAAAGCTATTTCCAAATCGTTTGATTGCCAAGAAAATATCTTCTCTGATATCTTAAAAAAAGATAAAATATTTTAATATCAAAGAAAGAGTTGCGCATGAAACAAACGAATATATCGCTCGTATCAATAGTGTTGTTTTTAACTATAGGCGTGTCAATAACAAGTACTCGTAACACACTGTGCATGAAAAAAATAAAACTTAAAAATCCATTTTCATGTTTTAGCAAGTCTAAAAAAAATAAAAAGGAAAAAAGCAAATTTCGTGCCCTCATAATAGCCAGCAAAAAAAATAATATTAAAGAAGCTAAGCAACTCCTTAAAAAAGGCGCAAAACAGTTAATAGGCAATTACAGTAATGGAAATACAGCACTACATTGTGCCTGTCTAAATAATAACCTAAAAATGGCAAACCTACTTATCAAAAATGGAGGAAAACAAGTAATCAATATTCCTGCTCGCAAGAATTACAATATTAGACCTTTGTATTCAGCTTGTTTAAAAAATAGTGAAAAAATGGTAAAACTTTTGATGAAAAATGGTGGGCACAAATCAGTTGATGCCCATACAACACATGAAAAATCACCTCTTTGGGTAGCCTGTTATTACGGCAATCTAACAATATGCCGCATGCTTATCCCATACTGCAAAAAAACAATAAACATGC
>JBHPCA010000027.1:0-17996 GCA_042576225.1 Candidatus Babelota bacterium
TTTAAATCTTTAAAAGTATACTATTAAACCAAGTTTAAAACCAGAATCACCACAAATTACAAATAATATCCCAAGCAAAAAAAATAGCAGAGCCTAAACCCTGCTATCTGACCATATTGCTCTATCCATATTGCTCTATTCTACGATAAATCTTTTTTTATGGTGAACTATTTCCCGATTAAATTCAAAAAGCCTGGATCATCCTCCTCATCGCCTGATCCTTCCTGTGATCCTTCCTGAGGATGCTCTTCTGTTTTTTCCGGGTTTGTTATTATTATTGTTATACCTTCAGACGTTTCCTTGATTATCATGTTTTCGTATTTTTTGCTACCTATATTTTTCTTCTTTTTTTTCTTCTTTTTTTTAGATTGTTCTTGCATGCTTAATTTTATAGTCTTTTGCATCAAGTCATTATATAATTTCTTTTTTTCTTGTTGCTTCTTCTTGTACTCTTGCTTGCTTAAATACATAACTTTTTGCAAATCACTATATTTTTTACCGCTTATGCTGGGTTTATACACCTTTTTTTTCTTTTTCCTAAATTTACCCTCAATTATTTCTTGTGCTACTTCTTTTGCTAACTGGTTTATGTTTTTTGAACCTTGCAAAAAATTCCATTTTTGTACTAAAATTTTGTCAAAATCAACATTCTCAACTTTGAAAAATCCCTTTTTCATAAGTTCTGTAGCAACTCTGTTAGTAAAATTACCAATCTTTGTTTTCATGGCACTTATGTTCGCAACACATACCAAACTCAAAATGAGCAATAATGATTTAAATTTATTCATAATGTATAACCTCACACTTTGTTAACTTCGCTCTAACTTAGAACGCCTTTATTCTTCCTCGTCTTCTTCTTCCAATATCTTTTCAAGCTCGAAATTTATTTTTTTCAAGCCGTAACCTGTTTTTTTTGTCTTATTTATCAAATTTTTCATATCAAATTCTTCTTTGCTTAATTTTAGAACTTTTTTAAGTTCTTCTTCTTCAAGTTTATTTTTATATTTTTTATTCATTTTTTCTATATAATATTTAAGCTTGCTTAATTCCATAACTTTTTTAAATTCTTCTTCTTCAAGTTTATTTTTATTATTTTTTTGTATTTTTTTTATCTTGTTTTCGAGTTTGCTTAACCCTATACTTCTTTTAAGTCGTTCTTCATAAAGTTTCTTTTCAAATTTCTTGTTATATTCTTTTTTGAGTTTTTCCTTCTTATACTCTTTTATGCTCAATTTTATAATTTTTTTAACTTGCTCTTTTTCAAGTTTATTTTTTTTCTTTTTCCTGAATTTACCATTGATTATTTCTTGTGACACTTTCTTTGAGAGCTTGTTTATGTTCTTTTGATTTTTCAAAGAATGCCACTTTGCTGTTATTATCTCGTCAAAGTTAACATCTCCAACATTAAAAAAACCTTTGTTTATAAGCTCATTGCTAACTCTATTAATAAAATTATTAATCTTTGTTTGATTGCTATTCATGGCACCTATGTTTGCAACACATGCCAAACTCAAAATGAGCAATAATGATTTAAATTTATTCATAATATATAACCTCACATTTTTAAAATTAGTAAAAACATTACACAAACTAACTCACATTTTGTTAGCTTCACTCTAATTAAAAGTCTCCATTCAATAAAACTCTTATATTCTAATAGTATTACAAATAAGACAAAAAGTCAAGCTTTTACAAAAATAGGGTGTTTTTAAGAAATATACGCCTATATACGCTTAATGAGACAAATTTTTGACAAAATCTTGAGTTTTACTAGGGTTAGAAAGAGAAAATCTAGAAAATAAAGGGGCCTAAGTCGTGAATATTGAGATACCAGCTATTTTTACCGTCTATTTTCTATTATTGCTTACCATCGCCTATACCGTCTCCAGAAAAATAAAAAGCTCTGAGGAGTTCATTTTAGGTGGTAGATCGACCAATTTTTTTGTAACAGCTATAGCGCTAAACGCGAGCGACATGAGCCAATGGCTCTTTTTGGCCTTTCCCGCTGTTGTGTACTCAACAGGCCTAATACGCTTCTGGGAAATGGTCGGCATCGTTCTATTCATGTTCTTAAACTGGCAATTTGTCGCCCCAAAATTAAGAAGAGAAACTCAAAAATTCAATGCTGTAACACTCTTTTCATACTTTGAGAAAAGATTTAAAGATAATTCTGGAACAATAAGAATTTTGACATCACTTGTCTCTGTCGTATTTTTTGTTTTTTACATTTCTGCTGGGTTAATCGCTCTGGGAAAGCTTTTTGAATGTGCGTTTGGCTTACAATACGAGATCGGCATACTTATTGGGCTGGGTATCGCTGTGATATACACTATAATTGGAGGATTTGTCGCGGTAGCTTGGTGCGACTTCTTTCAAGGGCTATTTGCCATTACCATGTTGTTATTCGTACCATTGGTAGGCCTCTATTCGATTGGAGGCTGGTCAGCAATTGTACAAGCTGCACAAGCAAAAGGTGTCTCTTTAAGCATAATACCTGCTAGAAGCCAAATCTGGGATGTAATATGGCTCATTTTTATATGGGGACCCGGTTATTTTGGACAACCACAACTGCTTTCCTTTTTTATGGGAATAAAAGACCCGAAGAAAATAAAATATGCTAAAGCATTAAGTTTTACCTGGCAAACAGTATCATTGTTCGCATCTGCCCTGATAGGCCTTATCAGTCTGGTTTACTTTCATAATGGAGACGAAACCATATTTATACAGCTCACCAAACTTTTATTTCCGCCCCTTATCGCAGGAATTATACTGTGTGCGATAATCGCGGCAACACTATCTACCCTTGATAGTTACATTTTAACCGCAGGATCAGCTATAGCACAAGACGTATATAAAAAGATAATAAATAAAGATGCCTCATCAAACAAAATTGTGCTAGTCTCAAGAATATTTTCCTTTTTGATCCCCGCAATAGCACTTGTTATAGCGCTAGAAAAGAACCAAACCATATATAGCCTCATTAAATACTCATGGTCTGGCATGGGAAGTGCCTTTGGACCGCTAGTGATAGCCTCTCTATATGGGAAAAACACCAATAAATACGGTGCCATAGCTGGAATTCTAACAGGTTCCCTTGTAGCTGCGGTATTCCCTTATTTAAAAACAGATATCCCCGAGCTGGTCCCTGGCTTTATAGCTGGCTATCTGGCAATTTATATCGTATCTCTAATCACAAGAGCCACAGGAACCTCCAAAAGCCTCAAATAGCTGCAAAACAAAAAAATTAACATATCTGTTGCAAAAAAGGTAAATTTAAGCTATATTTAAAGTGTTTTAGAATAATCTAATGTTTATCTTCGAAAGGATTTATTACGCTATAATCTTTAAAAAAATCCCAAAAGACACAAATTTAATGTGAAAATGTAATTGTTAATATGATTTTAATTTTTTATATAAGTGAGCTAATTTAATGAATATCTACGTAGGAAATATTTCTCATTCAGTAACAGAAGATGTATTAAGAGAATTGTTTGAAAAAATTGGACCTGTCGCATCAGTAAAAATGATAACAGACAAATTCACAGGTATGCCAAGAGGCTTTGGTTTCGTACAAATGGAATCAAACGATGACGCACAAAAGGCAATCGACGAACTTAATGGTTATGAACTAGAAGGTCGCAAGATTGTTGTAAACCAAGCAAGAGAAAGAGAACAAAGAAGACCTGGCGGCAACGGCGGCGGCGGCGGATCAAGAGGCGGCTACAATAGAGGTGGCGGCGGAGGATCAAGAGGCGGTAGATACTAATTTTAGTATTTATTGATTCTGCGAGTCTTTGACTCTGTAAATTAAGAAATAAAAAATGGCTAGCAATATTCTCTATTGCTAGCCATTTCTATTTTTCAACAACATTCTTTACTTTTTTAACAATTTTATCTTAACAACACCTTCTTTTAAACAAACTCCAAGCAAAATCCATAACCAAGTGGGACAATGCACCTAAGATAAAAAATATCGCGTCAAATACTATAATCTTTGTATACGCTGGCGCATATAACGACACCCCTAACGCAACTACAGCCGGCAGGCTTACAACAAACCATGGCTTATGAAATAGGCCCCTGTGTCGAGCAATAATCGGCACAATCGCTGCAACACTCAAAAAAGCCATAATTACAAATTTCCGCTGTATCGCCAGAATAATCAGGGTGATAAACAAAATTTGGTATAAAAACATCTGCCCTTTGCTTTTTGTGTCTATATCTGGAAATAGTGAACCGACCAAAGTAAATAACAGCCACTCAGCAGCTATAAATGCCGACCCGCAATAACTTCTGAGCAAATAAATAGTTATCCCATAAACAGCTAAACCTCCTACCATATGGGCTTTATATCCAGGCATAATCTCCTTTTTCGTTTTATAGATTTTTACATAAATATAATTAATTAAATCTTAATACAGGAGCAAAAAATTTCAAACAAAAAATTAATTTGACTACACACCCCCTTTGCACCTGTGATCAAAAACACGTATACTATTCAAAAGTTAGGATACAAACCCCCTAAAAAAACAGGCCTTACGCATGATGAATTACGTTAAAAACATTAAAAAAACCATTATTTTTAAATTAATTTTTTTGCTACTACTTTCCAATTTTGGTGCCACCTATTGCAAAAATTACAAAAACAATACAAAACCTCAAGCAAAACCTCAAAAGCTTAAAAAAATTAATAAAGCACCAGAAGAAACCGTATGGCAAAAGAGCAAAAGAAAACTGTGGGAGACTAAAAACTTTGTATATCGAAAATTTATTCAAGCAAAAGACAAAATTGCCCCTTATATCACCACAGACAACATCGCAATAGCAAGTTTCTTTAGTATCTATATGTTTGCTAATGCTTTTGCACTATATGCCCATAAAAAAAGAATACGAGCTCTGAGAAATCCAAGTTTAAAAACAAAAAAATATGTCACTGCTATTGCAAAAAGGCTAAAAATCAAAAATCCAAAAAACATTAGAGTTAAAGTTATAAATTCTAATAGCTATAATGGCGGTTCCGATATATTTGGCAATATTATTATAACCAAAAAAGTTGATGCCAAAATTAAAAAAAACAGATGCAAATTTATTATAGGACATGAACTAAGCCACCGCAAGCATGGAGACGCAATCAGAAGTTATATTTCATCGCTCGCTTTAAAACTAGGATTTTTTGGTTTATATGCAAAATATAAGCCGCTCAAGCCGGTAACAAATTTTTTACAAAGAAACGCTCCCCAAAATCCTATACTACAAAACAGATTCTATTCCATTATTTATGGACTACACATTGCAGCCATAAGAACTGGCTTATTTTTGTGTGACATAATTATTGCAAATACCATTAGAAGAATTTTTGAAAGAAGAGCTGATTTAGAATCGGCCTCTGTAAGCAAAAACTTAGCAAAAGGCGGAATAAATCTTTTTAGAAAATTCAAAAAAATCTTAACATCTAAAGTTAAAAAGTTTAGCTGGGGAAGGTGGTTACGATATAAGTTTGCAAACCCGCACCCATCACCATCTAAAAGGATACAATATTTAAAATGGTTTAAGAAAAAAAATTATAAGGCAACAAGTTTTTTTGCAAAATTGGGTAAAAAAATTACACGTCCAGGGTTAAAATTAATTAAAAGTTTTGCAACAAAATTACCAAGGTTTAGATTTTTGGGATAATTTGCAAGATAATCACTGTAGTCTTACTAGACTAGTTCCTGGGTAATAAAAACTTAGAATTTGTTTGTAATCAAATAACTCACGTACCATTTGCCGAGCACCCCACTGACAAAGCCCTATATGATGGCCATAACCTTTGCCCGTAATTGTTATAGCACCGCCTCTTTTTTTTAGAGAAAAACAGAAACTCTTTACCTCTTTTAATAAACTGTATAGTTTTTCACCTGTGATTTTATACATACGCCTTGCACACTTTACTTTTATCTCTTTTACAAGACCCGCTTTATCTTTTTTACTCACCCAAATAGATTTTATGTTTTTTATGTGTGGACAAGCCTGACTCAAAAGATTTTCAAGATCTACCAACGTATAACTCACTTGCCACTTGTATAAACTGCATTTTCGGCAGTAGTTACATGCATAATCTCTTGCTAAATAAGGCGCCTTCTCAAAATTAATTTTGTTTTCTATATGCTCTGTAATAACGCTACCACAACAGGAATCATACAATGGGTCAATAATATCTCCCCTATAGGTCAAAATTATCCCTCTTGTTTTTGAGACAGCACCGCTTAAAAGAAGATCGTTGCGCTTCATGTATTTGTAACCCCTGTAAGTTTGATGTCTATTATCATTTTTGATGTGATAAAAACGGTTACTTTTTTTCGCCCCCTGCACCCTCTTTGCCACATACGTTCTTATAGCTATAGCAAAAACTTTGTTAACCTCAAGTGGCCAGCCAGGCCACGATTCTGAACGCAATACTGCATACACATAATCTTCTAAATCAAGCTTATTAACAAGAGACAGCTTATTATCTTCAAGATATAGAATAAAATTACCCTGATAATAATGTGCGTTAAATAAAAGATCCCCATTTTTTGGCGATATTTTAACCTGCTTTTTGAGATACTTTTTATTATTTAGATAAATAAAATTATCTCTCACGTTAATAGTAATTTTATTAGATTTACAGAAAAAAACTTTTGAGTCTTTAGTACCATCAGATACCAAAAACCCATTTTGAGATTCTACCTCCCAGTAATCACAATGATTGCAACCTGCAATCGAACCATGATTACCACCAGGAAGATCCCCAGAAAAAGACCTAAAGGCACCTTCGTAAAGTAAAACCCGCACACAATAATTTTTTTGATCGTGCATCCCTTTGACATGACCCAGCTTAGCGTTACCCTCAGCACAATCGAGCGCCAAAACAAAAAAAGCCGCTAACAAAACTGTTAGGGCGAAAAAGCCTCGCCGAATAAATTGAATAAACCGAGCAAGTAATAAAAAACTAGATTTGTATCTCATACTTATGCAACATATCTACAAATTCTTTTGGTAATTTTTTTCTCTTATCAATACCCACATTTGCCATCTCATCCGCATCTTTATTTTCGTGACGCAAAACATGAACAATATTGTAATTAATACCAGATAATAATTGGTTTGACAATTGAAATAATGGAATAATTCCTGCATTTTTAACTTTGTACTTTCTGAGAATCTGCCGAACCAAAAGCTGTGAATCAGAAACTATCATAACTACATCATCTTTACAAAGATGTTTTTTTAAAAAAAACAAACCAACTGAAAGTGACAAATACTCTGCCTGATTATTCGTCTTTATACCAATATAAAATCCCTGCCTTAAAGCTTCTTTTCCATTCTTTGTTATATAAATCCCAGCTCCTGCAGGTCCCGGATTGTTTCTTGAAGCCCCATCTATAAAAAGCTTCCAATAATTTAATTTATCTTTTTCGCAAGTATCACCCTGCCCATTATGTAAAAAATTAAGTTGATCCATAATTTATTATTTCGCTTCGCCTGAATACCCAGCATATTTGATGCGGGGATGAAAGGCGTGGCGTCCTCCGAAGCCTTGGCGAAGGAGGATCTAGCCGGTTAATTCGATTCAAGATACCCTGCCGCTTACTGCGGGGAGTATCATTTATCACTCTTCTTGTTTTTTCACGTATAAAAATCTGTAGCAACCTTTACACTGCACAAGCCTTCCCTTTTTTACCTCAAGCATCTGCTGTGGTACAACATTATAAAAACAGGCGCCACAACTGTTACCTTCGACAGACACAACAGGATCAGAGACCCTCGCCCCTAATATCTCATATTTCTCAAGCCACTCCTGGGGCACACTTTTAAGCTTTTCATCCCTATGAGTATTATGCTCTTGTAACTCTTTTTTAATATCTTCTACTTTTTTATTGTCTACCTCAATAAGACCCAAGGTCTCTGACATCTTTTTCTCAAATGCTTCTTCTTTTTTTGCATATTCCTGCTTTGCCAACTCGAGCCTATTCCATGCATCTATAAGTGGATCTTCGCTTTCATGTTGTTTATTTTCCAACTTCTCTATCTCTTTCTGATAAGAGGCATACTCTTTTTGGTTTGAGGCTTTATCAAGACGCTCTTTCTTTTCTTTTATTTGCTGTTCATACTCCTTCATCTCTAACTCACCAAGATCTACCTCTTTTTGGGTATCATGAAGAAGAACTTTAGCTTGTTTCATATCCTGCTCTAAATCAGTTTTTTGCTTCTCAAAAACAGCTATCTCTTCCTGCACTTTTTTAATATCTTTTTTTAAAGAAACCGTTTTTTGATCAAAATCGACTAGTTCAATTAACGCCTGAAACGCCTGGCTATTCATATCGTGCACCCTTTGTTAATCAAAACCACTAAGGCAAATTCTGCCCCGATCACCCCACTTTAAAGTCTTTTTTAAATTCACAGTCACTAATCCCAATAAAGCACTTAGCTCTTCCTCCGTTTCGCCTTGCGATAAAACCTATACTGAGCCTAACGAAGTACCCAGTACTCATAATGAAAAAGAGGAGCGATTTGTCCTCTGAAGCCTTGGCGTAGGAGGAAGTATGGTGGGCCCACCAGGATTTGAACCTGGGACCTCTCGGTTATGAGCCGATTGCTCTGACCAACTGAGCTATGGGCCCGCCACTTTTGCAAATATAAAAGACATATCTACTTACAATATATCTTAAAATATATGGTTTGTGAAGATAAATTGCGCAAACCACAAAACTTTTGTTCGAAGCTCTCTATTAGAGGGAGTTTTCAAAATTGTCGCTGTGCTACACTCAATAAAAAATCTTTTAATCGCACACTATACCCCCATTCATTATCATACCAGCCAAATATTTTTCCTGTATGTGAAATCACCTTCGTAAGCAAGCCGTCAATAACAACAGAATTATTATTTTCACTATAGTCACTAGAAACTAATGGCTCATATGAAATATCAAGTATACCTTTTAAGCCCTCTTTTGAGGCATATTCAAAAGCGTGATTAATTTTTTCTTTGGTAATAACCTCTTTTGCGATAAATGTTAGATCTATAAGAGAAACTTTTGCAACAGGAACACGAATCGCATTACCACCAATAAGACCTTCAAGCTCTGGCATAACTTTACCCAATACCTTTGTTGCACCGGTTGTCGTAGGAATTATGTTCAAAGCCGCTGCGCGAGATCTACGCAAATCCTTTTTTTCGACATCAAGAAGTACTTGGGTATTGGTATACGCATGAATTGTTGTCATAAATCCATTTTTCACTACAAATTTTTCATGGAGCACTTTGAGCATTGGCATAATCGCATTGGTCGTACAGCTTCCCAAAGAAACTATATGATCTCTCTCAGGATTATAATCTTGATCATTTACCCCGGGAATAATAGTCACGTCTTCACCTTTTGCCGGCGCGGTAATAAGAACATTTTTTGCGCCTGAATCTAAGTGCAACTGCGCTCCCTCTCTGCTGGTAAACTTACCCGTTGCATCAACTACCCAATCTACACCATATTTGTACCACTCTATCTTTTTCGGATCTGTCTGGTTCAACAAAGTAACTCTATACCCATTGATCTCTAATTCATTATCTTTAACTTTTGCATCACCCAAATACTCACCCATAAGCGTATCATACTTGAACATGTGAGCTACTGAATGTAACTTTGCAGGGCCTACATTAATAACCACAACTCTTATTTTTTTATGTGAAGCTTTATCTTGTAAAACAGCTCTTAAAAAATTACGCCCTATTCTTCCAAACCCATTTATTGCTATGTTGATCATACTAACTCCCAATTTACTCTTTTAATTTTTTTGAATTTATAGTTTATGCCAACGCATTATTTTTTCAAACTCTTGCTTCAACTCTTCTTCTGTCATAACCGGCGGCTCTGAAAGTATTGGAATGTGTTTTATTTTTGGATGCATCACAAAGTTTTTAAGTGCCTCAAGCCCAATTTTTCCTTCACCTAGAGGTGCATGCCTATCTATATGCGAACCAATAACCTCCCTATTGTCGTTTATATGAATGAGACACAATCTGTGTAATCCTATTTTTTTATCTAAAAAAGCTATAAATTCTTCCTGATTTTTAATATTGTATCCATAAGAAAATGCATGGGCAGTATCTATACAAAATCGTACCCTATCTGGATTATCTAATTTTTCTAGAAGTAGTCTAAAATGATTTATATCTCCACCTATTGCCGGAAATTTTTGTGCAACGTTTTCCAAAACAAATGTAAAACTTGGCTCTTTTTTCATAAGATGGTTGAACATGATTGCCAGAGCATCTATCCCCTTACTTTCGTCACGTGTTCCTTTGGCAGAGCCTGGATGAAAAATAATATGAGTAAATTCTAATTTTTTAGCCAAAGAAAGTTCTTTTTTCAATAATCTATGGGGGTTATATTCTATCGAAGACGGGTTAACCCAGTAAGAAACATGCAAATACATCTCTTTAAAATATTTTCTACGAAGCTCAATAAACTCTTTAATATCACTACTATTTAACGGAACCACACGCCCCGCAGTTTTAAGTGTTAAAAAACATTGAAAAAAATCTAAATTAAGCCGTAACGCTTTTTCTATAAGATCTACTAACGTTGTCTCTAGCCTTACATGCAACCCTACTCGTCTCAATACCCACCTTTTCTTCCACTTATATTATTTTATATTACCATATGTTCTTTCAAAACATCTTGATCAAAATGAGGGCTCATTGCATTGTAAAAATCATGTTTCACTTTTTCAAGACCTTCCTCGGTTGATGACTCAAGTCGCAAGCTCACTGCAGGTTGCGTATTTGAAACTCTTAAAATTCCCCAACCATAATCCATAATAGCCCTTACACCATCAATTGTGACAAGTGTAACATTAGGTTTTTTTTCAAACAATAATTTTACCTGCTGTACCACTTCTTTCTTTTTGTTATCAGCACATTCTATTCTCATTTCTGGTGTACTTATTTTCTTTGGAAACAATGAAATTAACTCTTGCAAACTTTTTTTATCTTTGACCAATATCTCAAAAAGTCTCATCATAGAATAAAACGCATCATCATACCCAAAGTACCTATCTGCAAAGAAAAAGTGGCAACTCAACTCCCCACCAAGTAAAGCACCCTGCTCACTCATAAGTTTTTTTACAATTGAGTGACCTGACGGGGATAAACTTATCTTGCCACCCATATTTTCCACAATCTCTAGTAATCCAGAAGAAGCTTTTATATCACACACAATACTTGCACCAGGATTATCTTGTAAAATTGGCTTTGCGTAAACCGCCAAAAGCTTATCCCCGGTCACAAGCTCACCATTTTTCGTCATTGGTGCCATCCTGTCACAGTCTCCGTCTAGGCCTATTCCAATTTGGGCATCCGTTTTTTCCAAAGCTTCCTTCACAAAACGCATATTTTCATACACTACAGGATCTGCCTCATGATTTGGGTAATCACCATCAACTTCCTGAAAAAGTGTTTGTATATTTTTCCATTCCATTTGTTCTATCAGCTGCGGCATAATAGTACCGCCCACACCATTACCACAATCGACGACCACAGATAGATCCATGCCAACCAGATTATTAAAATGCTTTTTAAGCCATTGGATATACTGGGGGATAACTGCTTGTTCACAACAACTCCCCTTTACTCCAGAAAGTACCCTCTTTTTTTCTTTAAATAACTCTTTTATTTCTTGAACCTGGTCTCCCCATACATTTTTTTTATTGAAACATATTTTAATGCCATTATATTCTTTGGGATTATGCGAAGCGGTAACCATAAGCCCAGCATCTATATTTTTATTATCTATTTTATTATGTAACGTAAAATATAAAACAGGAGATGGGCAAACCCCAATAAAAACAACATCAAGCCCACTATCTTGCATAGCATCACGCAACGCATCTTTTATAATTGGTGAATGGCTTCTACCATCCATACCTATTGCAACGGTCTTTATTTCTGGTCTATGCTTTAAAAAAAAGTAGGCCAAAGCCATACCCAAGTCATATGTTTTGTCTAAGTCAAACTCAGCACTAGAACCTAAACCAACTTTGCCACGAATATCATATTTTCTAAATATATTGTCTTGCATGTTCTATCCCTAAGCTACTTGTTATCTTTTTCACCCATTTATTCTTTTTAAACATTTGAAAAAAGGGTATCAGAAAAAATTAATTCGTGCTACTTGCATACTTGAGAATATGTTCTGCAAGCGCACCACTATATTTCTGATTTTCGTCACGTTTCTCGTTCTTTTTGATCTTTATCTTTTTAATAACTTGATTATATTTACCCAATTTTTTGTCTAAAGCCATAAAAATAGTAAAATAATTCAAAAAATGTGGGATTTTCTTTTTTCTTGCAAACAGAACCGTTCTGGCCAAAAATTGCAAGAGAGGGCTTTTTGTTTCTTCTTTACCTAGCATATTTATAAAAATTCTTTTAAGCGCCCCCTTTTTGTTATATAAATCTTTATATCTTGCTAAAATACTCGGCAAAATAAAAGGGTAAAAAGCAAGCTTTTGGCATGGGCGGAAACCATTTGCGTCAACCAAAGCATCTTTTTGAAATGCAAGCTTTAAAAACTCCGGGTTTTTAAAAAAGCATTTGTTAAATGGACTATTTTGTATAACCTGTTTTATAAACTTTATTGGCAATAATTTTGGATATTTTTCATGAAGCTTGTTTTCCAAAATTACATTAATCACCATCTGTTTTGCAAACGATGGCATTCCTTTTTCCCTCACAAGCCTCTTGAAAAAGCCTAGTTGGCCCAAAATCAATACCTCTAAAGATTTTTGAGAAAGACCTTTGCGGATTTTTATCAACGCAATCTCTTCTTTTGTCAGATCTTTTATTCTATATTTATCCTGAAAAACAAGAATCTTTTGATAAACAATAAAAAGCTTCTTCTGAAGTTTATCAGCAAGCTTTATCCAGGAACTGCAACCTTTATTTACCTTCTTCTGCATCGCACATTTTTCTCTTTTGAGAGCCAAACATTTCGCCGTCATTTTCTTTTTATTTTTGCCCAACAAAAATGCGCCTTTAACTATAAAATATTTCACTAGGGCAAGCATACCTTTTGCTGCTGCAAAATGTAACGGTGTATTGCCACGCACATTACAAGCATTTACACATGCACCACTTTCTATAAGTATTTGTGCTATCTCAAAAGCCTTTTTTTCTTGTAAATAACACACATAATGCAAAGGGCTCTTGTGCCACCTATCACTCGTATTAACATAAGCATTTTTTTGCAGCAGGTAACGAACATCTTTCACCTGGCCCAAAGAAACTGCGATATGCAACAGAGACACACTATAACCAACTCTTTTGTTCGCATTAAATTTTGCCCCTATTGACTCCAAGTATCTTACTACATCAAAATGTCCATTAAAACCTGCTTCATAGATGGGGGTAACTGTATTTATGTCTTTCAATTCTATATCAAACCCCTCTTGCACCAAATATTTTACTATATCGAGCTTCCCCCAAAAGGCAGCCTCATGCAAAAGAGACCCCCCATATTTATTTCTTTCTTTTAAGTACTTTTTTTTATTTGCATCAACAAAAAACTTAACTTCATCTAGACTACCTTGCGCACAAAACCAAAAAACCGGCCCCCCAGTGCCATACTCACATTCTGTCTCAAAACCCCTTAATCTACAACAGGAATATCGAGGTTTTTTCCCAAAAAATAAACTTTTTTTTATCGCTTTACTCTTAATAATTTTATTTTTTTTTAATTTATTTTTAGTATCACCCTTCTTTGAATTATCCATGCTGTGTATACAAGAACCGGAAAAAAACAATAATGACACCCACACATATGCTCTATTAGACCGGATCCCCACCTCTCTCATGAAAAACCCTTTATATAATAATCATAGTCTTCATTCTATTTTTGCGCACACATTGCAAAAGGCGAATTAAACGCTCAACACTTATTTCTGTTACACCATGATTATTTCTCTTATCAAGAAAATTCCCAACTTTTATGAAATCAACTTTTTTAAACTTTATACGCGAGATATACTTCCCAATATCTAGGGCACGTTTGGTTTTACGCTTCTTTTTGGTAGGTTTTGCTTTTTTTTCACTAGTTTCGATTTTAAACATGGCACACATCTCGCATGAAAAAAATAAAAACACAAAACTCACCATACATAATTTTAAAAATAATCGCATATAAAACATCCCGCTCTAGGCTGCACGCACAACACATGATACACTTAACAAGTGATACACTTATAATGTACACTAATTTTTTTTAACATAACAATATTTATTAGGTTATGGGGCACACATGATACCGCTAAAATTACAAATTAAAAATTTTTTGAGTTATGGCTCACAGATGCAAACAATTAACTTTGAACCACATCGATTAATTTGTCTCTCGGGAAAAAATGGGCATGGAAAATCTGCTCTTCTGGACGCTATAACCTGGGCCCTATGGGGACAAGCTCGTAAGATATCCGGAGTAACAAAAGCTGATGACGGGTTATTGAAAATTGGGCAATCGCACATGATGGTCATTCTTGATTTTGAGTGTAATAACCAGAAATATCGAGTAAAAAGAGAATATGGAAAAACTACCGGAAAGCCTTATGCTGCGCTCGATTTTGGGGTTTATGAGCAAGAGAACAAGCTCATTTCTTTGAGCGAAAAAAGAATTAGAGTTACGCAAAAAAAGATAGAAGACACAATTTCTTCAACTATTGATACGTTTGTAAATTCTGCCTTTTTAAGACAGGGGCAAGCAAACGAATTTTCAAAAAAATCGCCAAAAGACCGGAAAGAGATATTTGCGCAAATTCTTGGATTAAAGCAGTATGACTTTGTCCGAAAATTGGCAAGCGATAAAGCAAAAAATAAAATATTAGAAAAAGATTCAGTCGTAAAGTATCAAGAAAAAATAGCACTTGAACTTGAAAAAAAAGATGAGATAACCAAACAAATCGTAACGCTTGAAAAAGATCTTAAAAATATAGTTAATAGAGAAAAAGCAACTTATAAAAGCCAGAAAGAATTGGCTTTACAGAGAAAAAAATTAACAGAAGATCAAAAAAACAAACAAATTTTGCAGTTTAAACAAAGCGAACTTTTGCTCAAAGAACAGGAGAAACAAAAAAAATTGCGAGAAATACGAGACAAGTGGCGTCAGATACATAAAAAACAACTAAACTTACCCGATCAAACGATTTTATATCAAGCAAAAAATAAGCTTATTGAAACTATAAACAAACACCAAAAAACACTGCAAAAGCAACTTCAAATAAAAGAGCAATATATAAAAAACAAAGAGCAAGTACAAAAAATAGAACAAGACTTTTACCAAAGCTACAACAAAGAAATGCAAGAAAAAAAATTAAACATAGAAAAATTAAATATAGAACTGCAAAACAGTGATGAAACGTTTAAAACGCTACTTAAAAATCAATGCGATAAAAACACCAAAAAAAAGCAAATAGAAAGTGAAATTACCAAACTAAAAGACACTGTAGCTATAAGTTCTATAAACCAGAAAGAACTTGCGCAACAAGAGAAACAGTTTGAAAAAAGAAAAGAACATTACCAAACATATATCACGCAGGGCAACTGGATAAAAAAAGAGTTAGAAGCACTTGCACAAAAACAAATACTTTCACAAGATGAAAGCAAGCCAAGCTGCCCACTTTGTGAGCAAAACCTCTCTTCTGCAAGAAAAAAGTTTCTCAAAGCAAAATTTAAAAAACAGGAGCGTTTTTACAATCATAGGTTATTACGATTAAGAACCATAATAAAAAACTTGAAAGAAATACTTATCACCCAAAATGGGACTATACAAACATTAAAGCATGCACATGATAAAAACAAGCTCACAGAAGTTCAAATCAAAGAACTTGAAAAAAACGCACTTATCATAGATCAGGAAATCGACACGATAAGTAAAAAAATCAAAACTATTAAAAATAAGCAAAAAGAACTGAGTAAGCAAATCGATATTGCAAACAAAGCATTACAAAATAAACAAGAAGAAGAACAAAAGAATCTGCACAGTAATGCGCTATATAAAAAACTATTACAAGAGATAGATAATACAAAAAATGAGATGAAAAATTTGCACTATAACGAACAAGAGCATAAACAAGCGCACAAAGAACTCAAAGAATTAGAGATAAAAATAAACCAATACGATACCATAAGACAGGAAATAGCGCTCCAAAAAGAACGAAAAAAAGCCATTCATGATCTATGCATAATCTTAAAAAATATTAAGAAACAAAAAAATATATTCGATACAGAAATAACTCAGTACAAAAATCTTGAAAACACCCGAAAAGAACTTGAAAAACAAGAAGAAGTACTATCACAAAACTTACAAATAATTAACAAGCAAAAAGAAGAATTATTGCAACTCAAAGGAGCTTTAGAGAATCAAATTTCTAAGCTCAAACAACTTGAGGCAGAGCATAAAAAACAACAAGAAATTATTGCTAACTTACAAAACGAGTATCAAGATTACAAAATAATTTCTGATGCGACCGGTAAAAACGGGATTCAGGCTTTTTTGATAGAAAATGCTATTCCAGAAGTTGAACAAGAAGCTAACCACATACTCTCCAGGCTCACCAATAACCAAGCACAAATCTTTATCGAATCTTTAAGAGATCTTAAAAAAGGCGGGACAAAAGAAACTTTAGACATAAAAATCTCTGATCCTGCTGGAATCAGGCAATATGAACTCTTTTCCGGAGGTGAAGCCTTTAGAATAGACTTTGCCTTACGCATAGCTATATCAAAACTTCTTGCAAGACGAGCTGGGACTGCACTGCAAACATTAATCATTGACGAAGGTTTTGGCTCACAAGATGAAGAAGGGCTGGCAAAAATTATGGACGCTATTTATAAAATTCAAGATGATTTCTCCAAAGTAATCATAGTTTCACACTTAAGCGCCCTAAAAGACCAATTTCCCGTACATTTTTTTGTTACAAAGGGGCCACAAGGCAGCTATGTAAAAATCATTCAACAGGGATAAATTGCTGCGTTTTTTCTTTTTTTTGCCAAAACCAAAGTTTACCCCACCATTTTTTCCATTCTTTAGGGCTCACCCAGCTTTTCACCCATTTTTTGGCTTTTTCGCCTCTTTTTTTCCATTTATCAAAAATAATCTCTTGTTTTAGTTTTGCAATTTCCTTTTTTAGCTTTTTTTCTATTTTTCTAAGTTCTCCCATTCTCTCTTTAGCCGACTTTAATTGTTCTATTTCTGAACCTAAAGGCATTGTCCCCATTTTTAAAATATTGGCCTTAACATTTACTAGTTGCAACTGCAATTCCAGTAGCTCTTTTCGTTTTCCGTTTTTGTACATAGCATGTGCAAATAATGCAGTGAATAAAACAAAAACAAAAGCACTGATTATATATTTTCTCATGACCATGACCATATCCCCCTATAAACTGGTTATTAGTTATTAAAACACTTATTATCCCTGATAAAACATTAACAAGCTCAAGCTTTAATAAACAATAGTCTTGGTTTTTTACTTGGTTTTTTATTTATTCAAAAAGACAAAACCAAGTGGGGATGTTTGAGAACCTGGTGATAGTGGTGACTCTGGCGACAATTTTTCAAATTCGTCTTCTTTTTCTTGCTTACACTTGTGTTGAGAAATCTTCTCCAGAATTTTAAGCCTTATTTCATCTTCTTTAAATGCAACTCGCTTTTTCTTTTTTGCCAGCTTCTTTTTTTGGTGCTTATCTTTCCAAATATATTTAAAAGCACTTTTTAAGCCCTTTTTTTTCACCAAAATATTTTTCCCTATGTTCGCCTCTCGACATAATAATTTAAATTTCACTTTTTTTGCAAGATCCCTTGCATATTGCATAATATTAGACTCTTTTTTCTTTTTTACATACTCTTTAAAGTCAAAATTATCGAAATCATCATCGTCACAGGTAGAGGGATTAAGATAACTTAAAAAACCCTTAAAAAAAAGGATCAAGT
>JBHPCA010000028.1:0-17562 GCA_042576225.1 Candidatus Babelota bacterium
GCCAAACTTTCTTTGTGTCGTATCCATAAGCTCATGGATAACTCTTGATGTTATTGGGTCCAATCCGGTGGTAGGCTCGTCATAGAGAATGACTTGAGGATTTGTAATAAGCGTACGCGCAAGCCCTACCCGTTTTTTCATGCCTCCAGAAAGCTCTGAAGGGAACTTATATAGCGTATCCTCTGGTAAGTTAACCAAAGAAAGCTTCTCTTTAACTATCGGCAATACCTCTTTTGCTCTCATTCCATTTTCCAAAAGCTTTACGCCAATATTCTCAAACACATTAAGAGAGTCCAAAAGAGCCGCAAATTGAAATACGTAACCAAATTTTTCCAAGTGCTTTCTTTTTTCCTTTTCAGACATACCTACAATATCTACTCCATTTATAATTATTTTTCCCGATGTAGGCTCTATAAGACCTATAACTTGTTTAAGCAAAACAGACTTACCCTCACCAGACCTACCAATTACGCAAGTCATTTTACCATCAGGGATTTTTAGGTTAACCCCCTTTGTAATCCATTTTGTATCAAATCTTTTTTTTAAATCAATTAATTCAATCATCTAACTCAATCGCTTATTCTTACAAATTCTCAAGAACTTTTGTGAGAAAGTAGTTTGTCACCAAAATCATAATAGAAGACATAACAACACTTCTAGTTGTTGCAGCTCCTACGCCTCTTGCGCCACCATATGTTCTATACCCTTTGTAAGTGCCAACCCATGTTAAAATTAAACCAAAAACACTAGACTTTATTAATCCACCCATAATGTCTGACATCTCAACATAACTTCTTATTGCAGCTGTATAATCTTCAGGACTTAACCCAAGGGCATACACGCAAACTACGTATCCACCAACAATACCACAAATCATTGTAAAGAGAGCCAATAGAGGTAAAACAATTATTCCCGCTAAAATCCGAGGCACCATCAAATATTGAAATATATTTATCCTCAGTGTGCGTAATGCATCCACCTGCTCTGTTATCTGCATTGTCCCTATCTCAGCAGTAATAGCAGACCCTGCTCGGCCAGTCACCATTAACCCTGTCAACACAGGCCCAAGCTCACGAATCATACCAAGAGCAACAATAGCTCCTATCAAATGCTCTCCACCAACACGCCTGAACCCAATATATGTTTGCAAAGCAAATGCCATACCTGATGAAGCACCTGTTAACGCTACCACAGATATAGAAGATGACCCAATACGGGCCATCTGCGTAAATAATTTAGAAATTTTTAATTTTGTAGAAAATAAATTTACAATAACCTTACCAAGAAATATAACAAAAGCTCCTGCAGACTCACAGGTATTTATAACTTTTTGGCCAACATAATCAAAAAATTTTAAAACCATCAGCCTTATTACTCCTAGCCACCTCCCTTAAATCAAACGATATAACTCTCTTATATTATTTCTTTGATTTATCTTTTGCAACATCCTTTTTCACATCCAGCCCTTTTGCCTTAGGAATCTCTTTATTGAAGGGGTTTTTTGTAGCTTTCGGCATAGCAGGCTGTGGAATTACTTTATTCAGGGCTTTCTTTTTCCCTAAATAGCGTGAGTAATTAACACCTTTTGAGCCCAAAAGAAATAATAATAATGATCCAAACATAAATATTGCACCCAAAACCCACGTTATCTTCTGGAATATATCTTGACCACCAGAGCCTCCAAAAAGCATTTGAGCGCCTCCACCCATAGCTCCCAATCCAAGGCCACCTTTACCTTGCTGGATCAAGATAATAAGTATCAGTAAAAAACAAACAGATACGAAAAGGGTTACCAATAAGCCGTATAACATAACGTTCTCCAAAAATTAATTAAACAAATTTTCTATACAATAATCTATACAATAACAAATATACTCAAACATAATACGAGACCTATTATAATTGTACTATTTTTTCAAATTTTTTGAAGTCTAAACTTGCACCCCCTAATAAAAAACCACCAAGATTATCTATCAATTTAAGACTTTTCACCTTCCTCTCATCTACGCTTCCCCCGTACAGCAAGTTGATTTGAGCATTTATAGTATTATTTTTGGCTAAACTCACTATAAAATTAAAAATTTCTTGTATGTAGCTATTTTCAGGAGTAATTCCTGTACCAATAGACCAAACAGGCTCATACGCAATACAAAAACTTAGCCTTTTACCACTTTTACCTCCACCCTTACGTGTTATAACTGCTTTAACTACTTCCCATATGGGCTCCAACTGTTCTTGCAAAACATCCTTGGCAAGCCCATTTTCATAATCCTCTTTAGATTCTCCAATACACACAATAGGCGTTATCCCGCACTCAAACAGGCGTACCAACTTACAAGCAACCTGATCACTTGTCTCTGAGCCATATATACGCCTCTCACTATGCCCAACAATGCAATAATTGCACCCAATCTGTCCCAAAGACTCGGCCAAAACCTGTCCTGTATAGGCCCCAGGCTTATGCTCAGAGCAATCTTGAGCCCCTAATGCCATTATATCATTACCATTACCCCCAAAAACATCTAAAACAGCCTTTAATTGTGTAAACTCTGGGCATAAAATAACCTTTTTGCTCTCTAACTGTGACAACCCAATAAATCCATCAAAATTATCTTTGCAAAACTCCACTGCTTTATCAAAAGACATTTCCATCTTCCAATTTGCTACATACAAAAACATCTTCCATATCTCCTTTTAAAAACCGTTAAAAACACCTCAACACACTATTCTTTCTCTAGATTACCAAGATCTGCAGCCTTTATTAACTATTTTTACAAAACACGATGTTTTCACATTGAAAAGCTACCTTCCAACACAAAGCCCCTTAAGTGCGCCACTTGACAAGGTTAAATTAAAATTGTAATCTATTGGCAGATAGTAATACTATCTACATTACTTGAAAAGTTTAAAAAAGAAAAGGTTATAGAGGCATTATTAAACATTAAGAATCTTCCTAAAATAATCGAAAATGATGACAAATATTTAGAGCTACTAGAAAAATGAATATTATTAACCTTATAAGTGGAGAAATCCTTATGTGTAAAAAAATGAAAACACTATCTTTAGCTTTTGTTGTTACTTTTGCAACAAGCAACTTGTTTTCCGGTTTGCCAAAAAATGAATTAAGGCTGCCAAAAGAACAAGAAAATAAACTCTTTAAAATGAGCAAAAGCTTATATGTAAAAGATGACATAAAAAAACAAAAATCAAACGAGATAATGAAAAAACTTGCTCAAGATTTTAATTTTCTTGTTGCTCTATTATCTCCTCAAACAACTTTTCAAGAGCAAACACAAAAAAAAGAAACTCCTAAGAAAAACACCAAGAAAAAAAGAAAAAAGAAAACAGGAATATATACAATTTTTAATACCTAAAATTAGTATGCAAAAAGAGCTGCGCACTAAAAATGCGCAGCTCTTTTTTATTTTTTCACACAATTTCAAAACACCTAGAACTCTCTACTCCTGCGTTTTCTATGATAACTGATGGCAAAATGATGCGCATAATCGCGCAACGCGATAAGCAATCTCCCGACATCTGTTTTTATATCTAATTTGATCCCCTGGGGAAACTTTTCACTAAAAATAGTCTCTTCCCTTTTGGCCAAACTAACACAGGGTACTTGCAAATCCAACTTTAAAATAGAACCTAACTGCCCCTTGCCTCCATCGATCAATATCAAATCAGGCAAATCGTTTTTATCTTTATATCTTCGTAAAACAATTTCTTGCAAAGCAGCACAATCATTTTGCTCTGTTAAGCTTTTTATTTTAAATTTTCTAAATTTACTTTTGTCCGGCTTGCCATTCACAAATCGAATACAGGAGCCGACCAAAAAACTACTCTGAAAATGCGAGATATCAAAGCAATCTATAGAAACAACTAAATTCTCCAGATTTAAAAATTCTTGCAACTGCTTATCAATGTCATATGCAAATTTGTATATCTTCTTAATTGGGGTTACCGCATTGAAAACTTGATCTTCGAATTTATCTTCTCTAAATTTTACTCGTATTGTATGCAAAATAACATCAAGATCATTGATATACTCTCTCAAGTGTTTTGATTTCTCAAATTCAAGCTTTTTATTATGTTCGATCATTTGGCCACTTAAATCTTTTAAAAGCTTTCTATGATTATTTTTTAACGCATCTTGAGCTAGCTGCAATCTAAACAGATACGCCCCTTTATCAAATTTACTCTTGCAACTTCCTGCACATAAACCCAAATGATAGTCTAAGCACCCGTTTTCTATTCTTTTATTGCATATATTGAGCCTGAAGGTAGTAACCAAATACTCAAATACCTTCCTAGCCTGCAGTTTTCTCAAAAACGGCCCATAATACTTACCATCTAAAGATTTGTTCCTCACAAGCTTAATTTTTGGCAGTTTTCCGCCGGTAAACAGGATATACACAAATGGCTGGCCCGTTTTTAGCAATATATTGAATTTTGGCCTATAATCGCGTATAAGCTGCGCCTCGAGCAATAATGCCTCTGTTTCAGTTTTTGTCACGATATAATCTATAGAAGCATGCTCCTGTAACAATGCCTGAACCTTAAATTCATCATGATTCTTATGAAAATAGGAACTCACACGCTTTTTAATGCATTTGGCCTTACCTATGTAAATAACCTGCCCATCTTCATTTTTGAATATGTATATCCCCGGAAGCTTCGGCAATACGCTTAAATCAACCATATTTTACACCTCTAATGTTATTATTTACTAATATACCATTTTTTGGATAAATCTCAAGAAGACACCGCAAGAGGGGTTTTGACTTAAAATCCTAGCACTCTATACTATGTATAGGTTGGTCCAATATATAGCCAACAATCAGAAATAAAATAATATTATTATCTTTAATCATTTTGGAGGAAAAAATGAAAAAATATTCAAACGTATTTCTTATTTCGGTTGTATTGATTACTTCTTATGCAAACAATTCTTTTGCCATGAAAAATACAAAAGAAGAACCGGTAAGAGCCCCAATACCACAAAAAGTAGATCGCATAAAAAATTCAGACAATAATAGGCCAAAACAGTTTGACGTAATACATAATGCCTTGAGAAATGCTATAAACAATAAAAAACAAACACCAAAAGAAAAAATCTTACGTCTTAAAAATGTTTTTAGCATATCAAACATACTTGCTGTAAAAGAATACTGCGAAAGTAATACTTTTTATAAGCTCCCTAAAAATATATGTGATGTTATTGATGAAGAATGCAATAATGATATAGACAATGAGATGATCGAAAAATTTGTAAAAAACAATATCGATAAAAAAGGTTGGCTTGAGATAGAAAAAGAGCTTGATAATGAATTTGAAAAAGGAATAGTCAAAAAAGAGGTGCTCAAGAGATTAGAAAACAGATATAAAAATCGACAATTACACATGATTCACAAACACATAGATGAAAACATAAAAAAGAAAGAATGGACTGAGCTTGAAAAAGAACTTGTGAAAAAGTTTAAAAAAGAACATATAGATCAGTGCAAAAGAGATAAACAAAAACTTATTGAAGATGCAAGCAAAAAACAAATAAAGGACTATGTAAATAAAAATATTAGCAAAAAAAGCTGGAACCAAATTAGGCAAGATCTTATTGTGCTCGGGTTTAGAGAAAACCAAACTTCATTTCTTTTAGAAGAAAACGAACAGATTGCCCTAATCAAAAACTACATCTCAAAAAATAGTGGCGGCAAAAATGATCGAGAAATAAAAAACGCACTAATTGCAAAAGGATTTGAACAAGAGTGTGTGCATAAAATTCTTGAAGAAAAAAATAATAAAAAAAATAAGTGGCTAAATAAATTTGTTAAGCCTAAAAAGAATAACCAAAAACCGGTTGCTCCTGTGGTCAAACCAAATAATAAAAAACCCAAGAGATCCAAAAAGAAAAAGCTTCGGAAAAAAAAGCAACCATCCAGGCAAGCATTCAACCCAGTAAGCGCAATTAAAAAAGCTAAACAAAAAATAAATAAGCCTAAAGAAAAAACAAAAAATAAAAAGCTTGTGAAAAAACAACCACGTATATTTTCAACGCTTGGAAGTGGGAATCGTGGTAGTGAAAATGACAAAGGCAAGCCAAAAGCAAGTATCTTCAGTAGACTATTTGGTTTCTTTAAAACAAGCAAAGCTGTTCAATATACAGTGCTTTTCTCGGCAGTATCTATCGCTTTTATATCGGCATACAACCTGCTTGGTGCTTTATTTAGTAGATAAGAAAATTTTAAATCCCAAAAATAATTGCGGGCAATGTAAAAAACATTGCCCGCTTTTTTGTTGACAAAAATACATCTTTAATTTACCTCGCTAATAAAAAGATCTATAATTTAAATAAATATTTTTAAAATTACAAAATTACTATAAAGCGAGGTAATATTATGGTACTAAAAATTAAAAATATATTCTTTATCTTATTATTCATCAGTCTTGGTTTTTTAGGCTGGAAATCCTACAACTTCTTTTTTAACAAAGAAACACCGCTAGTGAATATTTATGGCGTAGAGCATAGTGGGTACTATTGTGGGAATGTACAAAGTACAATCTCGAGTAATAAAACAGGAATATTGTCCGTTTTTCTCGATGATAAACCATTGGCAAAACATTTTAAAGTGAGTGCAAAAAATCAGGAGTATCCATTTACAATTCCAACCAGAACCATCTCTAATGGAACCCATACGCTAAAAATATATTTTACAGATAATACATTTAACAAGAATAAGTTTTCACAAGAATTAAATTTTTATGTTGATAATGTACCCCTTCAAGCAGCGTTTGTAAAAAATGAAACAGAATTTAAAGTATTTCAAGGCAGAACATTGCATGTGCAATTCCAGGTAAACAAAAAAATTAAATCCGTAAAAGCCAATGCGCTTTCTAGTTCTTATGACTGTTATCCTGAATCTAAAAACTCATCAATTTATGAAGTCTTTATTCCTGTTACGTGCGAAGAAAATCCAAATGAATATCTTCTTTCTATTGACATACAAGACCATGTCGGCAATACCCTGCCACTTGAAAAGAAATTCCAAATTGTACAGTTCCCCTTCAAAAAAGAGGTTTTAAAAATAAGCCAACAAAAGTTCCAAAAAGAAAAAGAGCTTGGTAAAAGCTCTGAAGAATTTATACAAGACATGGAAAAAATAGCAGAACTATCCCCGAAGGAAAAACTCTGGAGAGGCTCATTTTGCACACCTATAGAAATTACAAGAAAAGCCTCTGACTTTGGGGTAATACGAATCACTCAAGAAAAAGGCAAGTACAGACATAACGGCGTAGATATCATAAATGAACCCAAAAGTGTCGTATGGGCTTCTCAAGCTGGAATCGTACGAATAAAAGATAGATATGCAGAAAGTGGCAACACCGTAGTTATTGATCATGGCTGTGGAATATTGAGTATGTATTTCCACCTTGAAGATCTCGCAAATATAACAGTTGGAGAATTAATAAGCAAAGGAAACCCAGTCGGAACATTGGGACAAACAGGATATGCGTCAGGTTATCATTTGCATTGGGAACTCAGAGTAAACAACATTTCGGTTGATCCTATGCAATGGGTAAAGTCAACTTTTTAAGAGGGCTTTAATCGCTACTAATTTTTCATAGGAGAATAATAGGAGAGTAATGTGGATTTTTTTAAAAACAATGCGTTTGGAAAAAACCTAAAACCCTATCAGAAAGCACTATCGACTTTATTCGCAATATTATTAATATGGGCAATCTGGTTCTTTTTTATATACACAAAAATTGAAAAAAAAATTACCCTTAAAAAAAACGTTTTGCATAAAATAGTCGAAAAAAAACAACAACTTAAAACAACTAAAAATAAATGTAAAAAAATAACAAACAAGATACAACGTATAAAATCTGACATGAATAGTTATGCCCCTAAAAAAGACCCCAAAACAGAAATCATTGATTATGCAAAATCGTCCGGTATATCGCTAAAATCATATACAACAACTGAGAATAAACATAAGGCATCATACAAATTTACCGGAAATATCAATCAAGCTCTGGAATTCTGTAAAAAACTAAAAAGATGCAAAAAACCCCTCGAATGCCAAGAGGCCTCAATCGCAAAAAAAGAAAACAATGCATGTGATATAAAATGCGTCTTACAGTTTTTGGATTTAAAAAGCAAACACTGATATCACGCAAACTCGAAATTTGGAATCTTTAAAAAGCAGCAAGAACAAGGGCTTCTTTATAGATAAAAAAACTTACCCCCCGCTCTCCCTGAGCTTGACGAAGGGTATATATTAGTTTTTATTTAGTATACTTATTATATAAAAAAATTAGCTACTAAGGGTTTTTTTGCAACCCTTTTTAGAAAAAGTAAACTTTTAATATAAACCCTTCGTCAAGCTCAGGGAAAGCGGGGGGCGCACCTTATTAAGTTGAGCGTTTGCTACTTGTGTTTTTATTTCGGGTTCGCGTTAAGTTATCACGGGAAACAAGTTATCACAGATTATTATCAGAGACAAAAGCCCTCCAACTTTGAAAAAAGCTGAAGGGTTAGGGGGGTGAACAATACTTTTTTGTATTGTTCATTTAGGGACACTTTTTCTATAATTATAATTTTCAAATATTTTTTAGAGATCTTATCACCCGATTTTGTTGTTGTCAAGATATAATTTTAAGGAACAAAAAAGAAACTAATTAAAACATAGTATAATATGGAATTTTGAGATTTTTTATAAACAGATAAATATGAGTAAAGTAATAGATATAAGACCCTAAAAGACCAAATGAGCCAAGAAGGAATTGTAGCATTTAATTTTTCAAGGACCTAATCTATTACTTCCTCAGCAAGCAGTGCTTCTAACCATACTTCCCTAGAACAAAAACCCTAGGAGGAGTCGGCTTCAAAATAAGAAGCATTATAAATATGCTAAATCAACTAAAAAAAAACAATAGTTTGCAAACAACAAAAAAAGCAACAACCTAAGACCCCCTGTTTTAAGGCGTTTTGCCGAAAAAAGGTTTGCTTATTTCAAAAAACAACAAAAAAGCAACATGTTTTATAGTATATGCTCAAATGTGTGTTTAAGCAATAGATTTTCTGAAAAGAAGTACTGAATACCAAATGACTAAAAAAACTAGCGAAAGCCCAAAAAGAGCTGCTAAAGAGAGTTTATTTATAAAAAAGAGAAAAGCAATAACCGAAAGTGCCGTAGACATACACATAGCGTACAAAAGAACCTTACACTTGCTCCATCCCTTTTTTTGTAAATAAATAGAGAAATGATCTGGACTTCCTTGATAAAAAGGGATCCCTTTGTAAAGCCTGACAATAATAAGTGTTCCAACCTCTATAAGAGGTATTGCCAAAATAACCACGGGAGTCAAATACCCATGATAATTATATTTGCTCCAATCAAATAAAAATGGAATTATCGCTAAAAAACCCCCTATAAACAAAGCTCCTGCATCGCCTAAATACATTTTTGCATTGGGTTTATTGTAAAATAAAAAACCAATTAAAGCGCCTAAAAAAGCTGAAAGTAAAATAACAAGCGCATGGTTACCTAAGTATAAGGCTATCACTAGAAAAGAAATTGTTGCACAACTGGCTAACGTTACCGCCAATCCATCCATAACATCAACCAAGTTAAATGCGTTAACAACAACTAAAACCCACAAAAAAGATATTGGAATATTCCAAAAATTATTGGAAAAAAAGCTTTGCTTTAAATAAAAACCTGCTTTTAAGAAGCAAAATGTTGTTATCATTTGACCAAAAAATTTTTGATGCGGACTCATAACAACAAGATCATCTATCAAGCCGATAAAAAGTAACAACGTAGAGCCTATGAGAAACAAAAACATCTTATTTTGAAAAGGAAAAGTCATCGCTAAAGATGTAATAAATCCAAAATAAACAGCCAACCCGCCAAGATAAGGCGTAGGCTCTTTGTGAATCTTCACAGAACCATCAGGAATATCCAAAATTTTAAATCTAAGAGCCAAAGTTCTTAAAATAGGTGTAAGATATATCGTAAACAAAAAAGAAAGTGTAAGCGCAAATAAAAGCTTCATTAAGACCATCTTGCTACTTCTTGTCTTGAGGCAACTCCAGGTAACACTCTACACGGTCGCCAACTTCCCAATCAGAAAAACCATCCACTATAAAGCCGCACTCAAAACCAGCATGGACTTCTTTTACAGATTTTTTCTCTCTTTGAAGGCTTTTTATTTTTCCTTCACCAACTTTTTTATCTCTCCGATAAGCAACTACAGACGCGCCCCTGGTAAAAACACCATCCTTCACAGCACAACCAGCTATAACACCGAGGCCTTTTATATCAAAAACCCGTAAAACAACTGCTTGACCAACTTGCTTTAATTCTTTTTTTATCTCTTTTCTGCTTTCTGAATATTCTTGTAAAAAGTCTATAAGCTTGTAAATAATGTCATATAAATTCAAATTTACTGAAAGCTGCTGCGCCATAGCCAAAGCCTTAGCTTCTGTTTTGACATGCAAACCCATAATTAAAGAATTTGTGATGGCAGCCAAATCTATATCACTTTCACTTATATCACCGACAGAAGACTGTACAATACTAAAGCCCTTATCCAACTTCTTAGAAAGCTTATCTATCGCCCACAATAAAGCTTCTTTAGAAGAATCACTATCAGCTTTTACAATCAGATTGAAAGATTCTTTACCTCCAATAGCAACCATTTTTGCTTTTGAAACCTTCTGCTCACGCTTGCCTTGCTTTGCCCTTTTGTGCTCTTGCTGAGAAACTACTTCAAAAAAATCTCCCGCTTCTGGCAACTCTTGAAAACCTGCTATCTGCACAGGTATTGATGGTTCAGCAAGTTTAGTCCTTAAACCATAAGAGTCAACCATTGAGCTAATTTTACCGTAGGTTTTTCCGCAAACAAAAAATTGACCAACTTTTGCAACTCCATGCTGTAAAATAATTGTTGCAATAGGCCCACGTCCTTTTTGTATTTTAGACTCTAAAACATAACCCTTGGCCGGAACATCTTTATCTGTTTTTAAATCCATCATCTGAGACTGTAATACTATCATCTCAAGCAAATGATCGATTCCTTGACCAAGCTTTGCAGAAATCGGCGCGCAAACAACATCGCCTCCCCAATCTTCTGGCAAAAGATCATATTTCGTAAGCTGCTGCTTAACCTTTTCTATTTGGTCAGATTTTACCCGATCAACTTTATTTATAGCGACAATAATTGGAAGATCTACGCTTTTTGCATGTTTGATCGATTCTATAGTTTGTGGCATTACCCCATCATCTGCTGCTATAACCAAAATAGCAATGTCAGCAGCCCTCGCACCACGCATTCTTATTCTGGAAAAGGCTTCGTGCCCAGGTGTATCTAAAAAAACAATACCGCCTTGAGGAACCTTGACCTCGTATGCCCCTAAATGTTGCGTAATTCCTCCCTTTTCACGGGCTGCAACACGAGCTTTACGAACAAAATCTAATAAAGTGGTTTTGCCATGATCAACATGCCCCATAACAACGACAACGGGCAAACGATCTTGCTTTCCAATATCTTTTTTCTTAATAATTTTTTCGAATTCTTGAATCTTTTCTTCAGGTGTAGCCTCAAACTCTATCTCATAATGCTTGGCCAACCTCTCAACTAATTCTTGAGTTAATATCTGATTTTTTGCACAAACAACACCCCACTTTAAAAGCGTTAAGATAACGCCTGTGGCAGGCTTTCCAATTTCTTCTGAAAAATCGGATAAAACCATCGGCCTAACAATAAGTTTTTTGGAAACTGGAGGCTCTGACTTTTTCATATCGCCCTTGGCTAAAGCTTTGGAGGACAAGTCATCCGGCCTGACCATTGAAGCCTTTGCATTAACTGGAGCTTGCTCAAGGGTTTCCTCATCAACCTTTTCAGGCTTTTTTTCTTTGGGGGGCTTTGGAGCTGTTTTTTTCTGGGATACCGACTTTTTTGGCTCCCTTTTGAATTGTTTTTGAGTCACGTCTTCCTTCTGGAGTTTTTTTGAGAACTTTTTATCTAAAAAATCTATTGCTTCCGGAGTTAAGACAGACATATGGCTGGCAAACTCAAAACCCTTTTTTTCGAGCACCAAAAGAAGCTCCTTAGAGGTCATTTTATTTTTTTTAGCATATTCATAAATACGCATTACGAATCGCAAACCTTTCATTTGTTTATTAAAATAATAAAAAACACAAGCCTAAGCTTGCTCTTTGGAGCCTTCTTTCGACTCCTCTTTTGCCTCCGACGCCTCTTTCTCATCCTCTTTTGCTAAAGCTTTGCTAGAGTCCTTTGCAGCGTCAGTGAAATCTTTTAGAGCGTCTTGCTCAGGCGAGTCCATCACAGGTACAGCCTTTTGAGCGGGAATTAAATTGATTGTAAAGCCTGAAAGCCTAGATGCCAGAAGTATGTTTTGCCCTTTTTTGCCTATAGCAACAGACCTTTGGTCTTCATCCAGCCAAACATTAGCATTTTCTTCGCTTACAATCTCTACCCTTTTTATGGCGGCAGGCTTTAGCGCGTCCTTAACAACATCTTCCCGAGAATCTCCCCACGCAATAACATCTATTCTCTCGCCGCCCAATTCTTTTAAAATAGGCTTTATTCGGGCTCCACTCACACCTACGCAAGCCCCAACAGGGTCAATATTTTTGTCATGCGAATAAACTAAAATCTTTGACTTGTAGCCCGGGACCCTCGCAACCTTTTTGATTTCAACAAGCTTTTCAAAAACTTCCGGAACTTCCAACTCAAAAAGCCTCAAAAGGAAGTCGCTCGAAGCCCTATCTAACACAAGCTGGCTTTCATTTCTGGGTTGCAACAAAACCTCTTTAAGCAAGGCTCTTATCGAATAACCAACAACGCACCGATCACTGGGGGACATTAAAGATTTAGGCAGAAAAGCATATACATCCTGGATTTTCACCAAAACGCCACGTCTTTCACACTTGTGAATAACGCCGTAAACGATTGTTCCAAGCTTGTCTTTAAAGTCATCGTATATTGCTTGCGTTTCTATATCTCTTATCTTACTTGCAATAACCTGCTTTGCCCTTAGAACCTCTATCCTACCTATTTGCCCTGTAAATGGCGTCCAAACAAGATCGCCTTCTTTTAGGTCTTTGCTTATAAATTTGGCCTTTCTGGTGCTTATTTGGCTGTCTTCATCTTCGACAGTTGAAACCACTGTCTTTTCAACCTCTACAAATATTTCATCTGTTTTTTTATCGTGAGTTGCCTTGAAGTTGAGGTCAGGATATCTTTTCTGATGCGCAGCAAGCATGCCTTCGCAAATAATATCACTTAAAACCTCGCGGTCTAAGCCTTTTTCCTTTTCTAATTCTTCTATAACGCCAGAAAGTTTCACAATTACCTTTGAATATACATAAAAATACAATCTACTTTGGGATGGCTAATGAGCCACTTGTAAAATATTGTATCACAAAAATAAATAATTAAAAGAAAAGACTCGTTTTTTATGTAATTTTTTTAAGAATTCATTAAGAATACATAGAGACCCCCTCTTTAAGGCTTTTTTCATTAGGCACGACTTTTTGTGTTTTTGTCCCTCTTCAAGACCTCACTGAGATTATAGTTATTCTTAATTAATATATATATTATATAAATATAATAATAATAGGTGAGCCCGTTTTTGGTGGATAACTTTGATTTTTCGAGGCCAATAGGTTGTTCTGCAGGGCCTTTTCGAGAGGCCCTAGGGTGGTGGATAACCTGGTGGATAACTGGTGGACAAAATGTGGATAACTTTTTGACACCCCTCGAGAAGGCTATCCTGGAGGCCTTATTCAGAGGTGGTGGATAACTTTTCTCTGAATAGCCCCTCTAGGAGGGGGTCTTTATGTCCGCCAAAAAAGTTATCCACCAGTTATCCACCAGTTATCCACCAGGTTATCCACCAGACAGGAAGTAATCATGAAGAGTGTTTTTTTGCAAGCTTAATGTCATTTGCAAAGTTTTTAAACTCTCTATTGTTTCTAAGAATGTACGCTGGGTGGTAAGTTGGAATAAGCAAAAACTCTTTTTGTTCAATGATTTGGCCTCTAATTTTGGTTATTTTTGCATCTTTGTGTAAAAAGGCTTGTGTTGCGGCTGCGCCTAAGGTGCATATAACTTTTGGGCGAATGATCTTTATTTGCTTGAATAAAAAGAGTTTTGTGCATGTTTCGCTTTCATTTGGTAGCGGCTTTCTGTTCTTCGGGGGCCTGCATTTTACAACATTGGTTATAAAAACATCTTCTCTTTTGAGTCCTATTGCCTCAAGAGTTTTTGTTAAAAGTTTCCCAGATCTGCCAACAAAGGGCCTGCAGAGCTCGTCTTCCTTTTGTCCGGGTCCTTCTCCTACAAGCATTAGTTTTGAGTTTGGATTACCTTCTCCGAACACAATATTTTTTCTGCCAAGCATGCCTAAGGGGCATTGTTGGCAATTTTTATAAGGCTCATAAAGTTTTTGCAATAGCGCTTGTTTATATTTTTCTATGTCCATTGTTTTCCCAAGTTTTAAGTGTTATTAATGCTGCTTTTTAAACTATTTTAGTATAATTATTTTATTTCTTTTAAAAAGAGGTCTTTTTAAGCTATTTTTTTGCAAGTGCATTTTTTGCCTGCTTATGCGTGACTTTTTTTATTTGACCGGTTTTATATTTAAAAAATTTAAAATCCAAGATGTGTTGCATAAAAACACAAAAAATAAAAAACTTAAGACTGATTTGGTTATAAAAACTTATTGAGTAGGGCTCTGGGTGTTTTGTTGCGCTGTCAGATATGAGTTGTTGCGTTTTGCTTTTTGCAACATGTTGCGCTCGCCTTTGAGCGCAACATGTTGTTTCTTTAAACGTTTAAATACTGGGTTAAAAACACGATCCAGTCATTGTTCTTGCAGAATTCTAATTTTCTATAGGAGAAGTATATTCGAGTTTTTGGGAAATAGATCGAAACACCTTTTGCTTTAGGTAGATTTTTGCCAACGACATTTGCCAGTGTAATTTTTTCGATTATTTTGCAGCCCACAGCAAGCGCTTTTTGCAGCTCTGTTTTAAGCCTTTTTTCTTCTTTCTTGTTATGCAATACAAAGTGTTTGAGTGACGCAAGAATATTTTTATAAAGATGGTGTAAGTCTATAAAGCTTGGTTCGTCAAAGTGTGTGCAAAGGAGTCTGCTTCTGCTTGTTGCTATTGCTTTTCTGACAGATCGGTTTTTTTGTTTTTTGAGGCATTGTACCAGTAGGTTTGACACATGGTTTATGTTTTCTTCTACAAGGTCAAACTCATTAAGTGTAAGCGCAGAAAGGGTAAGGTCGTTTGTAATTCTTTCATAAGATTTTTTATAACTATAAACTATGTGTTTTGCAAACTCTTCTTTTGTGAGTGATCCTCTTAAAAATGGTTTTAGTGTTTCGATATAGTTCCAACCTGTACCCAGTATAACTTCTTGTGAGGCTATCATTATATCTGCGTATTTTTTTACAATACTTATAACTTCTGTCATTTGCATTAGGCAAGCATCAAAGCCGATGAATGCGAATTTTTTCTCGCCTAATATTTTTGTATAAATTTTACCCAAAGCGTAATCTAAGTTGTGATTTGTTAAATAGTTTCCTGTGGTGTCATCCCAGCATATTCCTCGGTCCTCAAGTTGACAAGCGTTGAGAAGATCAAAAAAACCAATGCTTCTGTCGACTTCAACTTTATTTATTTGTGGGTTAAAGGTAAACAGCTCAGAAAGTTTTAAAATTCTTCCTCTTCTTGGGTCAAGTGCGCCTGTGCCATGATTCCAAAGGATTAACCCGTAATTTTCAGCGGGGAACTCAGTTATGCCCCATTTGCAGAATGATATAAGTGTTTCTGGGTTGCCACTATCCATTCTTTGGGTGCGTGGATCATTTGCGTTAAGATGAAGTATTTTGTCTTTTTGCACGTAATACCGTTTTGTTGTTTTTTTGTTTCCGGTTAGTTTAATGTCTAGGTGAACAATTATATTAAGATTTTTGTTGGATCCTATTTTTGCCATCTGTTTAAGATTTCTTACGGCAAAGCTTCTCAGGTCATTATCTGCTGCAATGTATATCATGAGTGTCCATGGTTTTTTTGGTTGTGTTACCTTGGTGGCATGTTTTAAAATAGGAACATCTTGCGCATCGTAAACTTCTTCTCTTGTTGTTTCAAGCAAGTTGTTTATATGTTCTATTATATCTGTGTCAGTTTTTATTGGTGCGCTTGTTCCATGCAGAAATGAATGAAAAAGCGTAGCAATAAAAATAAATAACAATGTTTTTATTGTCGCCTTCTTAAAGAGTCCCTTCATAATACTCCCCCTAAAATTATGGTGTTATTTTTTCCCTATAAAAACTCTAAGATATATTTTGAGTTTTTATCAATAATTTTATTTTTTGTATTTGGGAAATAGGTATCCTAAGGGAGTTTTTTTATTTGGTTTCTATTTTTTGTTTTCTTTAAGCCTGCTTGCGCCGTGATTGTAGCTTTATTTTGTTACACGTGGCAAGGGTTAATGTTAGAAAAAAGCTTAACTGAAAATCTAAAAAGAATATTTGTATAGGGTTGTACAATAGCATGGTGAGGCATATAATAGTAACTATATGAACAAGATCAGGCTTTCTTTTTAAAAATGGGCAAACTTTGTAAAGTATCAAAACAGAAAATGCTCGTATAAAAGAGACGCTTGGCCAACTGAGCAACAAGTAAAGTATGCTCAAAACTATAATAATAATTTGCTTGATATAAAAATATATAGGTACAAATGCAAGCAAAATCTCGCACAGTATTAAAAAAATAACCAGGTGAAGCCCCGAGCGGGCAAGAATGTGCAGTATCCCCCACTCTCTAAATTTGCCTCGCAAATTTTGGTTTTCTTCTTTCGGTATATTTTTGTTTCCTAAAAAAGCGGAAGAAAATATAGCAAACAATCTAGGAGACATTTTTGCCTTCAAAGAATTTAGCATGGCTTCTTTTTTCCCATGAAGCCATCTTGATAGCCAATATGTTGGCCTATACACAATTTCGTAATCCAGCTTGTTTGCAAATATTGTTGTCGCAATGCCCTGCTTTATCAAATACCTCACAAAGCCGTTATTTTTTGGGGTCTTGAATTTTACATTTTTTATAAGTACTGTATCGCCTATTTGCAACGTGTGTGGCTTGCTTGCATATACGCTTACATATTTGCCCGTTTTTTCCCAAAACAGTGTTACATAAAATTGACACCTCTTTTTAGCGAGTTTTTTCAGTTCGGTTACCTTGGCTTGTATATCAAACGTTTTGCCGTTTATTTTGTTAAGAAAATGTGCATGTTTTTGCACTTGCTGTTTGTATAACATATTCCCAGTGAAAAACCCCAGTGCGAGTATTATTACTGTTTTTAGGTACCATTTTGGTATTTTGGGGACGAGCAAAACTATGCCTATCAATAGGATTAATGCCATAATAGGGGCAAGCATAGTATAGCTGTTGTTGGCCCACAATATCCCACCTATGACACACGCAGTCGTGGGAAGCAGCACATTTATTTTTTTGTTTA
>JBHPCA010000029.1:0-17040 GCA_042576225.1 Candidatus Babelota bacterium
AGAAAAATTACGTAAAAACTGGATAACAATCTTCCCAGCTGTTTTACTTGTGTTTGGTATGTTTTTTTCACACGATGTTTGGGCAATGAAAAAGAAAAAGCTTGGTAAAGAAGAAAGATTGTATAATCTCGTGCAGAGAGGCTATGAAGAACTTTATAAGCCAGACAAAGCTAAAAAGAAACTTGAGTGTTCCAAAAAGCTTTTGAGTTTGGGTGACTACTATTTTGAAAAAAAATTTTTGAAATTGTATGTGTATTGGTAAAGATACAACGTAAAAAAAGCACTTGAAAAAAAGAACAAATACATAGAAGATCTTGTTGATTTTGCTAAAGAGAACCCTAAAATAATCATAGAAAGACCGCCGTTCCACTATCCTTTGCGGGACGATGAATTTGATTCTAAATTTTTGTGCAAGATAACGAAAAAATTTTTCGGAAGTTGTTTGCTTAAACACAGCAAGAAGACTTGTCTTAATTCATTTGGGAGCATATTTGATATTTATTCGGGTAATTTTTTTCCTAAGGGAAATAGAATATTCGGTGAAGATAAGGAAAGTCGTCAGGGAGAGATCTGACTTAACTTATGCGGGTATCAAAAGCATTCTTGTATCGCAGCGAGAAGCAAAAGTTGGGAAGTTAGAAGAATATATCTTTGATGAGGAATGATAGCGGTTTTTGAGGTAATATTTACTATAGGCGCAAATCACCCTGCCGGTTGTATGTTCGGGGCAAATAAAGTATAATTGTTTCTGTGTGTAAAATGTAATAATTTTTGAGGGATAACATATGACTCGTTGGAATCAAATTCTAGGGACAATTCTTATAGTTTTAGGTTTTGTAGCATTGTTTGCTGCAATATACCCATTTTTTAAGAATATTTTATTTTTCTTATTGGGAGTTTATCTGATAAGCTATGGTCTTCGTATGCGTGGAATGTATGCGGTTACACATTATGCAAGAACTATCTGGTTTAACGTCAAAAGATTCAGATAAATATTAAATTTTGTAAAAAGAGGGCAAAAAGTTGAAACTAATAATAGTGTTTCTTTTGGTTGTGCTCTGTGTGGGTTTTATGTTGGTTTTTTTTAAAATGCGCAAGAAAACACCAAAAGTTTCTTTTGGTACTGTAATTGTGCTTAATGGGCCATCAGGGTCAGGTAAAAGTTCAATACAGAAAGAATTTCAAAAACTGATGATGCCAAATTTATGGATAAAAACTGGTATTGATGATCTTTTTGATAAGCCAATGCCAGATATTACGCCAGAGAATATGGAATTTTGGCAGTCAAGTAACCCTATTAGATGGGTAGAAAGTTCAAAAGATGAGGCTGGTAATTCGGTAATAACGCTCTTTGTTGGCAAACAGGGAGAGCGGGTAGCGTACGCCATGAACAGTGCGATAGCTGATTACGCAAAAAATGGTTGCAATGTTATAGTAGATTATATTGCTTACAAAAAAGTGTGGTTTGATGATTTGCAAGAGAAACTTAAAGATATAAAAACCTATTATGTTGCTGTCAAAATACCGTTAGAAGTCTTAGAAAAGCGGGAAGAAGCACGAGGGACTTCGCCTAAAGGACATGCAAGAAGTCATTATTTTTCTGTATACCTAGATAAAACGTATGATTTAACGGTAAACTCTCATAATAACTGTGCAAAAGAGATTGCACAGCAGATAAAAAATTTGATTATCTAAAAAAATTGATTTGTAAATAGGGACTGTTTATTTAATTTTTATTTTGAAGGGGTTCTATAATGGCACCACAAATAATAGCACCACAAAAAAAGTTAACTGCGGCGTTACTCTGCTTTTTCTTTGGAGCTTTTGGCGCATATAGGTTTTATGTTGGTAAATATGGAACAGCGATTTTGCAGTTGCTTACGTTGGGAGGCCTTGGCATTTGGGCTACCATAGATTTTATAATTATCTTGTGTGGCGATTTTACTAATGCGCAGGGGCAAAAATTAGTGTAAGAGCTTATCCGAAAATTAATTTAACGCGAATTCGATATTCAAAGGTTTTAAAAAGATAATAAACAAACGCTTATCTTGCTTATGGTAAATACTTCCCCCCGTCCTCCCTGAGCTTGACGAAGGGTATATATTAAAAGCTTATTTTTTCTAAAGTAAGCTTGTTTTTAGCGATATAAAAACAGGCTTTGAACCAAGTTTTCATTAAAACTTAGAATATTTTCTGTATAATAAAACCGGCTAGGAAGAGCATTTTGTAGCTTTTTTTAGAAAAAATAAAATTTTAATATGAACCCTTCGTCAGGCTCCAGTCTACGCCAAGGCTTCGACCGGCACGGCAGGGAGAACGGGGAGGAGAATCTCTTTTTGGATTATTCTTGCGTGATTTGTTAATTTTCGGATAAGCTCTAAATTAAAAATTAATTTATTTTTTGCAAATTCTTGATTTTTTGTTTTTCTTTTTTTTATTGTTACTATAGTTTTATATTTTTTATATAACTTTTTAACATAAAGGGTTTTATATGAGAGGCGTTTCCGTTAGAGAGTCAGTTAAGTTTGGCTTTAGGAGTTTTTTTAAACATATTTTATTTTTCTTGGGAACTTCAATTGTTTCTGTTCTAGCATGGTTTGCGGGTTTACTTTGTAGTGCTTTAGTTGCATTGCCATTTTTTATTCCCGTTATGAGAATAGTTGGGAAGCTCAAAGAAGTTTTTGCAGAGCTTAAGGCAGTCGCTCCAGTTGTTGCTAAGTCTGGGATGCCGGTCAAGCCAGAAATTAAATTAGCTTTGGAAAGAGTTTTAGATTTAGCGTCAAAAAATCCTTATGCATTAGGATTTGCAGCTTTTGGCGTTGTTGTATTTATTCTTTGCATGTGGGCTGTAAGTATGATGTTGACAATGGGGTGGATCAGGATATCTTTAGACATTAAAGATACCGGTTCAGGCTCAGTAAGAACTTTGTTTGTAAGGCCAGGTGTAGTGATAAGGGCCTTGATCATAACAATTCTTTCTTTTTTAATTATTGTTACCCCATGGGTCTTGTCGGCTGCTCTATTTAGATTAAATGTTGTTTTAGGGGCAATTGCAATAACCTGCTCATTATTTGCAACGATATATCTTGGTCTTAAGCTAGCATTTAGTCTTTGGTTTTTGTCAGACAGAAACCTGGGTACTTTTGAATCTATTAAAGCAAGTTTCGGTTTAAGAAATGGGCCATTAAATGTGTTTTTGATGATGCTTTTGTTTGCTGCAGTAACAATTTTGATTGGCATGATTACCAATACATTGTTTTGGTTAGTTCCTAGTCAGCTTGTTATATCTGTGCTGGGTCTTTTTGTACAGTTTATTATATCTATAGCGAGTATTATGGCTTTTGCATATTTGTATCGCGGACTGCTTATGCGCAATAAATAAAAAAATAATTTACTAGAACTATTTACTTTAGCCTAACTTGGCTTTGTAATTAGTTGATTATTGCGCTATTTTTTGCTCCCATGATAAATTTTTTTCGTGGGAGCATTTTTATATTTTAATTTTTTTAGGAGAGTTGTGAAAAAAATATTTGCAATTGAAGCTTTGAGGTTTGGCTTTAAATCTTTTTTTAAAAACCCTATATTTTTTGTGTTGGCTTTTGTAGTGAGCAAGTTAATCTGGATTATGGGTTTTTGTCTAAGTTTTTTAATATCTTTGCCATATTTTATACATCTTATAAATTTTGTACTAAAAATTTTTAATCAAATTAAGGGCTTAATCGCTGAATTTTCAATACAAAATATTGTTAGTGAATTTGCAAAGCCTGTTATAAAAAATCTTGGGTTTGGAGTTTTTGATAAAGTTAACGTGGTTGGTGGTTTTGTAAAAGAAATGGGCCAGGTAGTCAAAGGCGCTGCAAAAGTCCCATTGCAAGTTGTTAAAGGTGCTGCAGAAATTACTCCTATAGCAAAGGTAGTGAAAAGTATGTCCGGTATTACGGCGATTAGGCAAAAAGTAGATGCAGCACTGTACGAGATAAAAGGTATCTTGGCAGAGATTATGCAAAGCAAATTTTTATTTTTATTTTTTATAATTGGAGTAATTGTTTTTTTTGTATGCGTAAAAATGGTTTACGATTTTATCATGCTTGGCTGGGCCCGCATGTCTCTTGGTATTTATGATCGTAAATCAGGCTCTATTAGGTCTTTATTTTCAAGGCCGGGAATCTGGATAAAATATGTGATTGCTACGTTATTATTTTTATTGATTTCAATAGTTCCATCACTTATATATTTCTGGTTTTATTTATTAATAACCTATTTTGTAAGAATTCCACAATTTATAGCTTATGTTGGGTATGCAGGTGCGTTTATCGCCTCTTGGTATCTGATTTTACGACTATGGTTTTACCCCTATTATCTTGTAGATGAAAATATAGGCTCTGTTGCATCTTTGCAAAAAAGTTATAACCTGGGTCTTGGGTTTTTAAACGTGATTATTTCGCTTTTTGTTTTTGCGGTTATTTTAGGAATACCTCTACTATTTGTGGTATTATTCCCTAATGTTTTGACAGTAACCATATTTGGAGTATTTTTGGCTATTATTTGGATGTCCTCTTGGGTATCTTACGCGTATATGTACAGAAAACTAAAGAGATAGATGTTTAAGGCTCCTACTTATTATAAGTAGGAGCCTACAATTAAACTTCTTGTGTGTGAGAAGAAATATTTTGATAAGCTTTATCTATTTGCTTTTTGATTTCATCACATGTTTTGTGAGTTGTGCTTTTTATTTCTTTTGCTTGATTTACAATTAAAAGTTTATCTTTTCTGTTTTTCAGTATTTTTATTATATTTTTTCTTATTTGCTTATAAGCTTTTTTCATTTCGCTTTTTATAGAAGCTTTTGCATTTTTAATTGTATCTTTTATGTTGGGGTTGTTTGTACTTGTTTTATTTGCTGTTGCGTCTATTGTATTTTGTATTTTTAAAGAAGTAGTCTTAACTTTTTTTTGTATTTTTTTTGCAGTTTTTATTATATTTGTTTGGTTTAAATCTTTTGATGTTTTGTATATTTCACCTACTATAAAGTCTTTTGTTTTGTCTACTTCTTGATCGATTGATTTTTTTGCCTTCAAAATTACGCTATCTTGCTTTTTCTTGCCAGAAATTATTACAAATGCGCTGTATGTTACAAGCACAACAAATATTGGTATAATCAGTTTTTTGACCATTTTTAACCTCCAATTTTAATAATATTAAAGCTGTTCTTATTTACTAATAGTATATACTGGTTTTGATTAAAATGCAAGTAACAAAGTAAATTATTGATTTGGAGGTGTTATTGGTGTCTTGGGATCCCTTTTTTTGCTAAATATCTGCTTATTTTAATATTTCTTTTAGTGTATCGCCAAATTTTGCAATTTTTACAATTATTTCGCTTCGCCTGAATACCCAGCATCTTTGATGCGGGGATGAAAGGCGTGGCGTCCTCCGAAGCCTTGGCGTAGGAGGATCTAGACAACTTCAAGATACCTCGCCGCTTGCTGCGGGGAGCATTATTTTAATATTTCTTTTAGTGTATCGCCAAATTTTGCAATTTTTACAATTATTTTCTCTTCAAACTGCGCAATTTTATTTTTTGCGCTATCAGTATTGTTTTTTACTATTTCAGGGTTTTTTCTTACCGATTTTTTCATCTCGGATACCATTTGCTTATGCATTTCAAAAACGCTTTTTTTTGTCTCAGCTATAAATTCTCCAGTTTTTTTTCTAATTGCTTGTTCCTTTTTGCCCCTTTTATTTTCTATTTTTTCTATTGCTTCATTTATTATTTTCTCTAGCTGGCATGTTGTTGCAACTATTTTCTTCTTGCTTAATCGTTTGCCTTTTAAGCCCTTAAAAAGTTTTAACTTGCCATTGACTATGGTGTTGTCTAATATTTTTACTAGATCTTTGGTAGATTGTTTAATTTCAACTGTTATTACATCTTTTGTGTTATCTATTATTTGCTTTGGAGATGTAACAATTTTGTTGCCAGGTGTAGGCCCACAATACAAAATCATTATAAGTAAAAGCTTTGTTTTTTTCATAATTCCCCCCTATGGAATAAAAAACGTACTATTTCTACTTATAACATAATACTGTTTTCGCATGAGTATCAATAGTTTATTTATTAGTTTGTGTTTTTTCCCTTTTTTCCCTCCAAAAGGGGCTTTTGTGTAAATTCTCTAGAATTTTTTATTTTTTTTAATTAAACCATTGACTTGCGTTATTTACAAATAGTAAAATAAGGGAGAGTAGGTGTATTATTGTGTAAATCCAAAAATAAGGAGAAGGAACATGAATGTAAATAAGAGTATTAAAGCATTTGTTGTTTTGTGTATGTTAGCCACATTGTCGGCCAATGGCCTTGTCAGGAGTCGATCAGGACGTAGAGGAGATGTAAGAGGCCATGGGAGATATAGCAGAAGAGGGACTGTGGCGCCGGTAGTTGGTGCGGTTACAGGGGCAGCACTTGTGGGCGGAGCCATAAGTTCAGAAAGACGTGACAGAAGGCTTGATGAAAGAGATGATTCAGGTAGGAGCGTGGCACCGGTAGTTGGCGCAGTTACAGGAGCAGCGATTGTTGGTGGAGCCCTAGGTGCCAGAAGGCGTGGTAGAATAGATAATAGAACAGGAAGTAGGGGATATTCAAGAAGTTCAGGTGGAAGAAGTTCAGGTGGGACAAGAAGAAGGCGTTAAAATAGGTGGGGAATTTAAAAGAAGGGGCTTTGCGCCCCTTTTTTTATGCGTAATTTTAAAAAACTATAATTTTCTTTTAAACTTTTTTTCTATGTCATGTGTCGTTAACATCCAGCCTGTTGGTCGACCATGAGGACATGCAAAGTTGCTCTCTGTTGATTCTAGGTCTCGGAGTAGTTTTTGCATTTGTTCAAGAGTGAGCAGGTCACCGGCTTTTATTGCAGCTTTGCAGGACATTTGGGAATGCAGATGATCGTTTATTTTTTTGAAAAATTCTTTTTCATCAAGTTCTTGGAATTCTCTTATCCAGGATACAACTTCAAGTACGATTTCTTCCAGTTTTACGTTTTTTAAGTGAACTGGTGTTGCTTGTACTTTTATCTGATTTTCTCCAAAGATCTCTATATCGATGCCATTCTTTTTAAAAACGTCTAAATTTGGCTCGAGAAGTGATATATCCTCTTTTCTGAGGGTAATTAGCTGTGGGAACAAAAGCTTTATTGTAGCTACGTTTTCAAAGTGTTTTGAGAAGATTGCATATAGCACTCGTTCATGTGCCACATGCTGGTCAACAAAAAAGAGCCCGTCTGGTCGTTCTATTAAAATATAGGTCTTTTTAAATTGTCCGATTATCACATAATCTTGTTGTGCAATATTGCGCTGGATATTGTGTTGGTCGTGTTCTTGCTTGTCCAAATGGTTTAAAGGGTTTGGGGTGTCTGAGTTGCAATTATTATTTGGGTTTTCTGGCAACTGTTTTTGGCTAGTGTCAGAAGTGAAAGATTGGGTGGTGCGCGGTTCAGGAGCAAAACTTTTGTTTCCTAAAAATGGGTCAAAATTGAATGGTTTAAACGCACGAGTATTATCGCTCTGCTTGTAACTATTTTGGCTATAACTTTCTTGTTTAAACGTGACCGGTTGCCTGATTTGGCTTGAAAGATGCTCTTCAAGTGCTTTTTTGACCGCATTTTGTAAAATATTTGTTGCTATTCTCGGGTGTAAAAACTTTACTTCTTCTTTTCTTGGGTGAATATTGACGTCTATTAACTGCGGGCTTATTTCAACAAAAATAAATGCTGCTGGGTAACGAGCTGGTGGCAGCACGTTGATGTACCCTTTTAACAACCCAGATTGTATTTCATGATTTTTTACCCATCGGTTGTTCACAAACAAGAATATATTACCCCTGTCGTATCTAAAATATTGATGATTTGTTATAGCGCCGTAAATATAAGGCGTTTTTTTAGTATTAGAGTCCATAGAATTTTTATCAGGCTTTTTAGTTTCTATTTTTATCAGGTTTTTTGCAAAATTGTGTCCCCATATTTGCGATGCTCTTTTTATGATGCAATCAGTTGCAATACAGTTTATTGTTTGCCTGCCATCGACAAAAAGTTTAAAATTAATCTCTAAGTAATCGAGACAAAAAGATTGCACTAGTTGCGTGATATGCCTGTTTTCAGTTTCTCTTTTTTTTAAAAACTTTTGTCTTGCGGGAGTATTGTAAAATAAATTTTTGATTTGCAGATCGGTACCCTGTGAAAATGGCACTTCTTGTTCTACAGTAATTGCGCCATTTTCAAATTCAAGCTTTACCCCATTATTAGATTCTTCGTCTTTTGTTGCAAGTGTTACATTGCTTACAGCAGATATGCTTGCAAGAGCTTCGCCTCTGAAGCCAAATGTTTGTATAGACTCCAGGTCGTCCAGGCTTGTTATTTTACTTGTCGCATGTTTTTTAAAGCTCATTTTGGCATCTTTTTTTGACATGCCACAGCCGTTATCCAGTACTCGTATGAGCTTTTTTCCCCCGTTTTCTATATAAACAGTAATACTTTTTGCCCCTGCGTCTACAGAGTTTTCTACTAGCTCTTTAACGACGTTGGCAGGCCGGTCTACTACCTGTCCAGCAGCTATTTTTAGAATTTCTTGTTGTGGTAATAATTTTATTTTTTGCATGTTATTTGTATCTCCACTTGTTAAATTACATTTTTTCACTATAATATCAGTACTTTTGTTGTGTGTCACTGGATATATTTTGAATTTATATTTTTTCTGGGGTTCTGTTGTGAATTTTAAAAAGTTATCATTTTTGTTTGTCGTTGTTTTGGTTGCGGGTATTGGTTTGTTTTACTCTTCTGGCTGCTTATTTTCTCGAGATAAAATTTTTGATAATTATAGATTTAAAATAGAATCTTTACAAGATGTTGTTTCTTTGTTCCCAAAATCCGCTGAAAATATAAAAAAACAGAAAAATAAAATTTTCAAAAACTCTAAAGACAATCTAAGCAAAATAATATCTTTAGATAGTAGTGATAAAAACTTTGAAAATACGGCGCTTGCTATTGATAGGGTAATGCATGATTTAACTTGTTTAGGAGGGATTTTGAACACAGTTGCGAATGTGCATCCTGATAAATCGATGAGAGATCAAGCACTGAGTTCTTCTGTTGAGATTGAAAAGTTTGTTGTAGATTTTGTTTATGGAAATAGAAGTTTGTACAAAGCTTTTAAGCTTTATGTTGATAACACATCAAAAAGCGAAAATCTTGATCAAGTTGAAACATATTTTCTTAAGAATTTACAAGATAAATTTGAAAGAAATGGCTTGGGTTTGTCAGACCAAGATTTAGAAAAAGCAAAAGAGTTAAACAAGAAGATAGCAGTCTTATCTTCAGAATTTCAAAAAAATATTAATCAGGATAATAGATTTATTTTAGTAAAAGACCAAGATTTGCTTGGATTGGAAAAAGATTTTATTCAGGGGCTTAAGCGCAATAAAAATGGACAGATAATTGTTGGTATTGATTATCCTACATATTTTAATGTGATGAAAAATTGTGCAAATAGTGATACCAGAAAAAAGTTATACACAGAGTTTTTGAATCGCGGGTATCCAAAAAATGACTCTATTTTAAAAGACATTATCAAAAAAAGAGATAAGCTCGCAAAACTACTGGGTTACAAAAGCTATGCTGACTTTGATTGTGCGAACCAAATGTTAGGGTCACAAGAGAAGGCTGAAAAATTTGCATTAAATCTTTTTGAATATGCTTCAAAAAAAGCAAAAAAAGAGTTAGATCTTTTCTTGCAAAAGCTTGGTGATAAAGTGCAGCTTACCAAGGATAGAAAATTGTGCCCTTGGGACTCTTTTTATTTATCTACGCTTTATAAAAAGAAATATTTTGATTTGGATGATAATAAAATTGCAGAGTATTTGCCTATGGAAAAGGTCTTGGATACTTTGATGGTTATTTCTCGCAAGTTTTTTGACTTAAACTTAAAAGAGCTTTCAAGTAAAGGTTTATGGCACAAAGATGTAAAAGTTTTTGAGGTTAATAGAAAAAGCGATGATTTTGTGCTTGGCTATTTGATTTTGGATCTTTATCCAAGAAAGGATAAGTTTCCACATGCATGTGAAATTCCATCATTTCATGCACTTATAGATAAGCAAGGTAAGCGTGGCAGTGCAGTTGTGTCTATTGTTGCTAATTTGCCTAAAGCGACAAAAACAAAGCCGTCTTTGTTAAAGCTGAATAATGTACGGACGTTATTCCACGAATTTGGGCATGCGTTGCATGAGATCCTTGGTGCTGCCAAGATATCGAGCTTTTCAGGAGCACAAACAAAAACCGATTTTGTGGAGGTTCCTTCTCAACTAATGGAGATGTTTATAGCTGAACCTGAGGTTCTCAAGATGATGAGCTGTCACTATAAGACTTCAAATACTTTTGGAGATGATCTCATAACAAAGATTCTTGAGCTTAATAATCTATCTTATGGTCATTACGTTCAATCGCAGCTTTATTACGCTATGATTTCGCTAGATATGTTCAAAGAGGGTGAAGACAAAAGCCCTAAAGAGATAGTACAAGCATTGCATAAAAAGATGCTCAAGCAGGTAGAATACGCAGATTTTACCAATCTGCACACCACATTTATACATTTGACTGCCTATGGAGCAAAATACTATAGTTACATGTTTAGTAGGGTGCTTGTATTGGATATATTTGATTATATTAAGACAAATGGGCTATTGGATCCTAAAGTGGGGCAAAAATACGTAAATGATATTTTAAGCAAAGGTGCAAGTGTCGATCCGAACGTATTGATAAGCACTTTTTTGGGCAGAGAGACAAACAATAAAGCATTTATCAAGTATTATGGTTTTGCTTAATATGCCCTACTGAGGGTCGTTTTTAGATTTTTATAGATCCGGATTCTTGGTTTTGTGCTTAAAGTGAGGGGTTTTTTGTAAAAATAGTTTGAAAAAATTATATTTTAGGATTAAAATTAAAGTAGGGGTTAAGTTTAAAGGTTTTTAAGCGAGGAGAAATTGATGCAGCTTGCTAAGTTATCAGTGTTATTGCTGGGGATTGCAATCTTAACTGTTTATTTTCTTACAGCTTCAAAAAGCTGCTCTGGTAAAAATAATGGGTGCAGTAGCTGTTCTAGCTTTTCTAGTTTAAACACATTATAATCAAATCTGTTTTTTCAAGACATTCTTCAGATATGCAATTCGAGTCTCATGTGATGGATGAGGATCCCAAAGTTGGCTCACAAAGCTTTTTATTCCTAATGCGATACATATTAACTTTTTTATTACCTTATTGCTAAATTGCTCCAAAATGTCTTCATTTTGATCTTCTTGTATCTTTTTTACTGTTTTTAAAAATAAAATACCCCCTTTTATAGTCTCAGGTCCTAGAGATGCTGCACTCAGATCTGCCTGTTTTTCAAATTGTTTTCTTATTGATATCCAAAGAAATATTTGTAAAAAGATTTTTGTTATTGCAGAATCCAATACACCAGGCACACACTTTATGGTAGATTTTACTATTCTGGGGGTCCAATTTAGGCCAATACTTTTTATAATTTTTTTATACACTTTATTAAAACACTTTACGCCAAAATGGGTAATAATTGGTGATACAAGAAATGCGAAAAATGTTTTGACTGAGTGGTTATACTTTATATGGGAAAGCTCATGCGCGTATATAAAATTTTTAACCCCGGGCCTTGTAATAACCTCTGAAAGCACTTCATGATCCTGGCGCCCTATAATAAGTGTTTTTAAAAAAGCTGCATAATTGTTTTTAAACATTTCGTCAAAGTTATTATATTTTTTGGGAGTTTTTACTTTTATATTTTTTATACCTCTTTTGCTAAACCCTAATTCTTTTGCGATGGCTTTCACTGTTTCTATTTCTTTTTTAGATGCGTTATCAAAAAGACCTTTGTTTTCAAGATTTGAGCATAATGCGAGATAGCTTACAATATATATAATCATCTGCTTGATGTTATATGACAAATATGGATGCTTGCATTGAAAATATTTATATTCATGCCCTATATCGGCCTTGCTTTTTGTGAACGTGAGAAAAAGAAACATAATAGAAAGAAAAATTTTCTTGTATTTTGTCATATTTGCCCTCTAGTGCTTTTTGTAAAACTCTTATTTTGTTCTTCGAGTATAGCAATTATGTTTGGTGGTGACAAAGATGATTAGTTATGTTTTGATTTTGCCTTTAATTTGGAACATAAACTTATTATTGTTTTTTTGCATAGATGCGAGTTTTGCAGACTTTACGTAGGGTAGCTTTGCGATTTTTTGTGAAAGCTTGGTTGCAAGTTTGTCGCTTGTGCTTTCTGCTGAAATTGTAATTTCATTTTTGTTTACAGAAATCAATTGCAAATTTGCCCCTTTAGGAAAGAGCTTGTGTATGTTCAATAGAATATCAAATTCTTTTTTGGGCGAGGTTTTTAGTTTATTTATGTGTGCCAGCTTGTTTTGCAACAATTTTTTCTGTTTTTTTAATTTTGCTTTTTCTTTTAATACTTTGTCCAAGTGTATTATTTCTTTTTTTTGATCTTTTATTACTTTTTTTATATTACTTAGCTTTCTTGTTTGTGTGATTGAGATAAACGACAAAATGGTAATAGTTATCCCAATTAACATTGCTGAAAGGCGTAACCACTGTAACATGTCTTGATATTTTTTTAGTTTTTCGGTATCAATAAAATTTATTTTTTCCATGCATTTTTTCCTAGTAAAAAGAGTCCAATTCCTGTTGCGATATGACGGGCCTCTTTGTCTAAATCGATATACAAATTATTTTTTAGAATAAAATTTTTTGCAATAATCTCAGGTGAAATTATCTCATTAAAATCGTAATTATTTTGGTTAAGATCGAGGGCAAGTTGGCTTTGGCTAAAATTTTGGCTGTTAAGATGCTTGTATAGTTGAATGATAGATGAACGTTCTGTTGTGATTAACGCAAGCTTGGCGCCTATTTTTTTGGTTAACAGTGTATATTGAAACAGATGTTCTCTGCTTATGCCACAGATGTAAAAATCAAAGCCGCTGTGCAATCCAGAGCTTAATGAGGGGCACACATAAGTGTGGCTCAGTTGCATGTTATTTGAAGTTACACTACTATCAAGCTTGAAATCGCTTATGCTTGGCGAAGATGTTGATAGGGTAACCATTTTCTCAAATATATTTGGCCCGCTTACAGATAGTGCAATGATTGGCTTTGTAATATTATTATTTTTTATAAACTTAGAGATAACAGTACTTATTTTTGTCGGGTTAAACAGGATTGATCTTTCAAATTCCAGTGATGTCAGTTTTTTTCTCTGGTATGCATTTATTTTTATTGCAGCCCTATTTTTTTCTTCTTCCCTTTCTTTTCTTTTTTCTTTTTTGCTTGGACAAAACCCTTTGCTGTGCTTGGCCTTATTAGTTGGCGCCTGTGCAAAACAGCATGTAAGGTATTGTGGGTTTAGTGATACGGAAACAATATTACTCTTTCCCCTTTTTAGTGACAACATTATCTACTCTCCCTGATACAAACCTATCTTTGCCTTCAAGATCCTTTTCAATCACTATATCAACAAATCCTGCGGCTTGGAATAGTTTTTTTGTACCGGGGCCCTGTGCATATCCTATCTCGATAATTAACTGTGGAATTTTTTTGCTTGCTATTTCACTATTACTTTTAATAAACTCGGGCGCTTGCATAACAATGCGTTCAATAATTGCCATACCCTCTTTATTTGCAACCAGAGCTATTTTGTCTTCCCATTTAGTTACAGACTCGTCCAATGTTTCCCACTCTTTCTGTGCAATATATGGGGGGTTTGATACGATCAGGTCAAATTTTATGTCTTTAGGGATATTATTGTATACATCAGATTCTAAAAAAGTAATATTTTTTATATTATTGTGTTTTGCATTTTTCTTTGCTAAATCAAGTGCCTCTTGCGAAATATCTATTGCATACACATGTGCGTTATCAAAAGCTTTTGCCAGTGTGAGTGCTATGCATCCAGATCCTGTTCCAATATCCAAAATAGTAAAGCCCGATATAGCCTTTGGCGCTTTTTTCTCTAACTTTTTTAATTTAGCAATAATTTTGTAGCACATTTCTTCTGTTTCAGGTCGTGGGATCAAAATTGGTGGCTCTACTAAAATCTCCAGGTTATCAAAGGGTAATGAGCCCAACAGGTATTGTAATGGTTCTTTTTCTACAATCTGTTTTTGTAGCCAGTTTTCAAGTGTATAAATTTGCTTTGTTGTAAAATTAAATGTTCCAAGTGATATGAGCTCTTCTTTCTTTTTTTCAGTTACCCGTTCTATCATCCACCATGCATATTGATTGCATAGTACCGGATCGTCATATCTTGCTTGTAATCTATGCTCTATATCACGCGAGAGTGACACTACATCTCTTTTTTCCATATTTTTTTCCTTAATTAACATTGATTTGATAATTATTCAACCAAATAATAGCGTATTACGAGCATATATTGAAGACTTTTGCCTATAGCCGCAGGTTTTTATGTTGTTTTTCTTGACTTTTCTCTAAAATAATTGCTATTATGAAATTGAGAGTGGGGTAAAACTAAAAATAAGGGGAGAAATTTATGAGTAAAGCGAAAAAATTATTAATTTTAAGTGGGTTGCTGTTATGTGCGGTATGTGCAAAGGCAATAGACTTAAAAATCACTAATAAATATCCGAAAAAAGTTACTCTTTTTTATTATATAGAAGGATATGGTAAAGATAAAATAGGATGGAGCGAGAAAGTTTTGAAAAAGAATGATACTTTCACATTATCTGATTTAGGGGAAGGCTCCCTTCAGATTTCAAAAATTGAGTTTCTAGCAGAGGGTTTTCATGCTCCTGGTATGTATAAGTTAGGAAAACTTTTGGGTAAAAAATGGGGAGGCAGACGTATAATTGATGTTAAAGCTCTTGTAAAAATTAAAAATAAGGAAAACAAAAGTCCAAAATTGATTGAGATTGAGCTGAATAAGAAAGAAAAGAAGAACAAGTATAAAATTGCGAAAATTACCTATTGAGCGAGTTTTTGAGTGGTTTCAAGACTTTTGCAAAATGATGCAAAGGTCTTGAAATTTTTTTTGTTTTTGTACTGTATAAAGGTTATCTTTCATTTTCTTGCCACCGACTAAGACAAATGATGTGTAAGAAATTTTTTCTTTAGGGCGCTTTAAGTATAAAATTTTTGCAGATTTGTTATTAAACCAGTTTTCAAAGTGGTTTTTTGTGCTTTTTAATTTGCCAAATTCTTTGCCCGTATTCATGTTTACTATTATTTCAAGTTCTTTCTCTTTGTCTACATTTTTTTTCTCTGGGCCTACATTTGTAGAAAAGAATAAAAAATTTTTTGGGTAATCTAGAAAATGATTGACGCAATCCATCTTGTATGCAGCGACATATTTCTTGTTGATAGTATCAAATATTAACGTATGATCTTTAATCTCTCTACAAGAGCCATCAGAATAATATTTTTTATGGGGTATCTTAAGGCCAACATATTGTTCTGATTTCCCCCAAAAAACTCTTGAGACAAGCTTTTTTTCTTCTCTTAAAATACATTTCTTGGTCTTGACATCCCATAGCTGAGTTTTAGGATTAGTTTCATGGTAAGAAGAAAGCAATATATATCTACCAGAGGGGCTACAAAAGAAATATGAGAGGGAGTAGCCGAATGCAATGCGCCAGAGTAGTTTTTTTTGAGGTAAGCTTATAATGTGAATTTCGCTATTTACTCGTTTTTGTCTATCCCAAACGGCTCCTACAAAAAACTTGTTATTTTCGGACTTTTTGCTTTCGGGATAGTTTTCTGGATTGAATATAAATTTTGTTTGTTTTTTTGTTTGCATGCAAAACAAAGGGATGGATACGCTTAGAAACATAAATAAGGTCATAAAAAGTTTGTTTTTTTTCATAGATTTTTTCCAAAAGTGTGTATTTTGATTTGTGATTACCGTTCCAAGTCCAAGTGCCTCGCTTACAAAATAGTGCAAAGTTTTGGGTCTTGGGAATTAGTCTTTTTAATTTTTTTCTTTAATTTTTTTTCTTTTTTGTGCCGGTATTTCTTGCTAATCAATTCTTTTCCTGCAAAAGTCTCTACTCCTGTAAAACCAATTATTTGGGCTGCAAGTTCACCCGGGACTATTTTTTTTAGAATTTCTAAAATATAAGCCGCGTGTATTGTCCTTCTAAATAGCTTTTTATTTTGTGCGAGTTTTGCGTATACAAGAATGTTTTTAAAATTCTTTATAAATGTGATATTTTTGTATTGCATCTTTGCATTGCTTATTGTTTCTAAAATTATGTCTAGGAGGTTAAGTTTATTTATAGGATTAAAGTCAATCTCCAACCACTTTTTTCTTAAGTTATGAGAGTATATATTGGGGTTTGCAAAGAACCTGCTTACGTGTGTATCGTTGCACAGAGAAAATACATAATCAAGTTCTTTTGTAATCTTTTTGTGTAAACCTACTATTTTATCAGTATCAATAACGAATAAACAGTAGTCCATTGGCTGTGTTTTTGCGGTTCCATTTTTTTTAGTTATAAATTGTTCCGTGTGTTTTCTCATGTATATGTGATCAGAGAGAGATTTAAATACTTTTTTCAATAACTCTTTTTTATCTTTACAAGGTTTAAAATTTGGCGGAGCATTTATATGTTCTACCACTTGTCCCGATAGTCCACCACGAAGTTCACCTGAGACATTTTCTTTTTTTAATGCGCAATCGAATGTGCGGACACCCCAGTATGAAATATAAACATTCTTTTGCTTTATCTTGAATTTACCTGTTTTATATATTTTTGGTTATCTCGTTTCCTTTAATCATGGTGCCGAGTCTTTTTTGCTCTTTTTTGCCAACTTTAGCGTTTCCAAGGAGATTGTTTTTGTGAAATAAGCCCTTCTCGCTTATAGGTCCAATAATAAGAATTGATATTGGCTCTTTGGGCTTTTCTTCTATTTTTATATTTTGTTTCATAGAAAAAATATTGTTTGCGTGTAAAGATATTAT
>JBHPCA010000030.1:0-16371 GCA_042576225.1 Candidatus Babelota bacterium
TGGAATATTTTTAATTTTTGGAAAAAAAAGAGCCCAGTAAAGACGAGTTCTGTTAGTAAGAACAAAGCTTTGACGTTAGTTTACGGGATCGTATTACTTCAAATATCTATTATGGCTTTATATTTTTTTATTAGGAGAAGAGGCAATAATGGTGGCTCTAGACCTAGGCCAAATAGAGGTGAGAGGTTGTCTGACTTAAGACCAGCTTGCAGAGAAAATGATCTTGATAAGGTTAAAAGAATTCTCGGGAATGTTACTCTTCGAGAAGCAGATCCGATAGATGATGGAGGAGTTGTCAGCTTTGGAGAGCGAAATAACGATCATCTTCAATTAAGAGGTGGCGGAGATTTATATGGACAATCTATACTTGATGTAGTTTGCGAAAGAGGCCACGATGAAATTTTTAAAGTATTGGTAAGAAAAGAGGTTTCATCTGGTATTGATTATGAAAAAAGACTTTGTAAAAACCCAATTCATGTTGCGTGCTCTCATGGTAGAGTAGAGCTTGTAAGATGGCTGGTGGAAGAAATGAATTTTGATGTTAACGTAAAAGGTATAGGTGGTTTTACATCACTTCATAAGGCGATTGAAAATGGGCATTTAGAAATAGTGAGATATTTGATTTCTAAAGATGCAAATATTAATGTACGAGCAAAAGAAACATGTAAAAAATATAAAAACATGCTTCCGTTGGATATGGCTCGCCAAAAAGGGAATAAAGAGATTGTGCAGGAGTTGTTAAAGCATAACGGCAATGTGCTCAATGCGCCCAAAGATAAGATTAAGCAATCCAAAGAGAAGACGAAGCAAAAAGAAAAAAAACCAAAACTAGGGAATAAAAATAAAAGAAATAAATCAAAAACGATAGAAAAGTTTGTGAAAATTGTTAAATAGTTGGAGAACTCGTGAATATTCTTAAAAAGAAAATAATATCGCTATGTTTAGTTTTTTCCATAAGTGCAGGTTCTGTTTCCACCTGTAGTGGATTTAGCTGGAATATTTTTAATTTTTGGAAAAAAAAGAGCCCAGTAAAGACGAGTTCTGTTAATAAGAATATAGTTTTGACGTTCACTTTCGGGATCTTATTTTTTCAAATATTTACTATGGCCTTATCTATTTTTCTTAGGCGAAGAAGAAATAATGGTGGATCTGATGAGAGAGAGCCGGGGCTTCCTGACTTAAGGCCAGCTTGCGGAGAAAATGATCTTGGCAAAGTTAAAAGAATTCTTGATAAGAATAAAGAAGATACTTGTATAAATATTTTTATATCGTCAACGGGCACAGAACATGAGAAATCTGTTTTATGGGAAGCTTGTGAAAATGGAAATCTAGAACTTGTTAGACTTCTGGTTGATGCAGTAAATTTAGAAAGAAGGGGAAGTGTAAGTGGATTAAGAGGCTCTGCTGCTTTGCTTGAACAATCTATACTCGATGTAGTTTGTGAAAGAGGGCACGATGAGATTTTTAAAGTGCTAGTGAGAAAAGAAGTTTCATCTGGGATTGACTATAAAGAACAGATGGCTAAGCACCCACTCCACGTTGCGTGTGCTCATGGAAAAATGGAGCTTGTAAGATGGCTTGTAGAAGAAATGAACTTTGATGTTAACGAGACGGACAGAAGGGCGTTTAGATTTACAGCACTTCATAAGGCAAGTGAAAATGGGCATTTAGAAATAGTAAGGTATTTGATCTCTAGAGGCGCAAATCCCAGGTCAAACCAAGTAAGACTTCCAAGATATTCTCGAGCACTGCCGGTACATTTGGCTTGTGAAAATGGACACTTAGACGTTGTGAAATACTTTGTAGAAGAATGTGGTATTGAAGTTGATGCCATAGACCTTAATGGGTGCTCATTAATTTTTTATGCGTGCAAGAGTAATAATCTGGATCTTATTAAATGGTTGGCACCTAGGTGCAAGGCATTAATTAACAAAAAAGCTTGGGACGTAAAATTTGAAAAAACGGGTACAAGGTCTTTTCCTGGTTTAAGATGGATAAGCGATAAAAGAGAGGAAATTCTGAGTTCGACCCCACTTGATATGGCTCGACAAAAAGGAAACAACAGTATTGTGCAAGAGTTGTTGAAGCATGGGGGTAATGTTCTCAATGTACCTAAAGAGAAGATTAAGCAACCCAAAGAGAAGACGAAACAAAAAGAAAAAAAGCCAAAACTGGGGAAGAAAAAGAAACAAAAAAAATCAAAAATAAATTTAAAAGATTTGAATAACTTGAGAATGAAGCGCAAACAGCAGGAATTGAGCAAGAAGGGTGATAAAAAAGTTATTTAACGGGAACTCGAGATTTGAAATACTTTAAAAGGTAACAAAATAAGGGCTCTTATGCAGGCAAAAAAACTTACCACCCCGCCCTCCCTGAGCTTGACGAAGGGTTTATATTAGTTTTTATAATATATTTATTGGATGAGAAAATTAGCTGTAAAGAGTTTTTAGCAACCTCTTTTAGAAAAAATAAGCTTTTAATTTAATATAAACCCTTCGTCAAGCTCAGGGAGAGCGGGGGGGAGAGCCTCTTCTGGCAGATGAATCCCAAAAATTCTGAATTATTGGATTCGTGTTATATAGGTTTTGTTTTTGATGAATATTCCCAAGTAAGAATTAAAAGTTTAATCTGACAGTTCTTTGTTTTAAAGGAATAAATCAAGTCCTTCGACCCTTCGTCAGGCTCAGGATCAGGATGAGCGGGGGGGGATATTTGTTGTGAAAAATGATGCGTTCTTTAGGTCGGGTTTATGTTAATTTGTATAATTTTATCTCGCTATTATTGGCTTTTTCTTTATAATAGTGGTAGTTTGCGAGAAATAATCGCACGTTTTTCTATTTGACTTGCAGGGGTTTTGAGCAAAGAGGGCATTCGTGAAAAAGAGCACTAAAAAGAATATAGATAGCAAAAGTGCAGGCGTCATGCACAAAAAGTCTATTATACAAAAAACTATTGAAATTGGCGGCTTTACAATGCTGAGTCGAGTTTTGGGCATAGCAAGAGAGGTGTTGCTTTTTAGGTTTTTGGGTGGTGCTGGCGCAATGAGTGATGCCTTTAAAGTTGCCTATACTATACCAAATTCATTTCGTAAAATTTTCGCAGAAGGAGCTCTTTCTGCAGCAATGGTTCCAGCTGTTGTTTCAAAAGTCAGAGACGGGAATAGGGACGGAGTAAACAGTCTCATGTCATTGGCTTTTATTGTTTTTGAGATGATTGTTTTAGCACTTTGTTTTATTATAATTTGGCATGCAGAAAGTGTTGTGTCTTTTATTGCGCCTGGTTTTAATATAGATCAAGTTGCCAATACAGCACGGTGGTTAAAAATTCTTATGCCATTTATATTTTTTCTTTCTTCAAGTGCCTTACTAGCAAGTGTTTTACAGTCTGTGAGTAGATTTTTTGTTCCTGCTATTTCTCCTGCTTTGTTAAATGTTGTTTTTGTTGCTTCTTTGTTGGCATGCTTAAAGTTTTCTTTTCCAGTTGATTATTTATGTTATTTTATTTTGTTTGGTGGTTTTTTACAATTGATTTTCCATGCGATAGCTTATTTTCGAGCGAAATTTTCTTTTCGTAAGATTGATAGAGAAGCGGTGAAGTCTTTTGTGTCTGTTTTTATAAGATTTTTGCCTTGTTTATTGAGTATGGGTATTGTAGAGATTAGTTTATTTATTGATACAAGGTTTGCTTCTTATTTGACAAAGGGCTCTGTGTCACTCATAAAATTATCAAACCGATTTATGGGGATCCCTCTTGGGGTATTTGCTGTCGCCTTGTCTACTATTTTGTTGCCGCATTTTTCTAGGATAAGAATTTATGCCCCCAAAAGAATGAGTTTTTATTTACTTGAGGGAGCAAAATTTGTTTTTTGGGTATTGTTGCCAGTGGCAGTGGTAATGGGGTTTTTATCAGAAGATATTCTTCGGGCCTTTCTATATCTTACTGGCAATCTAAGAATAGAACAGGTTTCAGAGGGTAGTACTATTTTACAGGCATTTTTGATTGGTTTGGTATTTTTTTCTTTTAATAAAATATTGCTCAATATTTACTATGCTTTTAGAAATACTTGGGTGCCTACTATTATTATGATTTTTGCTACAGTTGTTAACTATTTTTTAAACTTATTGTTAATGAAAATATTGTTAGCAACGGGGATTGCCTTAGCCACTACAATTTCAGCAACGATCCAAACTGTTTTGTTTTTAATTTTTTTATATGTAGTATTCGGTATTCGTTTTCATATCGTAAAATTTATGAAGTTTTTTTTGCATTACTTGTTTCAGCTAATTTCTGTTTTTTCGATAATTTTTCTAGCTTATAAAGTTGTTATGAGTTTTGTATATCAGTTGTCGAATTATTGGATGTGTTTTTTTACAAAAGGTTTTGGCGTCTGGTTATGGGCTATGCCATTAAGCATGCTAACTGTTTTGCTGATTTATTACACAAGAAAGATTTTTAGAGTAAAGTTATATTTTCTTGATTAAATCGGGATTTTTTTATGAAGTTGTTATTTTCTGCGGGTGTTGTTGTTTACTTTAAACGAAAAGATAAAATGGAGTATCTGTTGCTCAATTATGCACAGGGCCACTGGGGTTTTCCTAAAGGTAAGATTGAAAAGGGTGAGGAGAAGTTGGAGGCTGCAACGCGTGAATTGTATGAAGAGGCTAAGTTGAAAGTAGAAATACATGATGGGTTTGAGCACAGCTTTGAATATTTTTTTAAAGACAAAGAAGGCGAGCTTGCCAAAAAGAAGGCGTATTTCTTTGTAGGTAAATCTAAAACGAAGCATGTGGCACTTTCTCATGAGCATGTTGGATTTGAGTGGCTTTCGTATGATGATGCTATCCAAAAGCTTACGTATGACAATGCCAAAGAGCTTCTTGGAAAAGTGAAAAAGTTTTTGGATAAAATTTACGATCTGAGTAAATAGCCAATATTATTTCCACAATAAAGATCCAAATATTACCATTATTACCACAGTAAAGATCGCAAGGCCAGCGATAGTGTATAATTGATCTTTTTTTTCGATTCTTGTGCGTCTTTTGTCAGTTTGTATGATAGATTGCATGCAATTTATACTCTCTTTTTCATCGCCATATAAAATCGTATCTATCTTGTCCGTGTTAAGTAAAGAAGGGCGCGAAACACCATCGCCAGTAAACAAATCAATTATGTTATTTTTAAACTGATATTCACTAAAGTGTTTTTTTAGTATTTTGAGATTCTTTTTATAAGATTTGCTCTTGTCTTTGTTAAAACTATAAATTTTTTTCAAGCAATATTTTATTCCTTTATCTGTTTTTTTAATTTTGGGTTTTTTTGTTTTCATGCAAAATAAATTAAGTGGTTGAAAAATTAGAGACATGACAAGGAAAAAAGATATTTGTTTTTTCATTTCAAAGCCCTTTTGAAGTTAACTTTTAAAAAAGTAGTTTGTATATTTTTTTTTCAAGGGTAGCTTACAGGTTTTGGATTTAACTTGCAAGGAGCTTCTTGTAAACGTGAAAAAGTTTTTGGAAATGGTAGGAATTTGGTTGCGGGGGCTGGATTCGAACCAGCGACCTTTGGGTTATGAGCCCAACGAGCTACCAGGCTGCTCTACCCCGCGATCAATTTTTTATTTCAAGAAATCTTTCAAATAACCTCTACACTGTTAATAATACCTGAATTAGTAGCTTTGTCAAACTTAAATCACGAAAAAAGCAAATAAAGTAAAAGGTTTTTGGCTAAGATAGTTAAGAAATTGCAATTGTCATATATCGCCGTGTATATTGTCACATAAAACTATAGCTGTAGCAACTTTTTTTGTATGAGTTATTGAAACTAGTGTTCTAAAGCCTGTTATAGGTTTTTTGTCATAATGTGTAAGAATATTTTCCCAGTTTACCTGTAATATTGGGTTGCCATTGCTCTCTTTGGAGACACATATATTTTGGCATACGGTGAAAAAGGGGATACTGTTACCCGGTAAAGCCTGGCTGAGTGCCTTGAAGAGCGCCTCTCTGACGGCAAAGCGGGCGGCAAATCGCTCAGCTGACTTTTGCTTGTTTGACAAGCAGTATGCAATTTCTGTCTTGCTAAATGTCTTTGCAAGTTTGTCATGCGGGTAGTCTGCCCATTGAGAGAATCTTTCTATTTCTATTGAGTCTATACCTATGCCTGATACCATGAAATACTCCAATATTAAATACTCTTGAATATTTTGTATATTGTGTTACCTGTCTCGTTGTTTATCTAGGTTTTGGTCCAAAGACCTGTACATCACAGCCTCTCGTATATGAGACACATCAATTATATCATACCCATCTAAATCTGCTATGGTACGAGCGACCTTTAGTATTTTGTGGTATCCTCGCATGCTTAAAGATAGAGCTTCGAAAGCACGTTTTATTGTAGCTTCTGCTTGTGGTGTTAAGGTGCAGAATTTTTCTATTAGGTCAGGGGGCATATGTGCATTGAACATATTTTTTGATCCGAATCTTTGTTTTTGTTTCTCAGAGGCTATTTCAACTTTTTTGCGCATGTTAGCAGAGCTTTGAGATGTTATGTTTTTATTTTTTATGGTGTCATATTCGACAGATTGGACACTTATTTGAAGATCTATCCTGTCGAGTAAAGGGCCAGAAAGTTTGTCTAAATATCTGTTTATTTGTTGTTTTGTGCAGTGGCAGTGTCTTTTTTTATCGCCAAGAAAGCCACAAGGGCATGGGTTCAGTGCAGCTACAAGTAAAAATGAAGCTGGAAATGTTAGTGTTTGGTTAACGCGAGAGATGCAAACTGTTTTGTTCTCCAGTGGTTGCCGCATAACCTCTAAAACATCACGCTTGAATTCGGTAAGCTCGTCTAAAAACAAAATACCATTATGGGCAAGGCTTATTTCTCCTGGCTGTGGATATGTTCCGCCGCCAACAAGGCCCGCAGATGAGGTTGTGTGGTGTGGTTGTCTAAATGGCCTTTGTACAATTAAAGACTTGTTGCCAAGTTTGCCGCAGATCGAATAAATTTTACTTGTTTCAAGAACCTCATTAAATTGCATGGAGGGCATTATTGTTGGGAGTCTCTTTGCAATCATTGTTTTTCCGGCACCGGGAGGCCCGATAAATAAAATGTTGTGACGACCAGCAGCTGTGATTTGCAAGGCTCGTTTTGCTTGCAGTTGGCCTTTTACCTGTCCAAAGTCCATTTTTGAAGGTAAATTTTTTTCAATAAAATTAGTAAATGAGTTTATCGTGGGCTTTATGGCGTGTTCTTTTCGTATGTATGCGATTAATTCTGTTATATGTTCGACGCCGATTACTTCTAGGCCCTCAATTAATGCAGCTTCTTTTGCGTTTGCTTTTGGTAAAACGATACGTTTTTTGTGTAATTTTTTAGCATCGTAAGCAACGGCTAAAGCGCCTTTTATAAATCGTATGCCGCCGCCTAAAGAGAGCTCTCCAATAAAAAGGGTTTCTTCTATAAAATCCTGAGGGATCTCAAGAACATTTAAAGATATTAACATGCCAATTGCTATTGGAAGGTCAAATAGTGTACCCTCTTTTTTTAATCCTGCAGGTGCCAAGTTTACTGTTACCCTTTTGGCCGGCACTCTAAAGCCGCAATTTTTTATTGCGGTAAGAACTCTTTTGCCACTTTCTCGAATCGCGGTATCAGGTAGGCCAACGATGTAAAACCCGGGCAAACCGAAAGATACGTCTACCTCAACCTGAACCAATTTTGCATTGACGCCAATAGTCGCCGCTGAAAATATTTTTGAATGCATAAAACGATGTCCCTAATTACAAAATAATAATTAAATAAAAAAAAATATTGGATTGTTGTTTATATGTATAGCATAAGTTTTTTTATTTGAAAAGATATATTTTTTTATGTACAATTTGGGTACAATTATTGTTATCTTCGGATAATAAAATTTTTTAAAGCGATCAAAGAATTAAAAACACTGGGAGCACTAGCACTTTTTTAAAATTCGCCTAAACTGTTTATAAACTATTATATTTTTTTATTAACGTAATTAATTTGATGGGATTTAAAATGACTTGCTTAAAACAAGATTCAGCGGTAAAAGTATTTAAGAAGTTGGCGTTACTTTTGTCTTTTGTCTGTTTTAGTTCGCCCATATTTGGTGCAGAGTTAATAACGGGCGATGAAAATGCGGCTGAAGGACAGACGTTTTCTTTCCCTATTGGCGAGTATGCAATAAATACCTCAGGGGATTATTTTTATGCGACAGCTTTTTCAGCAGGCGCAAAAGAATTTAGCATCTCTAGAGTCAAAAGAGGGGAAACAGCATTTAGACCTTTGGCTCCAGAGTTTATATCCATAAATGGTCAAAGTGGTCAAGAAGATCCATTGTTTGATGATGGGATTAAACATTTATATTTGTTAGAAAATAGAAGAGATAGGGTTATACATACATACCCGGTTTTGGTAACGAATAATGAATTGGACAAAATTTATGTGCTTGATTTGTCTAAGTATTTTGGAAGATTATATAACGTAAATACAGATGGTGAGTGTGATAAAAAAGTTAGTCAAATTTCTTTGGCAGCTTTTGATAGTATAGTAGATGCAAATTTGGATCCGATATCGCAAGTTGATGCAATAGCAGCCGACACAGTTGGTCATATTTTTGCAGCCGTTGCACCTAACGGGGGTTCCTTTGGGGATCCAGGCAGTGCTATAGCCTTGCTTAGGTTTATTACATTTCAAAGTACAAACAAAAAATCAAAAGAAAAAGAAGATAAAAAGATAGAGGGCGATCTTAAGGGCCTAGAACAAGGATCCACAGTAGGAAATAGTCAGTTGGCTGCAAAAACTACTAAAGAGGATACCAAAAAAAATGTAAAAGATTTTTTTATCATAAAAACTTTTACACAGGCTAAAACACCTGAAAAGTCTAAGGATGCGCAAGATGGGTCTCAGGATAAACAGGGAGAAGGTGCACAGAAAAAAGTTGAGCAGGAAAAAAAATCTTTTGATGGTACCAGACAATACAACGTAGCTTTGGATCGTAGTTCTGCTCTTGTAAAAATAGTAAGCGATTTAACATCTATGCAAGTATCGGATATGTATTGGGATAGTGGGCTTAAACGGTTATTTATAGCGTTGCATGTTGAGGCTGGTGCGGGTATCGGCGATGGCTGCAAAGCTTTAGTTTTAGGAAAAATAAATGATAATGGTACATTATCATTGCAAAATATTGCTCCGGACGCGGTATTTGTGGATCAAGATGAAATTGTAGGTGCAGTCGGTGCAAGCGCGCAGGTTTCTTTGCATAAAGTTAGAACAATGCATTCGAGCAATAGGTTGTCTTATGTTGTTGTATTAGGTGGCAATGGAGATGTAAGTAGCACGAAAAAAAATATTTATGCATTGCCTTTGGTGAAAAATCCAAAAAAAGTTACTCATGGCACATTGGCTAACAAAAATGGGTTACCAGAAGATCTTTTTGTAGGCTCTATTATTAAAAAAATGAACTACAGATATTTCAAAGATGCAGCCACAACAAATGATGAGGTACTTAAGTCAAGTGACGAGGCTGCTAATGTTGGGGCAGGGCAGTTGGATTATGATGTTTCAGAGATTTTTGTTGTTGGTGATGCAGTATTTGCACTTGTTAAACCGCAAGATAATAATGGCCAGGGCAATTTATATATGTCTCGGGCTTTATTTGATAAGAATGGAAAAATAAAAAGATGGACCAAGTGGCAATTTGTTTCAAGTTCAACGGCACCTCTTTTTGGCGCGTCTTTAGATTCAGCGTTTGGTAATTTTGTTTTACTTTCAGGTGACGCGCAGGATAATGTGAAAACAGTAAAGCGTACGCTATGGTCGATGGGCGATGAAAATGGCGTACGAGATTTGTCTGTTGTGATGGGTCAAGAATTTCAAAAAGAGGTCGCTGGTATTCAAGGGTTATTTGAGTTTCCATATAGCTCGCAAGGCGTGCCTTTTGGATTGGAAAATATAACAATGCTTGTTGCTACAGGAAATAAAAAAGTTGTGTTAGCAGAACTTGCCAAAATAGATGGTGGGAAACTTGTAAGAAATACTGGTGATTTTTCTACTGGCAAAGAGGTATTTACCGGTGGGCAGATAACTAAAAACTTTCCGGTAAATGGCACAAGAGTTATTACAATTAGCGGCGGAGTTTTAGATGCTATTGGACCAATTGAGGCTGCGACTGTTACGTTGCAAAGTACTGGTACAACTGTAAATAACAGATTATTTGTTGGTGGCATAGGGGGCGTTGCTGTATTGGTTGACGATAATGGAGATGGTTGGACAACTGGGCTAGGGCCAAATTTTGCAGGCTTGACTGATACTATGGCATTTAGAACAGTTGGTGATTTTACATTCGTGAGAAAGCTTGTACAAGAAGGTGATTATCTATTTATTCTTACAGACGATAAGCTTTATAGAGTGGATTTAACATCTGAGTCGAATGATTTTGTAAATGGGGTTTTGGATTCTGTTGAGATAGCTAATTTTACAACTGTATCTGGTATGTGTGAATATTCAGCGTTTTCAGATTTTATTGTTTCAGGAAAACTTGGAGTATTGGCAACAAGTTGTGGATTGTTTAGGGTAGGTAACGATAAAGATATCCAGACAGGCTCACTAACTGACCTTGGTTGGACGCAAGTTAATATCCCTTCTTACTCTGGGCCAGTTAAACAGCTTCTTGCTGTTTCTCAATCTTTGAGAGGACAAGATGTTGCAAAAGAAGATTTGAATGGTGTTTTATATGTGCTTTGTTCTTATTGTGGTAAAGATGTTGCACAGTTTAATAGATTCACCGTTGACTATACTGCCCAAGTAGGGGATGATACAATATTGCCATTTCCAGATTATTTTGTTGTAGATCCTAAAACTGGTGTTGGTTCATATTCTTATTTTGTCAATTATGGAATATTCAGAGAATTGTTTAGAGATGAAGGAGCGATGAGGTACAGCAGCGCAGATAAAGATCTTTGCATTTCCCCATTTTTAAGGCTTTTGCCTCCTGGGCTTGTAAGTGGTGCTTTGTTGCCCATAGTTTCAAGCAAAACTTTATCTTTGTCTATTGAAAATGATTCTGATATTGTGAGAATTCTTCGTAGTAGTACAGGCCCTATATTTGTGGCAGGTGATTTTGGCTTAAAAGTTAACGAATAAAAATAAAAATATAAAAAGGTAACTAACGTGAATTACAAAATAAAATACAAAAAACTATTTTTAGGTTCTGTAATATGTTTTACAAACATTGCATTTGGCATGAACCTGATAAATTATTATGATACGCTTATTTTGCCTGTAAAAAATGATTGTAGCAGGTATCAGTTTTATGCAACTGGACAGACAGGTTTTTCAACAAAATCTTTTGATGAATGCGAATGCGTTTCAAATGTGTTGCGCATTTGGAATAAAGATCAAAACGCCTTGAAGATGTTAGAAGGTTTTTGTGCCAATACAAAAATAGGTCAGTTGAGAACGCGCCTTGACGCCAATGATGATAAAATAAGAGGGCATTTTAAAGTATGTGGTGATTTGGATGTTAATTTTGCGGGAGAAATAGGCGGCTGGTTCTATTTTAATAAAGAGTTTTTTGTGAGTTTACAGTTGCCAATTTACTCAATGAAGCTTAAAAATGTTTCTTGGAAAGATATGACTAAAGAGGTCAGCGCAGATGATTTTCGTGTTAAAAATTATCTTACAAATAATTTTACAAATAATGTAAAAAAACTGGGGTGTCTTGATATATGCGGATGGAAGCGTTCGGGTATTGGAGATTTAGCGGTTCTTTTTGGGTGGCGTAGAGATTTTCTTCAAGAGAAAAAATTATTGAAAAATGTGCGATTGGGTGCACGAGCAGGTTTGACATTGCCAACCGGTAAAAAAACAGATGAGGACAAGCTGTTTGCGTTTGCATTTGGTAATGATGGGGCAGTTGGCGCATTGCTTGGAGGTGGCTTAGATTTAACCTTTGGCAGTTGTACAAGAGCGGGGCTTGATGTACAGTTATTGTATCCATTTGGAAATACAAAGTGTCGCAGAATCAAGACGCATCTGTGTCAAACAGATTTATTATTTCTAAAGAAAGTAGATACGTATAAGTCATTTGCGTTAACCCAAAGATTTAATTTGTATCTCGAATTCTTTAAAAAAGGATTTTCTTTTAAAGCAGGCTACCAGTTTATGAGAAAAGGTGAAGATATTTTGTATATATGCTCTAATGAGTTCTCTGATGATATTGCAAACACTGCAGAAAGTTTACAAGATTGGACGATGCATAGCATAGTAGCTAATGCAAGCTACCATTTCTGGTCTGATTATAATGATTGTTGTGATTGTGATATCCATGGTTCCAGTTCTTGTGGTTGCGGTAGTTGCGGTTGTGGTTGTAGTTCTGGCTATAGTAGTGATTCCAAGAGCTTTGATGATTGTGACTCTGATTGCGAGCATAGAGTTCACCCATATATTGGCTTATTTGTTAAAATACCATTTAATGGTATGTGTGTATCGATGGAAAGAACTATTGGTATTACATTTGGTATAGACTTTTAAAATATAACTAAATAAATTATAATTTTTAAATTTATGGCCCGATTTGATTATATCAAGTCGGGTTTTTTATTGTTTTTCCCCTAAGTGTTGCATTTTTATTTTTAAATTTTCTAATATAAAAATAGGGATAAAAAGGTTTTTAGATAACCGTATTTTTAGGGGGAGTTATGAAGGGTCGAAAATTAGGGATAGTGATTCTATTATCCATATTTTTAGTTGCATTTTCATCAGTTTTTGTTGAGGCGAAAGTAAAAACCTCAAAAAAAGAAAGCACAACAAAGGTCGAGGCTAAAGATTCTAAAAAAGTAGATGAAGCTGAAAATGAGAAAAATCTCGAGAAATTAAAAAAGGAAACAAAAGGGCAGCCTATTATTGCTGCCATTATTAAGATAGCTGAAGAAGTTACTAAAAGAATAGAACTGGAAATAAAGCTTTCGGATATTATTGGTCTGGTAGGGATAACGTCAGGTCCGGTTAAAGATTATTTAGATAAATTTGTTATAAAATCACCAACGGTTGAAGCTGTGATGAATGGGATGAGCATTCGTGGTACAATTGTTGTAAATAATAATCCATTGAATGCGATTATAGAGATTGGTAAAAAAGGAAAAAAAAGCAAAGATTCAGACAAAGATAAAGCTGATAAAGATAAAAAGAAAGACACCAAGAAAGATTCTAAGAAAGATTCTAAGAAAGATGACAAGAAGAGTGGCTTAAAAGAAGTTGGCGGTGGATGGTATGTACTTTTCTATGTCGAATCACCTGATAAATGGTTACTTTCAGATTATTTTCCCGATACATTTGATATAAAAAAAATGTTGCCGGGACTTGATTTCGATGCTTTTGCAAAAAAGGGAGAGCCGCTTAAGCCAGATTTTTTTGAATTAGAAGATTCATATTTCTATATTTCTACGGCTGATCTTGATGATCATGGCACAATAGATAAGGTGAGCCAAGGCGTTGGTTTTAAGGGTAAACTAAAGTTTATAGGTATATTTAGCATTTTCGATAAAATATTTGGCCTTAAGGGGGAACCTATTGAATTTGATGGTGCAGTAAAGATTCCCAAATTTGTCGGTACGCGGTTTTCTATAAAGATTCCAGCAGAACCTACTATTATACCAGAATATTATTATGTTAAAGGTAAGAAAGTAACATTTATTGAAGGATTCAAGGTTACGCTCGCTCCGCAGGAGCTTGGAATAGTATTTACCGAGGGTATTCCATCGCTTAATGCAACCGGTGGCATTAAGGTTGATCTACCATTTGTAAAAGAAACTTTAGAATTTTATTTAGGTATGAAGTTTGCAGGGACACGATTGAAGTTATTTGGGGGACAAAAAACAAAGCTAGCAGATCTTTTTGGCATAAAAGACCTAGATGTAAATGCGCTAGAGATCGGGTTGACTTGGGATTTTTTGATTTCTGCTCAGTTAGCAGGCGCTACTGCGGGTGCAGGTGTGCTGCTAGGACTTCTTCCTGTTGGTGTTATTTTTAAAGGCGGTATGCAATCTGGTAAAAGTAAATTAGATATTGATGCTGACATTTCTTTGCATGCGACAAAGGGGCTTGATCTATACTATAACTCTCTTGGCAGTTTGTATGTTAAAGATTTTATTAAGTTTTGGCTTGGTACATTGGTAAAAGATCCTAAAGCTATGGAGGCGTTTCTCAAGACAGTTCCACCATTTGTATTTGAGGATATTAAACTTGAAGCTGCATGGTCAGAAGAGAAAGGAAAGAAATTTGAATTTTCAGCAGGAAGAGTTGAGCTGATCCCCGATGTGCCCGCAACAGCAATGATAAAAATTTCGGCAGACGGGTTGGTAGGGAATGCTTCTATGGGTCCATTGTTTTTGCCCAACAAAGAGTTCCCTTTCTTAGAAGTTACAAGAAAAGATGATAAAGAAAAAGGTCCTTATTTTGATCTTAAAGCTCTAATTTCACCCCCAGGATTTTCTCTCGAATCTGATGGTAGAATAGCTGCTAATTTAGGAGAACTTGGTAAAATAGATTCTGGAACTAAAGTTGATATTTCTGATGAAGGAATAATACTTGATACATCGACTAAATTTTTAGATCTAGATGCGTATCTTAAAATAGGAGCTAAACTATTGAGCAAACCTAAAGATTGGTATGTTAAAGGAGGTTTTTCACAAAAAGTTACAAAAGAAATAAATAAGATTCTTACCAAAGCTTCTAAAGATCTTCTTAACGCAGCAAAAGATTTAAGTAAAATAAGACAAAAAGCCTTAAAGCAAGATTCCGAGACTATCAAGAAAGTTCAAGCTGAGATAGATAAAGCAAAAAATAAAGCAGTTGCTGACATAAAAGCACACTTTAATAATTTGAAAAAAGGTACACAGTGGAGAATTAATGAGCTTAAAAAAGAAATTAAAGAATGGAAAAGTGCATGTGGTAAAAAGCCATGGCTTGAAAAACCATGGTGTAATTTATTCCAAGTAACTTCTCGTGAGATTGCAGTTGCGGCATTGGAAATACACAAGAATATTACATTGAATATTGTAAGTGGTATAGCTCAAATTGGCACGAATGCTGCTATGGATGTTGGAAAAATGTTTGCAACGACTGGTGTTACAATTGTGGCTGGAGTTAAACAAACTGGGTTATTGACGGCTGAGATATTCACCAAAGCGGCAAAAGAGATTACTGAGATTGTGAATTATGTACTTACTCAATTATTTGTAATACACAAGTTTGATTTTGATGCAAATCTTGGCGATCTTGTAAAGCTGAAATTGCCGTATGTAGAATTGGATTTGACCATTTTTGGAAAGCGACGAGCAGAACCTTTGAGATTGCAGCTTGATGTTAAAAAGCCAGCGAAATTCTTCATGAATTTGACTAAGTACCTATTTAGCCCAACTCTTGAAAAGACTGATAAAATAGCCAATGGTGCAACGGATGAGGCAGAGAAAAATTTAGAAAAAGCTACATCTGAAGCAAACAAAAAACTTATAGAGCTAAAAGAGAAAGCAGGTGAGGAAGCACTTAAGGCGAAGAAAGAGGCTAAAGCAAAAGGTACTGCAAGCAAATAATCAAATAAGTTTATAGATATTTTTACAAAAACTATTGGGGCTGCCTGTTATAGCGCGGCCCCACTTTCAATGCAGAAAATTATCTGACAATCAGGCCTTGTTTATATGCCCGAGCTTTAGCTTCACCTTCAAATAAAGCCTGTACAAGATGTGTTTCTTTGTTGGTGATAAATTGCTCTTGTTCTTCTATTTGGAACATAAGCAAATTTGCAGATAATAGTTTATTTTTAAAATCTTGGTAAAACTCTATTGGTAGTTCATGTCCAGTTATATCCAAGAAGAAGCAAAATCTATGGACTATTGACCAGTAAAGATCGTCCAAATTGTCCATGTCGGCCATTATCTTTTTTTGAGAGAAGTTTTTCACGGCTTTTGAGGTTGATTGAAAAAGATCCCAAATGTTTGTATGATCTTCAGGGCTCCATATAAGCTTGCCAAATGCAAGTTCCAAAAATCTTGCCAGTACCTGTCTTAAGTGCTCTAAGTTAACATGGACTTCTATATTATTGTTGAGATTTGCTTTATACGCTTGATTGGTTTGTTTCTGTAGTGTAGCAACTATATTTCCAGATATGTCATGTAAAAATTTTTTTGGGTCAATTTTGAATTTGGCAAAACCTTGTAAAAAAGTATTGTACATCATGTTGCTTACTAGTTTGTCGAGTTTTTTGTTTTGTTCAAGAAAATTTATTTTTGGTGGCTCAAAATAATGTTTTGTTAATTCTGGCATGATTTCCAGAAGTTCTATAAGAGCATAAGAATTTAC